>CP115966.1:1830597-2135696 GCA_027941995.1 Erythrobacteraceae bacterium WH01K | reverse complement strand
GCAGAACCCATCGTCGAATTCCCGCTCGACTCCGCGAACGGAGTGACCGCCCTGCAGGGCTTGCTCGAGAATGTGCTTGCCGGTTCCGCCTGCCGGGCCAAGGAGCAATATCTTCATGCACGCCGAACGGTCGACGCGCCCGTTTGTGCCGCCACACAGCTAGCGAGCTGGGTCCCTGACAATCGGATATTCGCTATATCTAGGGACCTATTTGTTGGCATGGCAAAAAGGATGGAAGTCAAGAAAGCTGGTCGGCGAAATTCGAAAGAGACCGCTACAAGAGACTTTTTGTCGGCGTATTGACAAAGGTTCTCGACGATTCACCATCTGCTGATGGGGTTACGCGCGCGGGTTTGAACAGATCGAGGTGGAATGCCAAAAAACGGAATCAGGTCCGACGAGACGAAAATCGTCTAATGTAGGGCTCACTAAGCTCCTCTGCTTTGAAAGCGAACTTTTTCATCTTCTGACAGGGTTTCTCGACAAAATGCCATGAGAAAGCTGCGAGCGGAACAAGAAAGACCATCGTGATCCCGAAATTCCAGTACCATTCGGAAAAATCTGGCAATAGCTGGACGACCGCTTGCTGCACTACGAAACCGTAAAGGAAAATGCCGTAGGAATAGTCCGCGTATTTGAGAAAGAATGGTTTAGGAAGATTGGTCAACCCGAGCCAGACAGTGGTGTACGACGCTGCTATAACAGCGAACCAGTCCAAGCCGAAATACAGTGCCGCGATACTAATGGTAAAAGAGATCGCGCCTAGAAGCTGGCTGTAGGGAAGTCGTTCCCTCAACATATACATGGCAACCCCGGCTCCGAATGCGGCAACCAGCAGGATGCCGGAAACGCTGATCCTGAACCGGTCAATCATCACCTCCTGGCTTTCGCTCGGGGAGACGAACTGAGCGAGCGCGTCATAACTGTCCCACAATATCAAGCCTGCGACGAACGCGAGAAATAGCCATGGCTTGTTCTTTCCGAGGAAGAACACAAATACCGCCAGACTGACATAGCAAACCAATTCGAAAGGCACGGTCCAAAGCTGTCCGTTGACCGTCCGCGGGATGGGGTTGCCCGGAAACATGCCAGGCAGTTGGTACTGTATGTGGCCGATCGAGTTGAAGAAATAACGGAAGAACAGGTCGTCTGTGAAGTATTCTCGAAGAGGCACAGTGGTAAGCAGGGGGCCGATCAGAATCGCCGAGATGCACACTTCGACAATCAATGCCGGAAAAATTCGGATCATTCGGAGACCGAGAAACGAAATCAGCGTTTTGCATCGCAACAGGCTGCCAGCAACTAGGAATCCGCTCAAAGCGAAGAACATTGGAAGGATGACTGCGACAAAGGGCTGTAGGAATAAAGGCACAGCATTGCGTGCTTCAGACCCGTAGACGATCGGGTAGCTGTGCCAGAGCACAACGGCGATCGACAGAATGATCCTCATGAAATCGAAGCCGGAAGGGCGAAAATCGACCTCTTCCAAACGTTTTTGAACGGAACCCACGTACTTAACCCCACTAAAGCGACCTGCCTTTGCCCGTCTCGGGCGCCATTCGCAAGGCCAAGTGGAAAAGCTAGCGGATCTTATGACCGCTCGAGTTTGGAAGGGAGCTATCGGATGCGCTTTCCATTCCGAATCTCACCCTAAAATTATCAAACGTCGTGGGCTCTATGATCGGAGGCGGATTACAGGAGAGTGCCCGTGGGAAAGCGGACCGAACCGGGCCGAGCCATTTTTCTGGCCAACGGGCACTGTAATCATGTTATTTTCAAGAGTATCTGGGCAGCGAATTGCCGGCAACGGGTTGCCTCGAACCAGCAGTCGTCATGCCCAGAATGCGGTGTTTAGGAACGCGTGTCTGATAAGGCGCAGATACGAAAAAGCCCGCCATCCCGGCGGGCTTTCGGAAGCGATGGTGGGCGTAGGAAGAGTTGAACTTCCGACCCCTGCAATGTCAATACAGTGCTCTACCACTGAGCTATACGCCCGCACCATCGTTTGCCGTCTTCCGGCACATGGCCGGTATGCGGAAGGGGCATCTAGCGACGTCGCCCATTCCGCGCAAGGGCTGAAATTGACTAAAGCGTCGCTTCCCGCCGATCGTCGAAAACCCGCTCTACTTCCATCACCAGATCGCGCAGGTGAAACGGCTTCGACAGCACCTTGGCACGCGGCTGGTCGGCGCTGGCTTTGAGCGAAACGGCGGCGAAGCCGGTGATGAACATCACCTTCGTCTGCGGACTGACAGCGTTGCATTTTTGCGCCAGTTCGATGCCATCCATTTCCGGCATCACGATGTCCGACAAAAGGAGGTCGTAATGCGATTCCTCCAGCAGCGGCAGCGCGAGCGTGCCCCGATCGACCGAGTCGACTTCGTAACCGGCATTTTCCAAGGCGCGGACGAGGTAGGTGCGCATGGCCTCTTCATCCTCGGCGAGGAGGATGCGGCGGGATCGGATACGGTCGGTCATGCAGCGAGCCTATAGAGACCGTGCGTTAAAAAATCTTTCGCCGAAATCGGGCCGACCTGCTTTGAGACACCTGATTAATATGCAACATTCCGTCCGATGACGACCGAAGGCAGCTTTCCCGAAGGTTTGCCGCCGCACTCCGCTGCCGGAGGAGCGGCGCCGTTTACGCTGACGATGAGGCAGGAGATCGCTTCTCCCGTGCTGATCGCCGTGCCCCATGCCGGGCGTCGTTATTCGCCGGACCTGCTGTCCGCGATGCGCGATCCCGATTTTTCCGCGATCCGGCTGGAGGACAGGCTGGTCGATGTGCTTGGGCGCGAAGTGGCCGCGCAAACGGGGGCATCGCTGCTGGTTGCGCATGCGCCGCGCGCAATGGTCGACCTCAACCGCGCAGTCGACGACATGGACTGGAGCATGGTGGCAGAGGGGCGGCCGGCAGGGGCTGCGAACTCCGCCGCCAACCGGCGCGCGCGGGGCGGGCTCGGTCTCGTCCCCCGCCGTCTCAACGGTCTTGGCGAGATTTGGAAGTCGCGCCTTCCCATGGCGGAGGTCCGGCGGCGGATCAGCGAAATACACGAACCCTACCATGCAGCCTTGAAGACCGCTCTCGACCGGATCCGCAGCAAATGGGGCACCGCGCTGCTGATTGACCTGCATTCCATGCCGCCCCTGCGAGCACGGCATCCCGGCGACAGGCCGGCTCAATTCGTGGTCGGGGACCGCTTCGGGGCGTCCTGCGACGGAATGCTGTCCGCAGCGGCCATGCGCTATTTCGGGCAGGCCCAGTGGCGTGCAGGGCACAACCGCCCCTATGCTGGCGGGTATGTGCTGGATCGCCACGGTTCGCCAAAGGTCGGCGTCCACGCCATGCAGATCGAAGTCTGCCGCTCGCTTTATCTTGAGCAGGACCATTCGGCACCCAATGGAAGGGTGCCAGAGATTGCCGGTGTTTTAGCCGGCTTGGTCAGAACCCTTTCGGACGATTTGAAACCGGACCGCTACTGGCCGCAGGCTGCGGAATAGCCCTCTCTGCCGCAGAGGGGACATAGGCCATTTCCCATGTAAAAAGACCACCTCGCTTCCAACGGGAATCGAGGTGGTCCAGGTTCAGGGAGGGAATGCAAAATGCTGCATTCATCCGGACCGGCCTGAGGGGGAGGTGGCCGCATCCGGACCTCTTTCAGATGGTATTGCGGCGGCGAATTTCAACCGAAACCGCCGCCGCAAAAATCGTTTTGTCGCAACCGGATGGCGGCGCAGGAAAATCAGCCCTTGGCAGCTTCCGAGGGGAGCTTGGGGCCCTTGCCCTGCTGCACCTGGCGCGCAAAAATCTGGCGCATCAGGTCGAGCGACAGGATATGCGCGTGGATCACCGCCAGCATGCCGTTCTCGTTCCAGGCCTTCAGAGTTTCGGCGTCGAGCGCGCGCAGCTTTTCCTGGTCGACCATCTGGAAGCCCCGATAGACATAGGGCTGGTCCGTGTTCTGGTCCTGCGAGATCGAGATCTCGCTGTCCATCAGGAGGTCCTTTTCCTTCAGTGCATCGACGAACGCCTTGGTCTTGATACCGGCCTGTTCGAATTTCTCGCAGAAATCGAGGATGTTCTGCGTTTCGGGCGTTGCTTTGCCGTCTTCGGTGAAGAACTTCTCCCCGTCGTCGAATTCGCCCACCGTGTCGGAGGTCGGATCGAAACAGAGCGACAGGTTTTCCGCCTTTTCTTCCAGCTTCGCCAGCATGAAGGGGTAGCGGCGGATATAGGCCGGGATGTAGATCGGGTCGTTCACCTTGCCATTGTCGTCGACAAAGGTGTTTACGCCTTCGTTCAGGCCCATCAGGGCGATCGGAAGAGGGTCGTTGCCCTGCGAGAACACGATCGGGAAATCGCGCTGTGCCTGCGCGAACTCGTCTGCGGTCAGGGGAATGGCGTGCTGGCCGACGAGCCATTTCGCGGTGTCGCTCTTGCGATTGCTCCACTTGATGTGGTCGCGCGAATTGAGGGGCATCAGGTCTTTGTAGAAAAGGGGCAGGCTCGGCTGCGGCGCGCTGGCCATGATCGGTCTCCGGATCGTATCAGAATGATTGGATTATGGTCGTCGCACCGGCGCCTGGGACGCCTGTGCAAGATGGCTCGAAGCCATACGCATAAGGGCCATGCTGTGCAAGCTGCCGGGCCGCGGATCAGGCGGGTTCGGCAGGGACAAGCTTGCCCGGGTTGAGAAGTCCGTGCGGATCGAGCGCTTTTTTCACGCTGCGGAGTATGAAAAGCGACGCCGGATCGCCCAGTCGGCCCAGCTCGCTGCGCTTCATTTGCCCGATGCCATGTTCCGCACTGATCGAACCGCCCCATTCGGTCACAAGGTCGTGAACCTTGCGGCTGATAGCTGCGCCTTGCCCTTCCTCCCATTCGCCGCGCACGGCCCCGCTTGGCGCGAGAACATGGAAATGCACGTTTCCATCGCCAAGGTGTCCGAAGGCGACGGCCGTGGTTCCCGGAAAGCACTTTTCCATTTCCGGCTGGGCGTATTCGACGAACTCGGCCATTTTCTCCACGGGCACGGAAATGTCGTGCTGCATGGCCGGCCCCAGCGCGCGCTCTGCGGCCGAAATGCCGTCACGCAAGTGCCAGAAGGCTTCGGCCTGCGTTTCGTTGGCGGCGATCGTGGCGTCCGAAAGAAGTTCCGTCTTCAGCGCATCGGAAAGGAAAGCTTCCGTACGCGCATCGATCCGGTCGCGGCCCGTCTCGTCCGCCGCCAGCTCGATAAGGGCGTACCAATTATACGCTGCGCTGAGCGGATCGCGCGTCCCGGGATGATGCGCCAGCACCGATTCAAGCGTATGCCGCGGCATGACCTCGAACCCTTCGAGCAGGTCGGGAACTTCCCGCTGCGCATGAAGCAGCAGCGACCGCGCGCCGGTGATCTTGTCCAGCCCGACGAACATGACCCGCCGCGTCGCCAGCGCAGGCAGCAATCGCAGGGTCGCAGCCGTCACGATACCCAAAGTGCCTTCGCTGCCGATCAGCAATTGCTTCAGGTCGAAGCCGCGATTGTCTTTTTTCAGCGGGGTGAGCGAATCGAAGATGTCGCCGTTGGCCATGACCGCCTGCAGCCCCAGGACCTGCGCTCGCATGGTGCCGTGCCGCAGGACCTGCGTCCCCCCGGCATTGGTGCTGACGAGCCCGCCGATCGTCGCCGAGCCTTTCCCGCCGAGAGTGAGGGGGAAGCGCAAGCCCTTCTCTTGTGCCGTTTCGTGAAGAAACTGGAGTATCACGCCTGCCCCGCAGGTGACCTGGCTGCTGCCGGGTTCGATCGGCTGGATCGCGTCCATTCGCCGCGTGGAAAGGAGCAGCGCGTCGCCACTGGCATCGGGGGTGGCGCCGCCCGACATGCCGCTGTTCCCGCCCTGGGGAACGATCGGAATGCCGAACCGTGCGCATAGTTTCACGAGCTTCGACAGATCGCCGGCATTTTCGGGCTGGGCGAGGGCAATCGCGCGGCCGGTGTAGCGGCCACGCCAATCCGTGAGCCAGGGCTCCAGCAAGTCTTTGTCGACCGTCAGGCCCCGCGTGCCGAGCAGCGCAGAAGCCTGCTCGAGAAATTCATCTGATCTCGCCATGATGCACCTGTGCCACAGTTGGCCGTAATTTAGGACCCTCTTGCGCGAGGGAATTCATCAATTAAGCCAGCATTCAATCGCACATCGTAATGACCGGACACGTCAACGCCCGCGCATCCCGCCGGGATCATTAACGGAGAACAGCGGACCAGCACCCGCGTCGGCCATGCCCGGTTTCATCGATCTCTTTGCTCCCCTTGCTTTGTTGCTGCCCATGCCGGTCGCCGACGACGCGGTGCCTGCGAGCGACACGACCGAGGTGATGCCGGCAAGCCCTGCCGAGAGGAGCGAGGGCGTAGAGGCTGGCCCCTGGACTGCGACCACGCCGCTCAATGCGCTTCAGCCGTGGTACCAGGTCCGCATCCAGCGCCGGGTGATCGTTCGCGTGTCGCCGCGCCGCGCCGACAGGCAAAGCCTGATCGCCACCCTGCCGAGCCGCGCTCCCGAAGCCTATGTCGAACGCAAGATGGGCAATTGCCTGCCCATCCGCGATGTCGTCGCCGTCCAGGCCGATGCTGCCCGGTTGCTGCTTTACACGCGCGACCGCCGTATCATTTCCGCATCGCTCGAGAAAAGCTGCCGTCCGCGCGACTTCTATTCCGGCTTCTATGTCGAGCCGAGCAAGGACGGAAACCTCTGCGTGAAGCGTGACAATCTGCAATCGCGCAGTGGCGTATCCTGCCAGATGAGCAGGATACGGCAATTGATTCCCGCCGGTATCTGAGCCAGCGGCCCGAATTCTTGACTTTTTGACCGTTCGGGCGCAAAGGCCGCGCGCGGCAGCGCATGTGACGCAGCTATTCTTACTTTCGGGCGCATTCCTGTCCCGATGCACCCATCTATACCGGACCCTTGCATGAACTTTGCCGACCTCGGCCTATCCCCTGAATTGCTGAAAGCGGTCGAGAAGGCCGGCTATACCGAGCCGACCCCGATCCAGGAGCAGGCCATCCCGCCCGTGCTGATGATGAAGGACATCATCGGCATCGCGCAGACCGGGACCGGCAAGACCGCCAGCTTCGTGCTGCCGATGATCGACATCCTTGCAAGCGGACGCCGCCGAGCCCTGATGCCGCGGTCCCTGATCCTGGAACCGACGCGCGAACTGGCGGCACAGGTGGCCGAGAACTTCGAGAAATACGGCGAGAACCACGACCTCAAGATGGCGCTGCTGATCGGCGGCGTGCAGATGGGTGACCAGGTCAAGGCGCTGAACGAGGGCGTCGATGTCCTGATTGCGACGCCGGGCCGCCTGATGGACCTGTTCGAGCGCGGCAAGATCATGCTCAATGGCTGCGATCTGCTGGTCATCGACGAGGCCGACCGGATGCTGGACATGGGGTTCATCCCCGATATCGAGTTCATCTGTTCCAAACTGCCGGAGCAGCGTCAGACGATGCTGTTCAGCGCCACGATGCCGCCTCCGATCGAGAAGCTGGCAAACAAGTTCATGGACAATCCCAAGCGGATCGAGACGGCCCGCGCAGCGACCACGAACAAGGACATCACGGCATTCCGCGTCGATGTGGGCCCGCGCCAGAAACGCGACACGCTGGAATGGCTGCTTCAAAACGACCACGTCGATACCGCCATCATCTTCTCAAACCGAAAGACGACGGTGCGGGAACTGAACAAGCACCTGCAGCAGATCGGTTTCGCGAGCGGCGAGATTCACGGCGATATCGACCAGGCCACCCGCAACAAGGAACTGGCGCGGTTCAAGTCCGGTGAGATCAATATACTGGTCGCCAGCGACGTCGCCGCACGCGGGCTCGACATCAAGGGTGTCAGCCATGTCTTCAATTACGACACGCCCTGGCATCCGGACGATTACGTCCACCGTATCGGGCGTACCGGGCGGGCAGGGGCCAAGGGCCGCGCCTTTACCTTCGTCACCCCGGCAGATGCCGAGGCGATCGACAATGTCGAGAAGCTGACGAAGAACAAGATCGCCGTCTTCGGCAAGGACGACGTTCGCGTCGAACTCAAGGACAGTTCCGGCGGCAATAGCAAGTCGGATACTTCTGACACAGAGGAACGGGCTGAAGAAAAGCCCGAGCGTTCGCGTGCCCGGAAAGGTTCGAATGACGGCGAAGACTCGAGAGACCAGCGCCGTGCCAAAAGTGAGGCGAAGGCCGAGCAGAAAGCCGACAAGCCCCGTTCGCGTTACAAGGAAGACAAGGAAATCATTCCTGCCGGTGAATGGAACGGCCCGACGCCCGGCTTCCTCAGGGTCGGCTTCGACCGCTGATCGCGGCGACGCAGTAAGCGGAAGGGGGCGGCGGCGTATTGCCGCGCGAACGGGACTGCTGCGACGAGACGGCTAGCCCACTACCTCGACAAAACTGTCGATCACGCGCTTCTCGCCGACATCCTCGAAATTGATGACCAGCTTGTTGCCTTCCTGGTCGATCACCGTTCCGCTGCCGAACTTGTCGTGCCGAACCTGGGCGCCGATACCGACATCGGTGCGCGCTTTCGCCGCGAAACTGGCCGCGCTGCGGCGGCTTTCCTGAACCCGCACGGGCTTTGCATCGTACCCCGTCATGAGCGCGCGCTGCCATCCCGGGCCGCGGGCGGATGAACGCTCTGGCCGGTTCTGCGACACGTGGGCGAATGGGTCGTCCTGATCGCTATATTGCGCGCGCCAGAGAGAAGCGCCGCCGGTCATCGTCGTTTCGGTCTCGATGTGTTCTTCAGGCAGTTCCTCGACGAACCTGCTGGGTATCGAGCTTGTCCACTGACCGTAGATACGGCGGTTCGCCGCATGGATGATCGTGCATTTGCGCCGCGCCCTCGTAATGGCGACATAGGCGAGGCGACGTTCTTCCTCCAGGCTGGCAAGACCGCCCTCGTCGAGCGAGCGCTGGCTTGGGAATACGCCTTCCTCCCAGCCGGGCAGGAAGACATTATCGAATTCCAGCCCCTTCGCCGCATGCATGGTCATGATGGTGACCTTCTCGTCGTCGGCATTGGCATCGTTGTCCATGACAAGGCTGACATGTTCGAGGAAGTCGCTGAGCGTGGCGTATTCTTCCATCGCGCGCCCGAGTTCGGAAAGGTTTTCCAGCCGTCCTTTCGCCTCGACCGACTTCTCGTTCTCCAGCATCTGGTTGTAGCCGGTTTCGTCGAGCACCTGCCGTAACAGCTCCGCCGGCTCCAGAGCTTCCGCCCGTTCGCGCCAGCTCAGGATCTGGCCCATCAAGCCTGCGATCGTATTGGCAGCACGCTTGGGCAATTCATCGCTGTCGGCCAGCTGCAGCGATGCAGCCGCGAGCGGCAGGCCGGTTCGCCGCGCATGGCTGTGCATCTTCTCCAGCGTCTTTGCGCCAAGCCCGCGCTTGGGCTGGTTGTAGATCCGCTCGAACGCAAGGTCGTCTTGCGGCTGCGCGATGATCCGCAGATATGCCAGCGCATCCCGAATCTCGGCCCGTTCGTAGAAACGAAACCCTCCGATGATGCGGTAGTTCAGGCCGATCTGGATGAACCGGTCCTCGAATTCCCGGGTCTGGTACTGGGCGCGAACAAGGATGGCGACCTGGTCGAGGCTGGCGCCCTCGCGTTCCAGCCGCTCGATCTCCTCGCCGATGCGGCGCGCTTCTTCCGGACCGTCCCAGACACCGATGACGCGCACCTTCTCGCCCGCGTCGAATTCGGTCCACAGCGTCTTGTCGAGCCGTTGGCTATTGGCCCGGATCAGCCCGCTCGCCGCGCCCAAGATGTGCGGTGTGGACCGGTAATTCTGTTCCAGCCGCACGACCTTTGCGCCGGGAAAATCCTTCTCGAACCGCAGGATATTGGCGACTTCTGCCCCGCGCCATGAATAGATCGACTGGTCGTCGTCTCCCACGACGCAGATATTCTTCCGATCCTGCGCAAGCAGTCGCAGCCAGAGATACTGGACCGCGTTCGTATCCTGGTATTCGTCCACCAGGACGTATTTGAACCGTTTCTGGTAGCTTTCGAGCACCTCCCGCTCGCGCCGGAAAATGTTCAGCATATGCAGCAGAAGGTCGCCGAAATCGCAGGCATTCAGCGCTTTCAGCCGCGCCTGGTAAAGGCGGTACATCTGCGCGCCCTTGCCATTGGCGTAGCTTTCATTTTCCACCGCATCGAGGTCGTCGGGGTTCAGTCCGCGGTTCTTCCAGCGATCGATCAGTCCAGCCAATTGTCGCGCGGGCCATCGCTTCTCGTCGATTTCACTCTCGACGATCAACGCCTTCAGCGCACGCAGCTGGTCGTCGGTGTCGATGATGGTGAAGTTCGATTGCAGACCGACCAGTTCGGCATGGCGGCGTAGCATCTTGGCGCAGATCGAATGAAATGTACCCAGCCAAGGCATTCCTTCCAGGGCGCCGCCGGTCAGACCGCCCACGCGCTCCCGCATTTCCCGCGCGGCCTTGTTCGTGAAGGTGACGCAGAGGATTTCACTAGGCCAGGCGAGGCGCATCGCCACGATATGGGCGAGCCGCGCCGTGAGGGCAGCCGTCTTGCCCGTACCCGCGCCGGCCAGCATCAGGACCGGCCCTTCCGTGGTGAGCACCGCTTCGCGCTGGGGGCTGTTCAGCCGCGCGGCGTAGGGGGGAATATCGGTTTCGTCAGCGACGGGGAGAGCGGAGTTTTCGGTCATGGGGTCGGTGAACAGGTAGGGAACGGTTGCCCGTCCGGCAAGCACGGATCATCGGAAACGGGCTGCATTTCTCGGAACATCGCGGCGACGCACAGGTTGGTCCGGCAGAAATGAACGATCCATCAACGGAGTGTAACCCGATGAAAAACCTTCTTGCAGCGACTGCCGCAGCCGCCCTGACCCTGACCGCCGCACCCGCTTTCGCGGACGATCTCATGGAAGGCGACATGGTCGAACTGACGACCGTCCAGCAGACAATGTATGACGGCTGGCCCGCCGAGCGCCAGACCACGTATGATGCGTGGCCGATGGAAGCCAAGACCTATTACTGGACGTTGACGCCCGAACAGACCGAAGCTTGGTGGGTGCTGACGAACGAACAGCGCGTTCGCGTCGTCGGAATGAACGAGATGCAGCGCTCGCAGGCCTGGACCTCGATCCTGTCGCAGATCAACGGCACCGCAGCGGCGCCTGCAGCGCCAGCCGCACAGGCAAATGCATCCGCTACTGCCACTACCACCGGCAATGTCCGTTTCGTGAGCAACGAGATGGCGCAGAGTGCGCCTGCGCCGGTGACCGGTGAATATCCGGTATGCAGCGCGAACCAGCAGGACAATTGCATGAACGCATGGGAAGCGGGTCGCCGCGGTCCCGGCGTGAACCGTCCGCTCGATTACTGGCCGGGTCAGCCCGCCAGCGAAATGTAAGCGGCGCGGCCAAGAGTGACAGCGAGGGCGGCGGTACGATGGTATCGCCGCCCTCATGCTGTATGGACGAGGCAAAGTCGGGGAGGACGCCATGTTGACAGGGGGCTGCCATTGCGGCGCGATCCGCTACGAAATCAGCGGTGACATCATCAACCATGCCTTGTGCCATTGCACGGATTGCCAGCGGTCATCGGGCGCACCCATGGTCGGCTGGATCATGGTCGAGGACGGACAATTGAGGCTGGAAGGCGAGGTCGCTACCTACGCCAGCTCGGAAAACGCGCGCCGCCATTTCTGCATCCAGTGCGGCACGGGCCTGTTCTATTCCAATCACGAAATGCTGCCGGGCCTGGTTGACGTTCAGTCTGCGACGCTCGACGATCCGGAGGAGGTTCCGGCGCAGGCGCATATCCAGGTGGCCGAACGGATCGGCTGGATGAAAGAAGCGCACAGACTGCCCGAGTTCGAGCGATATCCACCGCAGGATTAAAGGGGCTGTAGCGGGGTAGGGGGCCTAGGACAGCTGCAGGAGGGTTAGCTTGGCCTTGCCGACCTTGCGCTCTTTAACCGTTTCCAGCAGCTTGATTTCGACATCTTCCGTGACGCCGGTTTCCACCGCGACAAGGGTCGCCGCGCCGATCCAGCCCAGCCGGATCATGCGGTCGAGAGCGACATTGGCCGCACCCGTCCCGTAAGGAGGGTCCAGCAGCAGCAGATCATGCGGTACCTTTGCTGGGCCAAGCGACATGACAGATGCAGCGCTGACGGTCGCCCGGGTCCGCGCCTCGAAAGAATCTATGTTCGAGCGAATGGCGTCCAGAGCGGGCTTCTCCTGTTCCACGAACAGACAATGCCCTGCGCCGCGCGACAGCGCCTCCAGCCCGAGCGCGCCGGACCCTGCGAACAGGTCCGCGACCGAGAGGCCTTCGAAGGTGCCCAACCTGCTGGCCAGCATGTTGAACAGGGTTTCCCGCGTACGATCGGCAGTCGGGCGCGTGGCATCGCCCTTGGGCGCGACGAGTTTGCGGCCCCTCCAGTCTCCGGCGATGATCCTCATAGCCGTCCGTTCTTCAGGTCGGACCGGAAGCGGCCGCTATCCTGCCGCGCAATCTCCTGCGCCGCTCCGCGAGGCAGGTCTGCCAGATCGAACGGACCGTAGGACGTGCGGATGAGGCGGCTGACCTTCAGTCCGAAATGTTCGAGGACGCGGCGCACTTCGCGATTCTTGCCCTCGGTAATGGTCAGGACGATCCACTGGTTCGCGCCCTGTTTTCCGCCGCGTTCGAAATCGGCGTCGATGCGGCCGTAATTCATGCCGTCGATCGTGATGCCTTCGATCAGGCCGTGCAGCTCGGCTTCGGAGACATCGCCATAGGTGCGGGCGCGGTAGGTTCGCGGGATGCCGGACGAGGGAAGCTCCATCTCCCGCTTGAAGCCGCCATCATTGGTCAGCAGCAACAGCCCCTCCGTATTGAGGTCGAGGCGGCCGATCGGCATGACCCGAGGCGCGTTTTTTGGCAACGCGTTGCGCAGCGCGTCGTAGATCGTGGGCCGCCCCCCCGGATCACGCTCTGCCGTCAGCAGGCCGACAGGTTTGTGGAAGGCGAACAGGCGCGTCGGTTCGGCTTTCCCCACGGGCTTCCCGTCGACTGTGATCCCGCGCAGGCTCTCGAGGAAGGTCGCAGGCGTATCCACGGTCTTCCCGTTGAGCGCGACCCGGCCTTCGCCGATCATGCGTTCCACCTCACGGCGGCTCGCAACGCCTGCACGGGCGAGCAGTTTCGCAATGCGGTCGCCATCCGGGCGGTCGGGGGCGCGGGTTTCTTTATGAGCCATGTGGGTCAACCATGCTGGCGCGGTTAGGCGCTCGGCCCGGTCAAATCAATTGGCGGCGCGCAGGGCTTCTTCGACCGCGTCGGCAAACGCGCGCACCCCGCCTTCCAGCGTGCCCAGCGTAACATGGTTCACCGCGCCGCTGGACAGGCCCTGCTGGCCAAGCTCGGCAGCGCGGAAATCCTCGCTGGCGAAGACGCCCCCGTCCAGCAGCGCCCAGCTTCGCTCCCAGTGATCGCGGGCCTTGTCCGTGGCGGGCGGTTCGGGGATTAGCATGAAGTCCTCCACCAGGGTCAGTTTCTCGGACTGCGGCATCAGGACCATGATGTTGATGTAATCGGGGCTGGGGATGACGATCGTCGCCGGAAGCAACTGATACGCGAAGGTAACCACGCGGCGCAGCGAGGCCATGTCGTCCAGATCGACGCCGTCCATCTCCTCCAGTCGTCCGACCGCACTGCGCATGTGCGGGCCGACCGTGTCGCCGGCGGTAATGCCGTCCTTGAAGAAGGGGCCGATCGTCTTCGCGTGCAGACGGGTAACATGGTAGCTTTCGAGGAAGGCATCCATGATTAGCTTCCAGTTCCCGTGCACCGGGTGCATCTTGCGCCGGAAGAGGTGAAGATCGGCAGTGCCGAAGGCGCCGATATCCTTGCTCACCGCGCGCGCGTCGGCAAAGTCGGCATCCGCAAAGGGTGAAAACCAGATCAGGCCGCCTTCTTCCATGCTGGGCAATTCGAAGAGACCCATGTCCGCCTTGTCCATGCCGGGAAAGGTTTCGGGCCGGGGCAGGGCAAGCAGCGTCCCGTCGAGGCGGTAGGTCCACGCATGATAAGGGCATACGAGCCGCTTGGCGCAGGCGGCCTCCTGTCCTTCGACCAGCCTCGTTCCGCGATGGCGGCAGACGTTGAGGAAGACATGGGCCTTGCCGTCGGTGTCCCGTGTCAGCAGCAGCGGCCGGCCCGTCGCATCATGCGGCACCGCCATGCCCGGTTCGGGCAGAAGGGCGGATGGCGCGACGACCTGCGGAAGGCGTTCGAACAGGGCCGACTTTTCCCGCTGCCACCGCGCAGGATCGGTGTAATCGCTGGCCGGCACCGTCTGCACCGCCTCCGGGCGCCTGGGATCGGTCGATCCGTCCGCGATCATGCGGGCCAGTCGCGCCTGCCCTTCGGTCGGCTGCCGCCCCTCATTCAGTGTCTGCACATCGGCCATCCCCGATCCTCCTCTCTCTCACGCTTTGCGGATCAAGTCTTACCCGATAGGGGTTGCCGCTCAAAGCGCCGCGAAAAAAGGGAACGACGTCGATGGCCGAAGCAACTGCGACCAAGGACAGCACCGGGGGAAAGCCGGGCTGGCGCACGCTCGCACGGTCGCTGAAGAATCCGAAGAGCGGTTACATGGCGCTGTTCGGCTTTGCCAGCGGCCTGCCCTTCGCCCTGTTTCTCGGCACCCTCTACGCATGGCTGACGGAAGCCGAGGTCAGCGTGGAGACGATGGGCGTCTTTTCGCTGATCGGCCTTGCCTACGCCTTCCAGTTCCTGTGGTCGCCATTGCTCGACAAGGTGAACATTCCCGGCCTCAGGCGGCTCGGCAAGCGCAAGCAGTGGATCGCCCCGATGCAATTGCTGCTCGGCATCATCCTGGTGACGATGAGCCTGCTCGATCCCAAGAGCCAGCTCGGCGTCTTCAGCCTGCTCGCCGGGATCGGGGCCTTTGCCAGCGCGACGCAGGACATCGCCATCAATGCCTGGCGCATCGATGTGGCGGACGAGGAAGCGACGATCGATATCCTGTCCACTATCACCCAGATGGGCTTCCGCCTCGCCGCGCTGGTCGGTGGTGCGCTGGGCCTGATCATCGCCGAGCGTATCGGCTGGCCGCAGACTTACATCATGATGGGCGGCATCATGCTCGCCATTGGCGTTGCCGGCCTGTTCGCGCCCGATGCGGACGTTGCGCGGCGATCCGCCGAAACGATCGCCGCAGACAATGAAGACGTGGCCGAACTCTACCGTCCGGGCGAGATCGAGCCGAAGATGCGCAACCGCGCGCTGCTTGCGGTCGGCCTGCTATGGGCCTGGGCCATCGGTACGGTTCTGGTCTTCATGATCCGCTCCATGACGGCAGAGCCGGACCTGCGCCCCAATCCGACGGAGTTCACCGCGACCTATGGCCCGCTGATCATCATCGCGACCATCGTCGTGCCGGCCTTCATCGCCGCCTGGCTGGCGAAGATGAAGAACGAGAATCGGCATGTCATCAGTCACACCGCAGCGACCTTCGGTGCGAAGGACGTGACCTTTGCCGACCATCTCTATCGCGCGCTGGTCCTGCCGTTGGTGGAGTTCGTCGGCCGGATGGGCTGGAGCCTTGTCCTGATACTCGCGCTGGTGCTGACCTACCGCATTACCGATGCGATCTGGGGCACGTTTGCCTATCCCTTCTACCTGGGCGAACTCGAATATACCGGCGACGACGTGGCTTTCGCCTCGAAATTCTTCGGTGTGGGGGCCGTCATCGCGGGCCTTGCGCTGGGCGGCTGGCTGATCACCGTCCTCGGGCGCATGTTCACCCTGACCCTTGGCGCTTCGCTCGCTGCGGCAACGAACCTGCTTTATGCCGATCTCGCGGTCGGGGGCGCTGCGATGCAGGCAGGCAGCGACCTCATCGGCTTCACGCGCCTCATCAATTTTATGGCCCCGTTCGGTTCGGAAGGGCTCGCCCGGCTCACCTTCACCATCATGTGGGAGAACCTGGCCATCGGCATCGCGGGTGCTGCCTATATCGCATGGCTGTCCAGCATCGTGAACAAGCAGTACGCCGCCGTGCAATACGCCTTGCTGGCATCGCTGACCCTGCTGGTCGGCACGCTGGGCCGGGGCGCGCTGGGCGAGATGATCGAAGACCGCGGATATTACTACGTCTTCATTTTCACAGCCCTGATCGGTGTCATCGCAGTCGTCCTGTGCATCCTGGAATGGATACGCGAGGCGCGTGCGGGAGCGGCGAGCGGTGTGGTCCAGCCCGATGCAACGCCCGAAATCGCGACCGACGCCTGAACCGGTGGGGGGCTCAGTCAGGCAGTTCGCCGGTCAATTCCAGCACATTGCCCGCGAGGTAAAGTGACCCTGCGATCAGCACCGGCAGCCCGTCATCCGGCAGTGCGGCAAGCGCAGTCTTCACGTCCGGCCGGGAAACAGCCCCTTCGCCGAAGGATGCCGGCGGGTGGCTTTCATGCCCCGGCACCGGTACGCAGATGACACTGGCCGCTATCGAACCAAGCGGATCCAGCAGGCCGCGCGGGTCCTTGTTCGCCAGCATTCCGATGATGACATGCATCCGTTCGCCCGGATGATGGGCCGCCAGATGGGCAGCTATCGCTTCGCCTGCATTCCTGTTGTGTCCACCGTCCAGCCAGATTACGCGGTCGCCCGTCAGCGGCGAGGGCGCAAGTCGCTGGAAACGCGCGGGCCAGCGGGCATTGCGCAGCCCCTCTGCCATCGCATCGCGTGACACCGAGACGAAGTCCTGATGCCGAAGCATGGCGATAGCGAGCGCAGCGTTTCCAGCCTGGTGCGGACCTGTCATGGTGGGGAGGGGCAGCGCCATCTCCCCGTGCCGGTCCGCATAGTGAACGCCCGTAGGCGTGGTGCTAATCGTCCAATCCCGACCTTGCATCGACAGCGGCGCGCCATTCCTTGCCGCGGCACGCTCGACCTCCAGCGTCGGGCCTTCCGGATAATGCATGGTCAGGAGCGAAACGCCGGGCTTGGCAATGCCCGCCTTTTCGAAGGCGATGCGGCTCAGCGGATCGTCAGGCGTGCCGTCTTCCGGTGCGAGGAGGAAGCGTTCGTGGTCGATGCCGAGCGCAGCAATTCCGCAGGCAGCCAGCACTTCGGGTGTCAGGACATTGGTCGCATCGAACCGTCCGCCGAGGCCCACCTCGACTACGCAGGCATCTGCCGGCGTCCGGCTGAAGGCGAGGAACGCGGCCGCAATCGTCACTTCGAAAAAGCTCGGCGCCAGATCCTCTCCAGCGTCCAGGACTTCACGCAATAACTCCGCCAGTGCCACGTCGGATATCAGCTCGCCCGCCAACCGGATGCGCTCGTTATAGCGCACGAGGTGAGGGCTGGTCGTCACATGGACGCGTTTCCCCTCAGCCTCCAGCATGGTGCGTAAGAACGCGCAGGTCGATCCCTTGCCGTTCGTTCCGGCGACATGGAACACCGGCGGCAGCCCATGATGGGGGTCGCCCAGACGCTCAAGCAGCTGGCGGATCGTGTCCAGTCCCAGCCGCCCGTCCGGCACGCTCAGCCGGGCCAGCCGGTCGAGCTGGGTCTGGACGGCCGGGTCGTCGGAGCGTGCGAAGTCCATCAATGTCCCGTCATTCCTGCAGGGTAGGGGAAATCAGGCGGCTTTCTCGCCCTGCATGTAATCGAGCATCAGGGCGAGCTCTTCACGCAGATCCTTCCGGTGAACCACGCGGTCGACCATGCCGTGCTTGTGCAGGTACTCCGCGCGCTGGAAGCCTTCGGGCAATTGTTCGCGGATCGTGTCCTGGATGACGCGTTGCCCGGCAAATCCGATAAGAGCGCCCGGTTCGGCCAGGTGGATGTCGCCCAGCATCGCGTAGCTCGCCGTGACACCGCCCGTGGTGGGATCGGTCAGCACGACGATATAGGGCAATCCCGCTTCCTTCAGGCGGCGCGTCATGACGGTCGCCTTGGGCATCTGCATCAGGCTGAGGATGCCTTCCTGCATCCGGGCGCCGCCTGCCGCCGTCACCACGACATAGCTGCATTTGCGATCCAGCGCTTCCTGTGCGCCGGCGCAGAACGCCGTACCCACGGCCATGCCCATGCTGCCGCCCATGAAACCGAAATCCTGCACGCCGACGACGGCCGGATTGTCGAGGATCGCGCCCGAACCCACTGTAAAGGCGTCCCTGTGCGGATTTTTTGCTCGGGCCTGTTTCAGACGCTCGGTGTATTTCTTGCTGTCCTTGAACTTCAGCGGGTCTTCCGTGACCTCGGGCTGGGGCAGGACGGAATACCCCTCGTCCAGCAGCAGGGCGAGGCGCTGGTCCGCGCTGATCCGGCCATGATGCCCGCAATTGGGGCAGACATGCAGGTTCTCCTCGTATTCCTTGACGAAGAGCATTTCCTGGCAGGACGGGCACTTGACCCACAAATTGTCGGGCGTTTCGCGCTTCGCCACGAAGGGAAGCGAATTTCTGACGCGGGTAATCCAGTTCATGCCGTTTCCTCGTTTCGAGGTGCCCTTGCCGCCGAATGCACCGCCTTGGCAAGCGAAGCGGTGAGCGCGCGGAGGTAATCGGGTGCCTTTTCGCCATGTTCGGCGACCAGTTCCACCAATGCGGAACCGACGACGACACCGTCCGCAACATTTGCGATTTCGGCGGCTTGCTCCGGTGTCCTGACGCCGAAGCCGACGGCGACGGGAATATCGGTCGAACGCTTGATGCGCGACACATTGGCCTCGATCGACTCGATGGCTGCCTGTTGCATTCCCGTGATGCCGGCCACCGCGACATAGTAGAGGAAACCTTCGCTTCCCTCCGTCACGGCCGGGAGACGCGTATCGTCGGTCGTCGGTGTCGCAAGCCGGATGGGAGCGATCCCTGCATCGCGCAGGGCCGGGCCGAGCGCATCGTCTTCTTCCGGCGGAATGTCGACGCAGATCACGCCGTCGATGCCTGCATCCTTTGCGGCAGAGGCAAACCATTCGGCCCCACGCCGCACCATCGGATTGGCATAGCCCATCAGCACCAGTGGCACGTCCGGGTGCCGCTCGCGAAATGCGGCAGCGGTCGCAACCACATCCGCCGTCGTAGTCCCCTTGCCGAGCGAGCGGATATTGGCGTTCTGGATAGCCGGGCCATCGGCCATCGGATCGGTGAAGGGCATCCCAAGCTCGATTACATCCGCGCCGCCCGCGACCAGTGCATCGAGATTGGCAGCCGTGTCGCCGTCCCCTGCGGTAATGAAGCAGACAAGGGCGGGGTGGGGCTTGGAGAAGGCGGAGGAGAGACGGGTCAAATCTCCACTCCCAGCTTCTCGGCCACGGTGAAGATGTCCTTGTCGCCGCGCCCACAGAGATTCATCAGGATGATCTCGTCATCGCCCATCTCCTTCGCCCTTTTGGCCACGGCCGCGATGGCGTGGCTGGGTTCGAGTGCGGGGATGATGCCCTCCGTCCGGCATAGCAGCTGGAAGCCATCAAGAGCTTCTTCGTCGGTCACGGCGGTATATTCGACGCGGCCGGTGTCCTTCAACCAAGCATGTTCTGGACCGATGCCGGGATAGTCGAGGCCGGCGCTGATCGAGTGGCCTTCGGTGATCTGGCCGTCCTCGTCCTGCAACAGATAGGTCCTGTTGCCGTGAAGCACGCCGGGAAAACCGCCCAGCAGGCTTGCCGCGTGTTCGTCGCCGTCCAGCCCGTGTCCCGCCGCTTCCACGCCGAGCAGTTTCACGTCCTTGTCATCCAGGAAGGGGTGGAACAGGCCCAGCGCGTTGGAACCACCGCCGATGCAGGCCACCGCCAGGTCAGGGAGGCGGCCGGCGCGGTCCAGCATCTGCGCGCGCGCTTCTTTCCCGATCACGCTCTGGAAGTCGCGGACCATTTCCGGATAGGGGTGCGGCCCGGCAGCGGTGCCGATGATGTAGAAGGTGTCGTCCACATGGGCGACCCAGTGGCGCAGCGCCTCGTTCATCGCATCCTTCAGCGTGCCGCGTCCGCTGGTAACGGGCACGATTTCCGCGCCCAGCAGCTTCATCCGGAACACGTTGGGCGACTGGCGGCGCACGTCCTCCGCGCCCATGAAGATGGTGCAGGGCAGGCCGAAACGCGCACACACGGTCGCGGTGGCGACACCGTGCTGGCCCGCGCCGGTTTCCGCGATGATCCGTTTCTTGCCCATTCGGATGGCGAGCAGGATCTGGCCGATGCAATTGTTGATCTTGTGCGCGCCCGTGTGATTGAGCTCGTCACGCTTGAACCACACTTGCGCGCCCCCAAGCGCCTCCGTCAGGCGCTCTGCGAAATAGAGCGGTGATGGGCGGCCCACATAATGTTCCAGCAGGTCGTCGAACTCGGCCTTGAAAGCCGGGTCGGCCTGCGCCGCGCGGTATTCGCGCTCCAGGTCCAGGACGAGCGGCATGAGCGTTTCGGCGACGTAGCGTCCGCCATAGTCGCCGAAATGTCCGCGCTCGTCTGGCTGGTTGCGGTAGGAATTGGTCTGAGTGGTCATATTCGCGCCGCTTTACAGAAGGCCGCAATCTTGTCGACGTCCTTAAGTCCCGGTTCGCTTTCGACACCGCTGGACGTATCCACGAGCGAAGCGCCTGTTCGGGCAATGGCCTCGCCGACATTTGAAGCCGTCAATCCGCCGGCGAGGCCCCATTTTACAGGCCCGCGATAAGCATCCAGCAGGGACCAGTCGAAACGCAGGCCCATGCCGCCGGGAAGTGCGGCATCTTTCGGCGTCTTGGCATCGAACAGCAGGAAATCGGCGGCACCTGAGAATTTTTCCGCCTTCGCAACATCATCCGCCCCCGCCACCGGGAGGACTTTCCAGACAGGCTTGCCGAAACGCTCGCGCACCTCGGCCACGCGCTGCGCGTTTTCCTGCCCATGGAGCTGGATGGCATCGAGCGAAGCCGCGTTCACCGCATCGGCAATCAGGCCGTCCTCGGCATCGACGAAAACGCCCACCCGCCCGATCGCGGACCCCGCACGCATGGCGAGCGCGGATGCCGCCCACGTATCGACGTGGCGCGGGGAGGGGGGATAGAAGTTCAGACCGACGAAATCGGCCTTGCCGGCAATTGCCGCGTCCAGCGCTTCGGGCGTCGAAACGCCGCAAATCTTGATAGCGACCATTGGTGGAACCTACAGTTTCTCGGCCAGTTCGATCGTGTGCGCTATAGCCTCGCGGCCTTCGGGCTGCGAATGGCTCATCGCGATGATCGGGACATCTGGGAACGCAGATGCGAAATTACGCGCTGACCGGGCATAGGCGTCGATGTCCGCATCGGCCAGATTGCCCAGCGTTTCGGCATCCGATCCCTTGATCATGCAACCACCGAACGCCAGCCCCGCTGCCGGTATGCCGACAGTGATATTGTCGCGGGTATGCGCTCCGCCGGGATAGAAGATGACGAGCGGGCTGAAATTTTCTGCCTGTGCGCCGGTCAGGAAGCCGTCTTCGGCAAAGTCGAAGGTATGGCGCGCCGGTTCGAATCCGTTCGCCGGTGCGTCCGCATTGGTCATGGGATGGGCAAACGTTGCGATGTCGGCCTGATGGAGGGCCGCGATCCCGCCCATCTTGTCCTTGTGCGCGTGGGTAACGATGGCGGCACGGACAGGTTTGCCCAGGACACCGTCGGCCCAGGCGAGCACCTGCGCGGTCTGCGCATCGGTCCACGCGGTATCGACCAGCAGCGTTTCCTCGCCATCCACCACCAGCAAGCCGTTCGACGGGACAGGACCGATGCCGGGCAGGTCGAGATAGGTCGTATGCTGCCAGATGCCGGGCGCGATTTCGCGAAAGGCGACATCGCCGAACCGGCTGACATCCGCGCCACGGCTTTCCTGCACGGTGACAGGCGCGTGGATTTCGCCCGGGATGCAGGCGGCCAGAAGGAGGGCCGGGATGGCCGCGAGAAGAGGTCTCACAACGTCGCCTCGATCTCACGGGCGGCACGGGCGGGATCGTCCGCCCGGCTGATCGGGCGACCGATCACCAGCACGCTGGCCCCGTCGTCGCGGGCCTTGCGCGGGGTCACGACCCGTTTCTGGTCCCCGGCTGCAGCGCCAACCGGACGCAGGCCGGGCACGACGAAGAAGCCCTTCTTCCACTGCGCGTGCACGCTGGCGACTTCCTGGCCGGAGCAGACGATGCCGTCGAGGCCTGCGCTCTGCGCCAGTTCGGCGAGCCGCATGACGTGATCGTGCGGTGTGCCAGACACGCCCGTGCGGTCCAGATCGCGCTGGTCCATGCTGGTCAGCATCGTGACGCCCACGACCTTCGTCCCTTCGGCAGCGGCGGCCTTCGCATCTTCCAGCATCGCGCGGCCGCCGGAGGTATGGACGGTGACGATCGCCGGTTCCAGCACGTGGATCGCCTGCATCGCCCCGGCGACGGTATTGGGAATGTCGTGCAGCTTCAGGTCCAGGAAGATCGGCAGCCCGCAATGGGCAATTTCGTGAACGCCGTGCGCGCCGTGGGCGTAGAAGAACTCCATGCCCAGCTTCACGCCGCCGATATGGGCTTTCACCTTTTCGACCAGCGCCTTTGCCTGCTCGAGGCGGGGCAGGTCGACTGCGAGGTAGACGGGATTGCTCACGCCTGCCTCACGCCGGATCGCTGGTGAGGGGGCCGGCCCCCGGCTCGGCGGGTCTTGCAGGCGCGGCCGATGACGGCGCCGGCGCAGGTGACGCGTTCGACGCGGTCGCAAGCCGTCGCTGGCTCTCGGCCGCCGCCTCGAGCGAGGAGATGCGCCGATTGAGACGCCATTTAGCCCCGCGGTGGATCATCCACATCGGAACCAGCCCGAGCAGGAACGACACGATGACCAGCGCAGGCACCTTCGTTTCCAGAACGAGGTTCTCCCAGATGGTCACCTCCACTTCGCGCCAGTTGAAGAACGAGAATGCGAGCAGGGCTGCAAGGATGACGACCCACAAAATCGTGCGGAAGAGTTGCATGACGTATAGCTCTCCAATCCCCGTGATGCTTTGTCCGGCGACGCTAGGCGCGCCGCCGTGATGCGTAAAGAGCGTGCGGCTGCACGTTCGCGTTCAGACCCGGATGCCGATCAGCCGAAGACGCGCTCGAAGATCGTATCGACATGCTTGAAGTGGTAGGCGAGGTCGAACTTCTCCTCCAGCTGCTCGTCCGACAGCGCGGCGGTGACTTCCTCGTCCTGCTTCAGCAATTCCAGCAGCGATTTGCGCCCGTCGCTTTCCCAGACCTTCATCGCGTTGCGCTGGACCAGGCGGTAGGCATCGTCGCGGGTAATCCCGGCCTGGGTAAGCGCCAGCAGGACGCGCTGCGAATGGATAAGGCCGCCCATACGGTCCATGTTCGCCTGCATGCGATCGGGGTAGACCAGCAGTTTGTCGACCACGCCTGTCAGCCGCGCGAGGGCGAAATCCAGCGTGATGGTGGCGTCGGGGCCGATGAACCGCTCTACGGAAGAGTGGGAGATGTCCCGCTCGTGCCACAGCGCGACGTTTTCGAGTGCCGGCATGGCGTAGCCGCGGATCATGCGTGCCTGTCCGGTAAGGTTTTCGGTCAGGATCGGGTTGCGCTTGTGCGGCATCGCGCTCGAACCCTTCTGCCCCGGCGCGAAATACTCCTCCGCTTCCAGCACTTCCGTCCGTTGGAGATGACGGATTTCGACAGCCAGTCGCTCGATCGACCCTGCAATGACGGCGAGGGTAGAGAAGAACATGGCATGGCGATCGCGCGGGATGACCTGGGTGCTGACCGGTTCGGGGGCGAGGCCGAGCCGTTCCGCCACATGCTCCTCGACCTGCGGATCGATATTGGCGAACGTCCCGACCGCTCCGGAAACGGCGCAGGTCGCGATCTCGCGCCGGGCCGCAACCAGCCGTTCGCGGTTTCGCGTGAACTCGGCATAAGCCTGGGCAAGCTTCAGTCCGAAGGTCACGGGCTCCGCGTGGATTCCGTGGCTGCGGCCGATGGTTGGTGTGAACTTGTGCTCTTCGGCCCGGCGCCTGATCGCCGCCAGAAGCTGGTCGATGTCTTCCAGCAGGATATCGGCAGACCGCGCAAGCTGCACTGCCAGCGTGGTGTCGAGCACGTCCGAACTGGTCATGCCCTGGTGCATGAAGCGCGCTTCCGGGCCGACCTGCTCCGCCACCCAGTCGAGAAACGCGATCACGTCGTGCTTCAGAACCGCTTCCTTCGCATCGATGGCAGCGACGTCGATCTTCGGATTGGTTTCCCACCAGTCCCACAGCGCCTTGGCTGCTGTCTCGGGTACGACGCCGAGATCGGCGAGCTTCTGCGTCGCGTGCGCCTCGATCTCGAACCAGATGCGGTATTTCGCCTCCGGCTCCCAGAGGGCGGTCATGGCAGGGCGGGCGTAACGGGGGACCATGGCGGGAAAGACTCCGGTAAGGCTGCACGGGATGCGGCGCGGCTAGGCTGCGCAGCCGCTCATATCAAGCCCTTCGCCCGCAGGCTGACATGGCCTTCGCTGCCGACAATGACGTGGTCGTGGACGGTTATGCCCAGCAGCCTGCCTGCCTCGGCAATGCGCTGCGTGATCTGGATGTCGGCTCGGCTGGGTTCCGGATTGCCGCTGGGATGGTTGTGCACGAGGATCAGCGCTGTTGCACCGATATCCAACCCGCGCCTGATAACTTCCCTTGGATGAACCGCAGCTTCGTCGATCGAACCGTCGCTCATGTGATGGTCGCGGATGAGGCGGTTCCGGGTGTCGAGATAAAGCACGCGCACCCGTTCGACCGTCAGGTTGGCCATGTCGATCGCGAGGTAATCGAGCAGCGCCTGCCAGCTGCCCAGAACGGGTTTTTCCTGCACGCGGCTGCGCGCCATGCGGCGCGCCGCAAGTGCCGTCGCCTTGAGCACGGCAGCGCTGGTTTCCCCCATTCCCTTCACTTCTGCCAGTGCGCCATGGTCGGCATCGAGGACGTTGCCGAGCGAGCCGAAGCGCTCCAGCAACCGCTTTGCCAATTGCTTCGTGTCGCCTTGCCGGAACGCACCGAAAAGAAGGTATTCCAGGACTTCGTAATCGGCCAGAGCTTCGGCCCCGCCGGTCAACAGGCGATCGCGCAGCCGCTGACGGTGGCCTTTGCCCGCATGGGCGGGACGGGCTGCATCCCGGCTCGTGTCCTTGGCACCGTCCTGCTTTCGGGCTTTCGAAATGTCGGTTTGCGGCAAGAGTTTCCCTGCAAAGTCTTGAGGAAGCGATCTGCCGGAAGCATTGCCTTTGCAAGGACCTGCGCGCAAGTGGAGCGCGATGGTCGAGGCCAATCTCCCAGCGGACGAATCCGCGCCCGGTGCAGGGCCCAGGCGCAATCGCCGCAAGTGGTTGGTGCGCGCCTTGCTGGCCCTGTCCCTCGGGCTGGCTGCGGCACTGTTTGCCCTGTGGATCAACCGCGACTATGTGGCGACCGGCTTCATCGACGACCGGCTGGCCGAATACGACATTTCGGTCACCTACAATGTGGAAAGAATTTCGGGCCGACGGCAGGTCCTGACCGACATCGTCGTCGGGTCACCGGCAAGGCCGGACCTGACCATAGACCGGCTGGAGGTCGATCTCGTCTATCGTATCTTCGGCCTGGAGGTCGGCCGGCTGCGCGCCGTGCGCCCGCGCCTGTGGGGCGAGGCAGGTCCGGACGGGGTGAGTTTCGGATCGCTCGATGCGGTGTTGTTCGGCGATCGGGACGAAGAAGGCGGTCTGCCCGATCTCGATATCGCGATTATCGACGGACGTGCCCGCATCGACACACCCTGGGGGCCGATCGGGGTGAAGGCAGAGGGCGAAGGCCGCCTGTCGGACACTTTTTCCGGAATGCTCGCCGCGAATGCACCCCGCCTGGTGTCGGGCGATTGTACAGTCGACGCCGCCACGATTTACGGGCGCCTGACACTGATAGATGGCGATCCCCGCATCAGCGGCCCGCTGCGGCTCGATAGCGCGCGGTGCAATGGAGGCGACACGCGGCTGGCCGAAGTGAACATGCCGGTCGTGATTACTGCGAGGGACGAATTTTCGAGTCTCGCAGCGACGTTCGAAGGGCGCATCGGTGAATTGTCCGCGGGCAGTTTCGCGGCTGGACTTACCGATCTGTCGGGCCGCGCGGAACTCGCCGGGAATCGGCTCGTCGGAAGATACGAAATCCAGTCGCGAGACATTCTTGCTGCCACTACGAATGCAAGGCGTTTGGTGGCCGATGGCAGCTTCCGTTCGGGGCAGGAACTCTCCGGCTGGGATGTGGCGATCGACGGGACGGCGGAGGGGCTCGCCCTCGGCAATGATTTCGATGGGCAATTCGACGAGGTCGAGGCCGGGGTGTCTGGCACGTTGCTGGCGCCACTCGTTGCGCGGCTCTCAAACGCACTGCGGGACCAGCTTCCCGGTTCGCAATTGCGCGCAACGGCACGTTATCGCGCGGATGGCGGGCCGGCCCTGCTCACGGTGCCCCGCGCAGTGCTGACGGGCAAGTCCGGCAATGTCCTGGCGTCCATATCGCGCGGCAGTGCCTCCTTCGCTTCCGCGATCCCCCGTATTTCCGGCAATTTCGCAACCGGTGGCCCGAACTTGCCGCGGATCGAAGGGCGCATGGAGCAGGCCGGGAACGGACAATTGGCACTGACCATCGCGATGGCGGAATACGGGGCAGGCGCAAATCGGCTCGCCATACCGGCGATGACGTTGCGCCAGTCTGCCGACGGGTCGCTCGCATTCGATGGCCGCGTGCTCGCCAGCGGGGTCTTGCCCGGCGGGCGAATCTCTTCCCTCGTGCTGCCGGTGAACGGACAGTGGAATGCCGGGCGCGGGCTGTCCTTGTGGGACCGATGTTTCCAGGCGCGGTTCGACCGCCTCGTCTACGCCAATCTGGAACTCGGCCGACAGGCTCTCGACCTGTGTCCGGTGCCCGGAAAACATGTGCTGCAGGCCGGGGCGGCCAAGCTTCGCATCGCGGCAGGGACCAGCGCTCTCGATCTCGCCGGCACGTTCGGGGGAACGCAGCTTCGCATAGCAAGCGGCCCGGTGGGATTTGCCTGGCCGGGCACGCTGACCGCGAAAGCGCTGAACGTGCAACTCGGCCCGCGCGAATCGGGGGTGAATTTCGCCGTGAGCGACTTCACCGGCCAGTTGGGTTCGCGCCTTTCCGGACGGTTCGAGGGCGCGGACATATTGCTGGCGTCCGTCCCGCTCGACATCCTGTCGGCCAGCGGCAACTGGAAATATCAAGGTAACGTGCTGTCGGTGGGCGATGGCGCCTTCATGCTCGAGGATCGCGAGGAAAAGGAGCGATTCGAGCCACTGGTTGCGCAAGGTGCGTCACTCACCCTGGCCGACGGCGTCATCCTGGCCGATGCGATCCTGCGCACCCCCGTCAACGAAGCGGAGATCATGGCGACCCGAATACGGCACGACCTGGCAGGGGGGACCGGATTTGCCGATCTCGACGTTTCGGGCATCACATTCGGCAGCGGTCTGCAGCCGACCGACCTGACCGATCTCGCCCTGGGTGTCGTCGCGAATGTCGATGGAAGGGTGACGGGGAACGGCCGGATCGACTGGAACGCCGACGTTGTGACCAGCACCGGCTCTTTCTCGTCGAACGATCTGGACCTCGCCGCCGCCTTCGGGCCGGTGGAAGGCGTCAGCGGAACGATCGTCTTCGACGACCTGCTGGGCCTGACGACCGCGCCGGAACAGCGCCTGAGCGTTCGTTCGCTCAATCCCGGTATCGAGGTTTTCGACGGGACGGTGCAGTTTGCACTGACCGGTGGCGAATATCTCGACGTGCAGGGGGGAAGCTGGCCCTTCCTCGGCGGCACGCTCGAGATGCAGCCGGTGGCGATCCGCATCGGTGCAAGCGAAGTCCGCGAGTATATTTTCACGATCAACGGGCTGGAGGCGTCGCAATTGCTCGAACGTCTCGAGCTTGCGAATTTTTCTGCCGACGGCACGTTCGATGGCCGGATGCAGCTTGTCTTCGACGAGATCGGCAATGGGCGGATCGAGAACGGACAGCTGGCTGCGCGCGCGCCGGGCGGCAATTTCTCCTATGTGGGCGAACTGACCTATGAAGACCTTTCGCCGATCGCGAACTTTGCTTTCGATGCGCTTCGTTCTCTCAAATACGAGCAGATGGTCGTCGGTATCGACGGGCCACTGACCGGCGAAATCCTGACAAGGGTCCGGTTCGACGGGGTGACGCAGGGGGAGGGTGCGAAACGGAACTTCGTGACCCGGCGCCTGGCCAGCCTGCCGATCCGGTTCAACGTGAATATCAGGGCGCCGTTCTATCAGCTGCTCACGAATATCAGGTCGATCTACGATCCGGCCTATGTTCGCGACCCGCGCGAAATCGGCCTTGTCGACGATGCTGGTGGTCGCCTGCGTCCGTCCGTGTCGGATGAGGACGCGCCGGCACGACCGCCGGACGATCTTCTGATGCCAGACGAGGCCATTCGGCCCGACGACACCGTTCAGACCCCGGACAGCGAGATTATGCGATGAAAGTGGATAAATTGACATGCTGCGGCCGGTTCGCGAAGGTTTCCTGCAACGTAAGGGAAATGCATGTGAGCCAGGGTGGGGCGAAAGTGCGTCGCGGTGAATATGGATGGTCGGCGGCGTTGGTGATGGCAGCTTCGCTGGCTCTCGGCGGATGCATACAGGTCAATGCGCCTGCGGAACCGATCGTGATCGAACTGAATATCAATATCCGTCAGGAAGTGATTTACAGGCTGGCGGACGATGTTCGCGAAAATATCGATGAAAATCCCGATATCTTCTGATTGCGGGTGGAAGGATATGAAGATGCTGAAACAGGCAAACACGATGTTCGGGACGGCGCTCGCCGGATTGGCGACAGCGGCCCTGGTCATGCCCTCCGCTGCATTGGCGCAGCGGGACCCGGCCTATGCCGCGGCGCGCGCCAATGGGGCGGTCGGTGAAAAGATGGACGGCTATCTTGGCGTCGTCGGGAACCAGAGCGCGGAGATCCGCAAGCTGGTCGCCGACCTCAATATCAAACGCCGCGCGAATTATACCCAGCGTGCGCAGGCGCAGGCTGCCACGATCGAGGAATACGCTTTCACGCAGGGCTGCGTGCTGATCAACCGCACACAGCCGGGCGAGAAATACGAGGCACCCGGCGGAACGTGGGAAACCCGCACCGGCGCGGCACCTCGGCGCGACCCCCGCTGTCCCTGAAACCCAGTGCGGAACGCCAGTCGCGCGCAGTGACCGCTCGCTTCGTTCGATGACTCAATCCCGGGCTTGCATCGGTTGACTTGCCAACGCCCCCCACCTAAGGGGAGCGCGCCCTCGGCGGGCAGGTCTTGCCCGTGCCGCGCATTCCCCGACAGGAGCAAGGCATGAGCGATGACAAGTCCGCACGGGAACCCATTGCCGAGGATGCGCGAATCGACGCGCTCGAACGGCGGCTGAAGGCCGCATCCGAGCGTGAAAGTGAACGCAACCGTCCCAAGGCAAGCGGGGCCGATGCGAATTATCGCAGCGGCAACCGCGTGCTGGCGGACCTGCTTGGCGGGATTCTCGGCGGTCTGGTAATCGGGTTCGCGTTTGACTCGCTGTTCGATACCTCGCCCTGGGGTCTGTTGGTCGGTCTGTTCCTCGGGATAGTCGTGGCCTTCAGGAACATCATCAGGACGGCGAACACTTCGTCGGACAGTCCGCCGGACGGCGACTGACCGACGCGCCGGACGGAAACCGAACGCGCCATCTGGCGCAAACGCACAGGGAATTATCGTGGCCGCCGAAGAGGGCAAAGTCGACCCGATGCACCAGTTCCACATCGAACCGATTCTCGGTTCGGAGAACTGGGAAATTGCCGGTTTCAACATCGCTTTTACCAACAGTTCGATGTGGATGATGACCACCACGATCGTGCTGGTCGTGTTCGTGTGGGGCGGCATGAAGCGCGAGATCGTGCCCGGCCGCTGGCAGGTCATGGTCGAGAGCTTCACCGGCTTCATCGACGACATGGTCCAGGCCAATATCGGCAAGGAAGGCAAGAAATACGTCCCTTACGTATTCTCGCTTTTCATGTTCATCCTGTTCGCGAACCTGCTCGGCCTGCTGCCGCTGGGCGTGGTCGGCATCCATCCGTTCACCTTCACCAGTCATTTCACCGTTACCGGTGTCCTGGCCGTCATCAGCTTCGCCATCGTCCTGATCGTCGGTTTCTGGAAGCACGGCCTGCACTTCTTCAGCCTGTTCGTGCCGCACGGCACGCCGCTGCCGATGATCCCGATCCTGTTCCCGATCGAGCTGATCTCCTTCCTCGTTCGCCCCTTCAGCCTGGCACTGCGTCTGTTCGTTGCCATGATGGCCGGACACGTCCTTCTCAAGGTTCTGTCGGGCTTCGTTATCGACGGTGTGAACGCGGGTGCGGGTATCGGCCTTCTGGTCGGTGCGCCCAGCTTCATCCTGATGATCGGCATCAGCGCGCTGGAAATCCTGGTCGCCGGTATCCAGGCCTATGTTTTTGCTCTTCTGACGTCGCTGTATATCAACGACGCAGAGAACCTTCACTAATCGTCAATTCAATACGTTTTTCCAAAGGAGTTTGAAATGGAAGCTGAAGCTGCAAAGCTGCTCGGAGCCGGTCTCGCCGCTGTAGGTGCCGGTCTCGCCGCACTGGGTGTGGGCAACGTGTTCGCAAAGTACCTCGAAGGCGCGCTGCGCAATCCGGGTGCTGCCGACGGCCAGCAGGGCCGCCTGTTCATCGGCTTCGCCGCAGCAGAGCTTCTCGGCCTGCTGTCGTTCGTCGTGGCCATGATCCTGATCTTCGTCGCCTGATCGACGAGATTGAATTTGGTGAGGCGGGCCGGGCTTTTGTCCGGCCCGCGTCGCCAGCCTGTTCCCGACTGCCGTAACGCAGGACGCATGCAATGCCCCAGATAGCCCAGGTCGCCGAAACATATTCCAGCCAGATTTTCTGGCTGCTGGTTTTCTTCGGCCTCGTATTCTTCGTCGTCGGGCGGGGCATGGTCCCGCGCGTGATGGCCACCGTGGGTGATCGCGACAAGCAGATCGCCGACGACCTTGCCGCTGCGCAGGCAGCAAGGGACCGCGCGGACGAGGAAGAGGAAGCCTGGCGCATCCGCGAGAACGAAAACCGCGACAAGGCGCAGGCACTGGTTGCTGCGGCAAAGGCCGATGCTGCCGCGAAGTCGGAAAAGAAAATTGCTGCGGCGCAGAAGCGTCTCGATACCAAGCTTGCCGAAGCCGAGACGCGCATTGCCGCGTCACGGGAAAGCGCTTTGGCGGAAATCGAGGGTGTCGCTGCCGAGGCTGCACAGGATATCACGATGCGTCTTGCCGGCGTGAAGGTGACCAAGCCTACCGCGACCAAAGCTGTGAAGGAGGCCATGGCCCATGTCTAACGCGCCCGAAGTCTTCACCACGGTCGACGTCCCCGAATCCCTCGGACCGAGCCTCTGGGGCCTCGAGCCCTATCAGATCGTCTCGATCTCGATGCTGGTCCTGATCGCTGTCCTGGTCTGGAAGAAAGTTCCGGGTCTGATCACCGGCGGCCTCGACGCGCGTATCGCCGCGATCAAGGAACAGCTCGAAGAGGCGAAAAGCCTGCGTGCCGAGGCCGAGGCCCTGCGCGACGAATACTCGCGTAAGATCGCCGGTGCCGAAAAGGACGCCGAGGCGATGATGGAAAACGCCCAGCGTGAGGCCGATGCCCTTCTCGAAAAGGCCGAAGCCGACAGCAAGACGCTGGTCGAGCGCCGCAAGCGCATGGCCGAGGACACCATTGCCGCGGCCGAGCGTGAAGCGGTGCAGGATGTCCGCAATCGTGCTGCTGCGGCCGCTGCTGCCGCCAGCCGGAAGCTGATCGCCGCGAAGCATGATGCCGAGGCCGATCGCAAACTGGCCGACGAGCTGATCGCCGGGCTCTAAAGCTCGACAACCCGAATTCCGAAGGGCGGTCCGATCGGGCCGCCCTTTTCGTATCAGGGCTCGAGAACGATCTTTCCGGTAATCGCTCCTGCCTCCATGGCACCGAACGCTTCGCGCCAGCGATCCAGTGGCAGGATGCGGTCGATGTGGGGCTTTATCCGTCCCTGGACCATCAGGGCATCCAGGGCATCGCGGATCGCCGCTCCGCGTTCGGGGAAGCGGCGCGCATATTCCCCGGCGCGAACGCCGACGACGGAAAACCCCTTTATCAGGGGAATGTTGACGGCAATCTCGGGGATCCTCCCGGCGACGAAACCGACCACCAGCAGCTTACCGCCGAACGCGACGCAGCGTGTGCTTTCGTCGAAAACGTCACCGCCCACGGGATCGACGACAAGGTCGCATAGCCGCCCGCCAGTCAGGTCGGCGATGTCGGTGCGGAAGCCGCCTGTGTTGAGGATCACGTGGTCCACGCATGCCATCTTGGCGAGGATTTCCCGCTTTTGCTCTGTGTGCGTGGCTGCAATCACCGTTGCGCCCAGCGCCTTCGCAAGGTCGCAGGCGGCGAGACCGACGCCGCCGCTGGCGCCGTGGACCAGGACGGTCTGGCCTGCGCTCAGGCCGCCAAGCTCGACCAGTGCGGTATATGCCGTGGAATAGGCCGCACCGGCCGCCGCCGCCTCGGCATGGCCGACCTCGTCCGGAATGCGTCGCAGGTTTTCCTGTGGAACGCTCGCCAGTTCGGCAAACCCGCCCGTTTTTGCGCCGCCTGTCACCCGGTCGCCGACGGCAAATCGCGAGCCAGGATCGGATTCGAGCACTTCGCCTGCCAGTTCCATTCCGGCCGTGAAAGGCGGTTCCGGTTTGAACTGGTATGCGCCCCGCGTCATCAGCAGGTCCGGGTAGTTGAGCGACGCCGCGCGCACTTTCACCAGCACTTCGTCCGCAGAGCGCAGAGGTGGAGGAAGGTCCGTAAGGCTGACGCCGGATAGGTCGTCCGACAGGTGCGAAACGACGAGGGCGCGCATTCTCAGAACGAATCCTTGGCCGATCTCAGCGCGGCAAACGTCTCGTGTGGCACGCTGCCGCCCCATTTTTTCATCAGCGCCGGATCGTCGGCGCGCAGGAAAGGGTTCGTTTCCAGTTCGCGGCCAAGCCGTGTCGGAACGGTCGGCTCGCCGCGATCGCGCTTCGCCGCAATTTCTTCGGCATAGCTCTGCAGCGCAGGGTTATCGGGATCGGCGTGCAGCGCGAATTTCGCATTGGCGGCTGTATATTCGTGCGCGCAATAGAGCGTGGTGGATGCGGGCAGGGCCTTGATCCTTTGGAGGCTCTCCCAGAACTGCTGCGGCTCGCCCTCGAACATCCGCCCGCAACCCAGCGCGAAGACGCTGTCGCCGACAAAAGCCATGTCGGCACCTGCGAGATGGAAGGCGATGTGGCCGCTCGTGTGCCCCGACACGTCGATGACCGATGCTTCATGGGCGCCGAGCGTCACGGTGTCGCCCTGTCCCACGATGCGGTCGATAGGCGACAGCTTCTCGACCTCCTGCGGTGCGATGACGGACGCGCCGGTTGCCTCGACGATCGCCTTGTTTCCGCCTGCATGGTCGGGATGCCAGTGGGTGTTCCAGATCTGCGTGATCCGCCAGTTTCTGGCTTCTGCCTGCCGGAGATATTCCTCTCCGTCGGGCGTATCGATGGCTGCGGTTTCGCCGCTATCGAAATCGTGCAGCAGGAATCCGTAATTGTCGGACAGGCAGGGGAACTGGTGAACTTGCAATGACATGGTGCCTGCATATCGCACCTGCCCCCATGTAGGAAAGGCGTGTCTTTTTCTGGCCCTCAATCGCCGGGCGCAGCGCGTGCGCGCCGCTAGGCTTGCGGCCTGACCGGCCGGCGGGCAGTCGCCCTTGCGGTCGCTGGTGCGACCGACCCTGCATTCTCAGACCCAACCCCAAAAACGTCGAGGCCGCGCGGCCTCGCAAGGCCACGCGGCCGCGCCGCAGGTGCTCGATCCCGCAAGGGTCGAAACAGCACCGAGGAGGCTCGCCCGGACGGGCGAGCCTCGCATCGATCAGTCGCTCTTCTTCAGCGCTTCGCCCAGGATGTCGCCGAGCGATGCACCGCTGTCGGACGAACCGAACTGCTGCACTGCTTCCTTTTCCTCGGTGATTTGGCGAGCCTTGATCGAGAAAGTCGGCTTCTTCGAACGATCGAAGCCGGTGACCTGTGCATCGACCTTGGCGCCGGCCTGGAAACGGTCGGGACGCTGTTCGTCGCGGTCGCGGCCGAGGTCCGAACGCTTGATGAAGCCGGTTGCGCCGTCTTCGCCGACCTGGACTTCCAGACCGCCATCGCGGACTTCGAGAACGGTGACGGTGACGACCTGGCCGCGGCGCAGGTCGGTGCCGGCACCCGCTTCGGTCGGAGCACCCTTTTCAAGCTGCTTCATGCCCAGGCTGATGCGTTCCTTGTCGACATCGACGTCGAGAACGATCGCTTCGACCTGCTCGCCCTTGCGGTGCAGGGCGAGCGCATCTTCGCCCGAGATGCCCCATGCGATGTCGGACATGTGGACCATGCCGTCGACGTCGCCCGGAAGACCGATGAACAGGCCGAATTCGGTGGCGTTCTTGACTTCGCCTTCGACCTTCGCGCCCACCGGATACTTCTCTGCGAAGTCGTCCCACGGATTGCCCTGAGCCTGCTTCAGGCCGAGGCTGATGCGACGCTTCTCGCTGTCGACTTCGAGGACGACGACTTCGACTTCCTGCGAGGTGCTGACGATCTTGCCCGGGTGGACGTTCTTCTTGGTCCAGCTCATTTCGGAAACGTGGACCAGGCCTTCGATGCCCGGCTCCAGCTCCACGAAGGCGCCGTATTCGGTGATGTTGGTGACGGTGCCCGTCAGCTTCGCGCCGACCGGGTACTTGGCCGACACGCCATCCCACGGATCGCTTTCCAGCTGCTTCATGCCGAGGCTGATGCGCTGGGTTTCGGCGTTGATGCGGATGATCTGGACGGTCACGGTCTGGCCGATCTCGATCATTTCCGTCGGGTGGTTGACGCGCTTGTAGCTCATGTCGGTGACATGGAGCAGGCCGTCGATACCGCCGAGGTCGACGAAGGCACCGTAATCGGTGATGTTCTTCACGACGCCGTCGATGACCTGGCCTTCAGCCAGCTGCTCGATCAGTTCGCTGCGCTGTTCGGCGCGCGTTTCTTCCAGAACGGCGCGGCGCGAGACCACGATGTTGCCGCGGCGGCGATCCATCTTGAGGATCTGGAACGGCTGCGGCTGTTCCATCAGCGGGGTGACGTCACGCACGGGACGGATGTCGACCTGCGAACCGGGCAGGAAGGCCACGGCGCCGTCGAGGTCGACGGTGAAGCCGCCCTTGACCCGGCCGAAGATGCGGCCTTCGACGCGCTTTTCTTCGCCGAATTCGTTTTCCAGCTTGTCCCAGGCAGCTTCGCGGCGGGCGCGGTCACGGCTGAGCATGGCTTCGCCGTCGGCGTTCTCGACACGGTCGACATAGACTTCGACTTCGGAGCCGACTTCAAGGCCGTGCTCGTCTTCGCCGCGCATGAATTCTTTCAGATCGATGCGGCCTTCGCTCTTGAGGCCGACATCGACGATGGCCATGCCAGCTTCGATGGCAGTCACGGTGCCTTTTACGACGCGGCCTTCGAAGCCACCGTCGTCGGCATTGCCGAGTTGTTCGTTAAGCAGCGCTTCGAAATCGTCGCGCGTGGGATTGGCGGTAGATGCCATAGGATTACAGGTCCTGTTTCACATTTGCTTCCGGCCACCGGTTTACCCGGGGTCTTTCACCGCTTCCGGCGCACCATTGCGCAGGCTGGCGGGGCAAGAGGGCCGATCGTGCCCGCGGGGCCGGATGCCGTCGCGGGTGTCCTTGCGGGCAGGGCCCCGGCAATGACCGGTGACAGCGCCGGGGGCGCGGGGATACCGGATGGCCGTGAGGGGATGTCCTTCAGACAGGCGCGCCCTTACGCGCAGGACGGGCAAAAAGCAAGCAAAAGGCCGGGCCGTCGCGGGGAGTGGGAAGGGGAGCGGGATGCCGCGCCGCCTAGCCTTTGCCGGACCGGGCGCGGGGTGACACATGTGACAGGTCGGGTTTTGGCGTCACCCTTTGAAACCGGCGGTTTCCTGCAGTTTTTCAGGCTCAGTCGCGCGGCGCCGGAAAAGGGGCGGATTGTATCGATATTTCAAATGTAGGAAATCTTGCTGCGCGGACGATTACGTCCCAAGCGCCTTCCGCACGACATCGATGGCTACGGCAATAGCCTCCTCCTTGCCCAGCGCGGAAGTGTCTAGAACATAGGCGTCGGGTGCTGCCACCAAGGGCGCCTCGGCACGGTTGCGGTCGCGCTCGTCGCGCTGGCGCAGGTCCTGCGCGATGACTTCCAGCCGGACGTCCTCGCCCCGTCCCTTCATCTCGGCATAACGGCGGTCCGCACGCGCCTCGACCGATGCCGTCACGAACAGCTTCACATCGGCATCGGGCGCGATAACGGTCCCGATGTCGCGGCCGTCGAGCACTGCGCCGCTATCCTGCTCGGCAAAGGCGCGCTGGCGTTCGAACAGAGCCTGCCGCACCGCCGGGTGGACCGAGACCTGGCTGGCCATGCCGCCCGCGACTTCGCTGCGCAGCGAGGCGTCGGCCAGCAGACTGTCCGGAAAAGTCACCGCGGCCAGCGCATCGCCGGCATCGTCCGGGTCGCCTCCATCCAGGAACACCTGCCGCCCGACCGCGCGGTACAGAAGTCCGGTGTCGAGATGGGGCAGGCCGAAATGTTCGGCCAGCGCCTTGGAAATCGTGCCTTTGCCACTGGCGGTGGGGCCGTCGACGGCGATGATCATGGTCTGGTTGTCCTCTTGCGGGCGCGTTCGATGGTGGCTTGCCGGTTTGCCCGCTCCTTGTCCCAGAACAATCGGATGGCCGGCGCCGCCAGGCCCGCGAACAGGACCGCGCCCAGCAGGTTTCGCCCTTCCGGCATCGTGCCTTCGGGGACCATGAAAGCAACCAGCCCGGCCGCGAGCAGGAAGACGAAAATGGAAAGGGTGCGGCGGATCATTCGGCAGCTTTCCTTGGCCGGACCTCGGCCGACGCGTCCGCGCGGGATTTTCGCGCAGCCTTCACCAGCCCGGTAATGGCGATGGCCGCCCAGAATCCTTCCAGAACCAGACTCGGCCAGTTGGTGTGGACCAGCAGCGAAACCGTCAGCAAGGCAGCGCCGGTCAGGTTCGTGCCATGCAGGATCCACGGACTGGGCCGGTCCTTCCAGGTCAGGTAGGCGTAGGCGCCGATGATGCAGGCCGTGCCGACGAAGCCGATCAGCGAATAGATGTCGAGCGAGCCGGTCACTGCGACGCCCTGGCCAGCAGGTCGCGGAACGTGGGGAAGCTGGTCGCGATGGGGCGTATGTCGTCGACCTCCACCCCGTCTGCCGAGACTAGGCCTGCCACCGCCATGCTCATGGCGATGCGGTGGTCGAGATGGGTGGTGACGTGCGCATTGGCCGTACCGCGCAAAGGCTCGCCGCCGGTGCCGTGGATGGTGAGGCCGTCTTCTGTTTCCTCCAGCCGCGCACCCACGCTTTCCAGCGCGGCCGCCATGGCGGACAGGCGGTCGCTTTCCTTGACGCGCAATTCCTCCAGCCCGGTGGTGACGGTCGTGCCTTTTGCCAGCGCGGCAGCGACGAACAGGACGGGGAATTCGTCGATCATCGACGGGGCGATGCCGGGATCGACCCGGGTTCCCGTCAGTGGGGCATGGCGCACCCGCAGGTCGGCGACAGGCTCTCCGCCGACTTCGCGCGGGTTCTCTTCCTCGATACTCGCACCCATCTGGCGCAGGACGCCAAACAGGCCGGCGCGGGTCGGGTTCAGGCCGACATTCTCTATGGTGAGGTCGCTGCCCTCGACCAGCGTGGCGGCCACTGCGAAGAACGCGGCGGAGGAGGGATCGCCCGGCACCTCGATCGTCTGGGGACGCAACTCGGCATCGCCGTGGATGCGGATGATTCGCTCGTCGCCTGCGTCCTCTACTTCGAGCACCGCGCCGAAACCGCGCAGCATCCGTTCCGAATGGTCGCGGGTCGGCACAGGTTCGATCACCGTCGTGATGCCCGGCGTGTTGATCCCCGCTAACAGGACCGCGCTTTTCACCTGCGCGCTGGCCACGGGCAGGCGATATTCGATCGGCACGGCGGGATGCGCACCCTCCATTGTCAGAGGCAAGGTTCCGCCAGCGGGTCCATGAAACTGTGCGCCCATGCGCGAAAGCGGTTCGATCACCCGGCCCATCGGTCGCTTCGACAGGCTTGCATCACCGGTAAAGGTGGCGGTGATGCCGTGGCCGGCGACGAGACCCATCAGCAGCCGTGTGCTCGTCCCGCTATTGCCCATGTCCAGCGCGCCCTGAGGCTGCAACAATCCCCCGACGCCCACGCCGTGGATGCGCCATTCCTCGCCGGTCTTCTCCACCTGCGCGCCCATGGCCCGCATGGCGGCGGCGGTCGCCAGGACGTCTTCGCCTTCCAGCAGGCCGGTGACGCGCGTCTCGCCGATGGCAAGCGCGCCGAGCATCACCGCGCGGTGGCTGATGGACTTGTCGCCGGGGACGCGAATCCGGCCGGTCAGCGGCGTTCCGGGGGCAAAACGGTGGGGGGAAAGCTGGCTGTTCATCCGGTCCTGGGCGCATGGTGACAGGGGAGGCGCGGCTTTGACAGCGCGAGGGGCGCATGGCAAGGCGCGCCGCACTCTTGATTCGGGCGCAGGTGCGCCCCATCAAGGAACCAGATTTTCGACGCGGCCCGCACGGACCCCATCCGGTGTCATGCCGGGCCCGACCACAAGGACTGAACGATCATGGCGAAGCCTGAATGGGGCACCAAGCGCACCTGCCCCAAATGCGGAACGCGTTTCTACGACCTCGGCAAGGAAGACCCGGTCACCTGCATCGAATGCGGTGAGGAATGGACTCCGGAGCCGGTGCTGAAGGCGAAGCAGCCCATCACCTTCGAGGAAGACGAGAAGAAAAAGAAGAAGGACGGCGAGGCGGACAGCGACCTGGCTGACGACGATCTGGATATCGACGTCGACGAGGACGAGGATTCGCCCGACAACGAAGTCGATCTCGGCGGCGACGACGATCTCGGCGTGTCCAAGGGCAAGGGCGACGACGAGGACGAACCGGAAAGTTGAGTTTAGTCCTTGCATCCGGAAGCTGCCCTTTCTAAAGGGCGCTTCCCGCAAGGGTGGCACGCATGATATGGGTGCTGCACGAAAATGATTGGGGCCTTAGCTCAGCTGGGAGAGCGCAACACTGGCAGTGTTGAGGTCAGCGGTTCGATCCCGCTAGGCTCCACCATTTTACCGGCCTTTGGCCTTGGGCTTGCTGCAAACGGCGCTGTCGTGCGCTTCCGGTGCTCACGGACTTGATGTCCGCTGCGCTCCGGTTCTCCGACATTCCCGTTTTCGCTGGCACCCAAGACCAAATCCCGGCAAAATGGGTTTAGATTGTTATAGCCGATCGTTCCGATCGCGCGCTGGCCGACGAGTTTTCGTCCGCCGGCGTTTTTCGCGTTTACCGGGGGTTCCCCCGGGTGTTGGAGTTGTGAACGCCTATGTTCGACGCACTTTCCGATCGCCTTGGCAGCACGTTCGACCGCCTGCGCGGCCGCGGCGCCTTGCGCGAACAGGACGTGCGCGATGCGATGCGCGAAGTGCGGGTTGCGCTGCTGGAGGCGGATGTCGCCCTGCCGGTCGCGCGCAGCTTCATCGACCGCGTCACGGAAAAGGCCGTCGGCGAAAGCGTCCTGAAATCGGTGACGCCGGGCCAGCAGGTCGTGAAGATCGTCAATGACGAACTGATCGAAATGCTGGGCGGCGAAGGCCACGAGGACATCAACCTCGAGGCAAAGCCGCCGGTCGTCGTGATGATGGTCGGCCTGCAGGGTTCGGGTAAAACGACGACCACGGCCAAGCTGGCGCGGTATTTGCGCGAAAAGCATGGCAAGAAGGCCATGATGGCCTCGCTCGACGTCAATCGCCCGGCCGCGCAGGAGCAGTTGGCGGTGCTGGGTACGCAGATCGACGTCGCGACCCTGCCCATCGTGGAGGGCCAGCAGCCGGTCGATATCGCGCGGCGCGCCATGGGTGCGGCGAAGCTCCAGAATTACGACGTCCTCATGCTCGACACGGCGGGCCGCCTGCATGTCGACGAGGCGCTGATGGCCGAGATGAAGGCCGTCGCCAGCGTCTCCGACCCGACAGAGGTCCTGCTGGTGGTCGACAGCCTGACCGGCCAAGACGCGGTGAACGTCGCGCAGAACTTTGCCGGCGAAGTGCCGCTGACCGGTGTGGTCCTGACCCGGATGGACGGCGATGCGCGCGGCGGTGCGGCCCTGTCCATGCGCGCGGTCACGGGCAAGCCGATCAAGTTTGCCGGTACCGGCGAGAAGCTGGACGCGATCGAACCCTTCCGCCCCCGCTCCGTCGCGGACCGGATCCTGGGCATGGGCGATGTCGTCAGCCTGGTGGAAAAAGCCGCTTCCACGATCAAGGAGGAAGAGGCCGAGCAGCTCGCCAAGCGCATGGCGAAGGGCAAGTTCGACCTCAACGACCTGCGCATGCAGCTGCGCCAGATGCAGAACATGGGCGGGCTGGGCGCGCTGGCCGGCATGATGCCGGGCATGAAGAAGGCCAAGGCCGCGATGGCCGACAGCGGCGTGGACGACGGCTACCTGAACCGCCTCGACGCGATCATCGGCTCCATGACGGCAAAGGAACGCGCCAATCCCGCGCTGATGAACGCCAAGCGCAAGAAGCGCGTCGCCGCAGGCAGCGGGACATCCGTCCAGGACGTCAACAAGTTGATGAAGATGCATCAGGAAATGGCGCGCGCGATGAAGCAGATCAAGAAGATGGGTGGGCTGAAGGGCCTGGCCGCCATGTTCGGCGGCGGCGGTGCTGGCGGTGCGGGCGGAATGGGCGGCGGCGGCATGCCGAGCCTTCCCGGCATGGGCGCACCGGGCGGCGACGGGAACATTCCCCCGGACCTGGCCAACCTATTGAACAAGAAGAAATAACCTTTTCAACAGATTGAATTACCAAAGGAAACTATCATGGCAATTGCACTTCGACTTTCCCGCGGCGGCGCCAAGAAGCGTCCCTATTACCGCATCGTGGCTGCCGACAGCCGCAAGCCGCGCGACGGCAAGTATCTGGAGCAGATCGGCACCTACAACCCGCTGCTCGCCAAGGATGACGAGAAGCGCGTCCAGCTGAACGAAGAGCGTGCGAAGTACTGGCTCGGCGTCGGCGCCCAGCCGAGCGACCGCGTAGCCCGCTTCCTCGATGCCGCCGGCATCCGCGAGCGCGAAGCCCGCAACAACCCGAACAAGGCGAAGCCGGGCGAAAAGGCCACCGAGCGCGCCGAGGAAAAGGCCCAGAAGGAAGCCGACGCCGCTGAAGCTGCAAAGGCTGCCGAGGAAGAAGCTCCCGCCGAAGAAGCTGAAGCCACAGAAGGCGCCGCTGCCGAAGTTGCGGAAACTGCCGACGAAGCCGAAGAAAAGGGCGAGTAAGGACTTATGGCCGACACGCCCGTCACACTGGCCGCCATCACCGGCGCGCACGGTGTGGCGGGCGAGGTCCGCCTGAAGCTGTTCGGGGAAGGGCTGGGGGCGCTGGAGGCGCACCTGTCCTTCAACGCCCATGTCCCCGGCGGCACGCTGACGCTGCAGAAGCTGCGCAGCGACAACAAGGGGGGCGCGATCGCCCGCTTTGCCGAAGTGCCGGACCGCACGGCGGCCGAAGCCCTGCGCGGCACCGCGCTGGAAGTTCCGCGCGAGGCGCTACCGGCGCTGGAAGAGGGCGAATTCTACCACGCCGACCTGCTCGGCCTGCCCGCGGTGACGACCGAAGGCGAGCCCATCGGCACGGTGATCGCGGTCGAGAATTTCGGCGCCACCGACATCGTGGAGATCGAACGCGATCCCCCGCCCGCAAAGGGCATGCGCACCGTGATGGTGCCCCTGACGCCCGAAGCCGTGCCCGAATGGAATGGCGAGCGGCTGGTGGTCAACGGGGCTTTCGTGGAAGCCTAGCGCCTCATCGGCTGCTTTTCGGCAAGGTCGTTGCGGATCGTCGTGGCCGCAACGCCGGCGGCCCCCATCGCGTGGCTGATCTGGTCGAGGCCCAGCACCACGTCGCCTGCCGCATAGAGGCCGGGAACGCTGGTTCGCTGGTGGTCGTCCACCACGATCCAGCCGTCCCCCGTCGTTTCCGCGCCCGCAGATGCCGCCAGTTCGGAACGGACATCGCTGCCCATTGCGGGGTAGATGCTGTCGAACTCCAGCCAGCCATCGGCCGTTTCGACCGCGATCCGCTCTCCCCGTAACTCGTATTTGCCGCAGGGGCCGTCCACCGGAGCCACGCCCGCTTCGTCGAGCGTCGCGAGGCATTCGGCATCGAGGTCGTGGTCGCTGTCGGGCGATACCAGCGTCAGGTCGCGGGTGAAGCCGCGCAGGAACATCGTTTCTGCCGTGCCGTGCTCGCCCGTGCCGATCACACCCACGCGCTTGTCGGTCACTTCGTATCCGTCGCACACGGGGCAATAGCGCAGCAGGCCTTTCGCCAGCGCATCGTCGTGCAGCGCATCGTCCATGCCGGGCGGGTGGCGGTTGAATACGCCGGTCGCCAGCAGCACGCTGCGCGCGGTGAACGTGCCCTCGTCCGTACCGACGGTGAAATGGTCGCCCGTCCTGGCGAGGTGCGCGACCCGCTTTTCCTCGTGCACCGCGCCGTATTTCTCGGCCTGCTCGAGCATCCGGCCGATAAGCTCCAGCCCGGCGATACCGTCGGGATAGCCCGCATGGTTGTGCGTACACGGGATCAGCGCCGCGCGGCTGGTGCCGCAATCGAACAGCCGGATGTCGAGGTGGTAGCGGGCAAGATAGATCGCGGCCGTCAGCCCCGCCGGCCCGCCGCCGATGATGATGCAATCGTCCATACCCGTAACAATCGCGGGATGGCATTGTAGTGCCCATCGTTGTAGTGCCAACCCGTGACATTCGCCGCGACCGTCCTGACCCTTTACCCGGAGATGTTTCCCGGGCCGCTGGGCGTGTCCCTGGCAGGACGGGCTCTGGAGCGGGGGGACTGGACGCTGGAGACCGTGCAAATCCGCGACTTCGCCACCGACAAGCACCGCACAGTGGACGATACGCCGGCCGGCGGCGGGGCAGGAATGGTGCTGAAGGCGGACGTGCTGGGCGCGGCAATCGACCACGCCCGCGCGGCGCAGCCGGATGCGCCGGTGCTCGCCATGACACCGCGGGGCAGGCCGGTCACGCAGGCGCGCATCCGCAAGCTCGTGGCCGGACCCGGCGTTACGATCCTGTGCGGCCGGTTCGAGGGCTTCGACGAGCGTATCTTCGAGGCCCGCGACGTGGAGGAGGTGTCGCTTGCCGACATCGTCCTGTCGGGCGGCGAACCGGCGGCGCTCGCCATACTCGACGCTTGCATTCGGCTGCTTCCCGGCGTAATGGGCGCGGCTTCCAGCGGTACCGAGGAATCCTTCGAGGAAGGACTGCTCGAGTATCCGCAATATACCCGGCCTCAGATGTGGGAAGGGCGCACGATCCCTGAAGTGCTGCGATCGGGGGATCATGCGAAGGTTGCGGCGTGGCGAAAGGCTGCGTCGGAAACCGATACACGGTTACGCAGGCCGGACTTGTGGGAGCGTCACAGTGACGCTCGGGTCCAGTCTGCCTCTGGCGAGCGGCATGAACAGAAAGGTACGGACCAGTGAACCTGATCCAGACACTCGAAGCCGAGGCAATCGACAATCTCGGCAGGGACATTCCCGAATTTCGCGCCGGTGATACCGTGCGTGTCGGCGTGAAGGTCGTCGAAGGCACGCGCGAGCGTGTGCAGAACTTCGAAGGCGTGTGCATCGCCCGCTCCAACCGCGGCATGGGCAGCAACTTCACCGTTCGCAAGATGAGCTTCGGCGAAGGCGTGGAGCGTGTTTTCCCGCTCTATTCGCCCATCCTGGACAGCATCACCGTGGTTCGCCGCGGTGTCGTGCGCCGCGCCAAGCTGTACTATCTGCGTGGCCGCACCGGTAAGAGCGCCCGTATTGCCGAGCGCCGCGACACCCGTCCTGCAAAGGATACGAAGAAGGCGGACGCATAAGCGTCGCACCTTCCATATAAAGACACCAAGAGAGGGCGTCCCGGGATCACCGGGGCGCCCTTTTCCTATGCGGAGAGCCAGCCGAGCGCGACTTCGGCGGTTTCGGCCGAGGCCTCCACCTGCGGATAATGGCCGACGGTTTCGATCAGATGGTGGCGAGCACCGGGCAGGCGGTCACGCCATGCATCGTAGGCGTGGCGGCCCGATACCGGGTCCCGTGCGCCGTTGATCAGGCCGATATCGCCCTGCGCCCGGTCCAGCGCATCGAACCACCGCCCGGCGTGTTCCTGCCGGTCGGCGATGTAGTGCAGCAGGCGGTGCATGATCCGGTTGCCGCGATCATGCGTGATGAGCGACCAGAATTCGTCCAGTTCCCGTGCCGTCGGCTGGGTATCGGGGCCGAAGACTTCTGAGAAACTCCGCCCGAATTTCTCCCGCGTGGTCAGCCAGCCGACCAGGAAACCCAGCGGCGATACGCCCAGTTTCTGGATCGGTCGGGGCCGGTGCTGGTCGGGAAAGATACCGCCATTGAGGAAGACGACCTTGCCGAGGCCCTGCGCCCCCGATCCCTCCGCCCGGCGGGCCAGCAGTTCCTGCCCGACCGATACGCCGTAATCGTGGACCAGCGCATCGTATTCGGAAATACCGAGATCGGCGAGCAGCGCCTCGTGCATGTCGGCCTGGCGATGGATCGAATAGCTGGCGGCGGCACGCGGCTTGTCCGAGAGGCCGAAGCCGATCATGTCGGGCGCCACCAAGCTGTGCCGGGCGGAGAGCCGGGGCCAGACCTTGTGCCAGTCCCAGGCGGCAGTGGGATAGCCGTGCACCAGCAGCAACGGCCGGCCGGAACCGTCATTCGAAGAAAGGGCCGTCCAGTAGGCGATGTTGCAGTCGCCAAAGGCAAAGGTGCTTGCCTGCCTGCGCCAATCGTCGAGTGTCGGTTCGGTCACGGGACAGGCATCCTTGCAAGAGGGGCTGATCAGACGGGCCCACAAGAAGGGCCCATGAAAAGGGGTTACAATGCTCTTGTCCCGCCATTACGTCGAACACGCAACTGCGATGGCGGGCCGTGCCCCCTCGCGCCAACCGATCGGAGAAATACTTTGGGCTATCGCGTAGCAGTCGTCGGAGCGACCGGGAATGTCGGCCGCGAGATGATGCAGATCCTTGCGGAGAGGGAATTTCCCGCCGACGAGGTGGCCGCCGTCGCATCCAGCCGCAGCCACGGCACGGAAGTGGAATATGGCGACAGCGGCAAGATGCTCAAATGCCGCAATATCGAACATTTCGACTGGGCGGGCTGGGACATCGCCCTGTTTGCCGCAGGCAGCGGCCCGGCGAAGGAATATGCGCCCAAGGCGGCAGCGGCAGGCTGCGTGGTGATCGACAACAGCTCGCTCTACCGGATGGACCCGGACGTGCCGCTGATCGTGCCGGAGGTGAACCCCGACGCGATCGACGATTTCAAGAAGCGCAACATCATCGCCAACCCCAACTGCTCGACCGCGCAGCTGGTGGTTGCGCTGAAGCCGCTGCACGACGCGGCAACGATCAAGCGCGTTGTCGTCAGCACCTACCAGTCGGTATCGGGTGCAGGGAAGGCCGGCATGGACGAGCTGTTCCAGCAAAGCCGCGCCATCTTCGTCGGCGATCCGGTCGAACCCGAAGCCTTCACGAAGCAGATCGCCTTCAACGTCATCCCGCATATCGACGTTTTCATGGATGACGGATCGACCAAGGAAGAATGGAAGATGGTGGTCGAGACGAAGAAGATCCTCGATCCCAGGATCAAGCTCAACGCTACCTGCGTGCGCGTGCCCGTGTTCGTCGGCCATTCCGAATCGGTGAACATCGAATTCGAGAAGGAGCTCTCGGCCAGTGATGCACAGGACATCCTGCGCGAGGCGCCGGGTATCATGCTGATCGACAAGCGCGAAGACGAGGGATACGTCACCCCGGTCGAGGCCGCAGGCGACGGGGCGACCTATATCAGCCGCGTGCGCGATGACCCGACGGTCGAGAACGGCCTGACGCTGTGGTGCGTGTCCGACAATCTGCGGAAAGGCGCGGCGCTCAATGCGGTCCAGATTGCCGAGCTCCTCGGTCGCCACCATCTGAAGAAGGGATAGGCGCGCCGTGCACCGCGTCCGTCTCGCAGCGTTTGCGCCGGCCGCGCTGGCGCTCGCAGCGTGCAGCGCGGAAGCGCCGCCTCCCTACGAACAGCAGCCCGGCGGGGCAGGCGCTGCCGTGCAGGCGCAGGCCGTGATCCTGACGGGCGAGGGGCTGGTCATCGGCGGCGAAACGCTGCCGTTCTCGGTCGAGCGCGAGATCGTTGAAAATGCGCTGCAAGGCGTCATCGGCGAGGTCGCGGATCGTTCGGACAATGGCGAATGCGGCGCCGGGCCCATGTCCTTCAGCCAGTTCGGCGAGGGGTTCACGGTGAATTTCCAGCAGGACCGTTTCGTCGGCTGGTATCTCCAGGATCCGGACGCAGACATCGCCACGGCAGACGGCGTGAGCGTCGGCACGCGGCGCACCATCGTCGAGGGCGAAACAGGCTTCGCCCCCATCAGCGACAGCACGCTGGGCAAGGAATTCGCCCTCGGCGGCTCGATCGGCGGCTTTCTGGACACCGACGAGGTATCGGGCCTCTATGCAGGGCGGAACTGTTTCTTCCGGTGATGGGCGGCTAGGGAAAGGCCTGTATGACGCTGACCGCCGACCTCTATTTCAGTTTCCGCTCACCCTACAGCTATCTGTCGATCGGGCGATATCGCGCCATGGCCGAGGAATACGACCTGGCCATCGCGCTGCGTCCCGTCTGGCCGCTCGCGATCCGCGAGCCCGATTTTTTCGAGCGCAACCATCCCAACTGGCTCGGCTACACCATGCGAGACATGATGCGGGTGGCGCAGTTTCACGGCATCCCCTTCGGCCCGCCGCGTCCCGACCCGATCATCCAAAACATGGAAACGCGGCGGATTGCCGAGGATCAGCCATATATTCGCTATGTCACTCGACTGGGTCAGGCCGCCGCCCGGCGTGGCAAGGGCGTCGCTTTCGCGCACGAAATGGGCCAGCGCATCTGGGGCGGCGTGGAGAACTGGCATCACGAGGGGCCGATGTCTTCAGCCTGCGAGGAAGCGGGTCTCGATTTCGTCGAGCTCGGCGCCGAGATAGAAAGAGATGAGGCGGCGCTCGACGCCGAAATTGCCGGCAATCAAAGCTCTCTGGAGCAGGCGGGCCATTGGGGTGTGCCGACACTGGTATTCGACGGAGAGCCCTTCTTCGGGCAGGACCGCATCGAGATGGCGAAGTGGCGGATGGAGCAGAAAGGTTTGGTGAAACGGTGAAAGGCGAACTGAGCGGTGGGTGTCAGTGTGGTGCCGTGCGCTACCAGATAGAGAAAGCTCGGGCCGCTTATTGCTGTCATTGTACCGAATGCCAGAAACAGTCCGCCAGCGCGTTCGGCATATCTGTTCGTGTCCGACGCTCCCATTTTGAATGCGACGGTCCTCTCGCCTCGTGGTCCCGCCCGACCGACAGTGGATCGATGACAGTTTGCTGGTTTTGCGCGCAATGTGGCAGCCGGGTCTATCATGAGGGCCGCAGCCGCCCGGGCTTCGTCACAGTTAAAGGGGGATCGCTCGACGAACCGCAGGGGGTCCCCATCGTTGCGCATATCTGGACGCGCAGCCGCCGGACCGATCTGATTCTCGACCCCGCGCTACCACAGTGGGACACGCAGCCAGAGGGTGAAGTGGAATGGCAATCTCTGATAGGTATGACCGAATGATCACCGAACACTTCGCCTCCTTCGACGGCACTCGCCTCGCACTGCACCACGTTGGTGAGGGCACGCCGTTTATCCTGCTCCACGGCCTTTTTTCCAGCGCGCAGATGAACTGGATCAAGTGGGGTCATGCAGAAGTCATCGCGGCGGCGGGGTACGAGGTCCTTATGCTCGATTTCCGGGTGCACGGGGACAGCGAGGCGCCGCACGATCCCGCGAAATATCGCGAGAACGTGCTGGTGCGCGACGTGGCGGCGCTGGTCGATCATCTGGCGCCGGGCGATTACGTGCTGGGCGGGTTCTCGCTCGGCGCGCGCACCTCGCTTCATGCTGTCGCGCAAGGTTTGCTCGATCCGCAGCGCCTGGTGGTCGGCGGGATGGGCACGGCGGGGCTGGGCGAATGGTCGAAACGCAGTGCCCATTTCCTGCGGGTGATCGACGAGTTCGAGAATATCCCGCGCGGCGATCCGGCCTATTTCTCGATGCAGTTCCTCAAATCGCAGGGCGTGGACCGGGTTGCGGCGCGCCTGCTGCTCCAGACACTGCCGGACATGGACCTGGCCGACCTGCAGCGCGTCGCCATGCCCACGCTGGTCGTATGCGGGGACGAGGACCGCGACAACGGATCGGCGCAGGAGCTGGCAGACCTGCTGCCGGATGCGACCTATGCCGAGGTTCCCGGCACCCATATGTCCAGCGTGACGAAGCCGGAGCTTGGCCGCGCGATCGCCGGATGGCTGGCGGATACCGCGTGACAAGCCCGTTCCTCTCGCGCCGGCGGTTCCTGATCGTGTGGCTGGGCGGCTTGCTGGCCTTCGGCGTGGCGATCTGGCTGCATCAGCCTCTGGCCGTGGAAGGGGTCCCGCACGGCATCATGGCCCACCAGCGGGCGGGCAGCGCCGAGCGGGTGGACGAGATCCACCGCGCATGGAGCGCGGCGGACGTCTATCGCACTGCCTTCACCGCCATGGTCAGCGACCTCGCCTTCATCGCGATCTATACGCTCGGCAGCCTGCTGGGCGGATTCTATTTCCTGACGGGCGGTGCGGGCAGCCTGCGCACGCCGGGCGCTCTGCTGGTCTTTGCCGCGCTGGTCTTCGGCGCGACCGATTTCACGGAGACGTGGCTGCAGCTGGATCAGCTGATGGCAGGCACGGGTGACGACCGGCAGGCGGCTATCGCGGCGGCCATGTACTGGCCCAAGGTCGGCAGCTTCCTCGCCTGCCTGCTCCTGCCCGTTATCGGCCTCGTGCTGGAGCGCCGAACCGCTTGATTATGCGGGCGTCGAGGTTCATTCCGGTAACAACGGAAACCGGATCACAACCTCAGAGGATCGCCTGTCATGAAACTGTCCCCCAATGCGCTTCGCGCGCCGCTCCTGTCGCTGGCCATATGCCTCGCCGCGCCTGCCCTGGCCGACGATCATGTGGAACCGGCAAACGAGATGGCAACGCAGTTCCCGATGACGCCGCAGGGCGCGTCGGACTGGGTCGACATGGTGGAGAAGGAAGGCTTCGATTTCACCGTGCGCGCGGGCCGCATCTACTGGGTCAATGCGACCTATCTGAACGAGGACACCGATGCGCTGGCCGCCGCCGTGGGCGCGGAAGGCACGGAAATGAGCGTGCGCTACGCGCTGGAAGCGGCGAAATATGCGCAGGTGCCCGGCCTGGACGCAGAGGTTTCGCGCAAGCTCGACATGCTCAGGAACGGCATCGTCCTGCCGGCCCCGACGGCCGACGGCGCAGCGGTCGAGCTGAACGAGATCGCGACCCGCCTCAACAGCCAGTACGGCAAGGGCAAGGGCACGCTGAATGGCGAGGAAATCAACGGCTCCGACATCGAGGCGCAGATGGGCAATCTGGAGCGCAGCCCCGAAGAACTGGCCGAGATGTGGGCCAGCTGGCACACGCAGGTCGGCGCGCCGATGAAGGATGATTATGCCCGCATGGTCGAAATCGCCAATGAAGGCGCTGCGGAACTGGGCTTTTCCGATGTCGGCGCGATGTGGCGTTCCGGCTACGACATGCCGCCGGAGGAATTCTCCGCCGAGCTGGAGCGGATGTGGCAGGAAGTCGCCCCGCTCTACCGGTCGCTGCACACCTATGTCCGCGCGAAGCTGAACGAGAAGCACGGCGACGCCATCCAGCCTGCGACCGGCCCGATCCGCGCCGACCTGCTGGGCAATATGTGGGCGCAGGAATGGGGCAATATCTACCCCCTCGTCGCGCCCGAGGGGGCGGGCGACATCGGCTACGACCTGACCGAGCTGATCGAGGCGAAGGGCCTGTCCGAAATCGACATGGTCCGCGTGGGCGAGGATTTCTTCAGCTCGCTCGGCTTCGAACCGCTGCCCGAGACGTTCTACTCCCGCAGCCAGTTCACCAAGCCTGCCGACCGCGAGGTCGTGTGCCATGCCAGCGCGTGGAACATCGACAATGTGGACGACGTGCGGATCAAGATGTGCATCAAGCGCAATGCCGACGACTTCATCACGATCCACCACGAGCTGGGCCACAATTACTACCAGCGCGCCTACAACAGCCAGGACTACCTGCATCTGAACGGCGCGAATGACGGCTTCCACGAGGCGATCGGCGACATGATCGCGCTGAGCATCACGCCGGAATATCTCGTTCAGATCGACATGCTGGACCGCGAGGACGTGCCGGGCGCGGACAAGGATATCGGCCTGCTGCTGCGACAGGCGATGGACAAGATCGCCTTCCTGCCGTTCGGCCTGCTGGTCGATAAATGGCGCTGGGGCGTCTTCGATGGCTCCATCACGCCGGAAAACTACAACCAGGCGTGGCACGACCTGAAGCTGGAATACCAGGGCATCACCCCGCCGGTCGAGCGGCCTGCCGATGCCTTCGACCCGGGTGCGAAATATCACATTCCGGGCAATACGCCCTACACCCGCTACTTCCTCGCGCGCATCCTTCAGTTCCAGTTCTACAAGGCTGCGTGCGACCAGGCGGGCTGGGAAGGGCCGCTGCATCGTTGCAGCTTCTACGGGAACGAGGAAGTGGGCCGGAACCTGAACGCAATGCTGGAAATGGGCGCATCGAAGCCGTGGCCCGACGCGCTGGAGGCCTTCACCGGCAGCCGCGAGATGAGCGGCAAGGCGATGGCCGAGTATTTCGCCCCGCTCAAGGCATGGCTGGACGAACAGAACGAGGGCAAGGTTTCCGGATGGTGAGAGCGTTTGTCCCGCTGGCGGCATTGGGGCTCGCCGCGTGCGCGCCCTATGCCGACACAGTAGCAACGCAGGCTGCGACGCGCGGCGTTGCAGGCACGCTGTTCGTCGCCAACAAACGCGGCGACAGCCTGTCGCGCATCGACCTGTCCGATCCGGCGCAGCCGTACACCGTGCAGGCCTGCAGGACTCCGCACGAGCTGGCGGCATCGCCGGACGGGCGGCACATCGCTCTGGCCTGCTACGGCGAAACGCGGATTGCGATCTTCGTTGCCGAGAACCTTGCAATCGCGAAGTTCATCGATCTGGGTGAGAATGCGCGCCCGCACGGGATCGTCTGGCACGCCAATGGCGACCTGTATGCAACGGCAGAGGGGCGCAGGTCCGTGTTCTGGATCCGCGACCCGGTGGGCAAGGCGGAAACCTTCGAATACAGCACGCAGAAAGACGGCAGTCATATGCTGGCCGTCTCGCCCGACGGCAATCATGCGTGGACGACCGATCTCGGCTCGAAAACGGTGACGCTGGTCGACCTGAAGACCCGCCGGGCCCCGCGCTCTGTCGAGGTCGGTATCGAACCCGAAGGCATCGCCCTGACGCCCGATGGCAAGACGCTGTGGGTCAGCGCGCGTGGCAGCGACAAGGCGTTCGCGCTCGATCCGATGACGCTGGAAATTCGGCGCGAAGTCGGCGTCGGCGCGTTTCCCCTGCGGCTGGCGATCCGGCCGCAGGGCGATGTTGCGGTCACCTCCGACCTTGCCGATACCAGCCTGACGGTCATCGACCTGGCAAGGGGCGAGGCGGTGCGCACGATCGCGGTGGACGACCGCGCCAATGCGGAACGCCGGCAGCAGGTCACCATCCTGTGGTCCCCGGACGGGAGCCGTGTCTATGTTGCCGAAACCGGCACGGACACGGTGGCCGAAGTGGATTACCGCACGGGCGAGGTGCTGCGCCGCATCGCGGTGGGCGAAGGCGGCGACGGGATGGCGATCATGCCGCATCCCGCTGCTGCGACAGGTCGGACGAAAGAGGGCGGGGGACAGTGAAGAAAGCCATGGAAACCGTGGGCTGGCGAGAGCTGGTCCACCTGCCCGAACTGGGCCTGCGCGGTATTCCCGCGAAGATCGACAGCGGCGCGCGCACATCGTCGCTCCACGGCGAGGTGATCGAGAAGTTCGAACGCGGCGGAGAGCAATTTGTCCGCTTCGCCGTCGATCTGGGCGGGGTGCGGCAGGTCTGCGAGGCGATCCATGTCGATATCAGGGGCATCACCAGTTCCAACGGCGAAACGCAGCGCCGCTATGTCATCAAGACGCCGCTGAAGATCGGCGATACGGGGTTCCGGGCGGAAATCAGCCTTGCCGACCGGTCCGACATGAAATTCCCGATGCTGATCGGGCGGTCGTCCCTGCGCCGCCGGTTCCTCGTCGATTCCGGGCATTCATGGCTGCAGACCCCGGAGCGCGAGATACAGCAGGGGCACAAACCATGAGCGCCACCAGGAAAGTCATCCCATGAAAATCGCAATGCTGGCACGCAACCCGAACCTCTATTCGCACAAGCGGCTGGTGGAGGCGGCGGAGCAGCGCGGCCATACGCTCGACATCCTCAACACGACGCGCTGCACCGTTCACATTGCCAGCCACAAGCCGGAGGTGTTCTACAATGGCGAGCCGTGCGTGGGCTATGACGCAATCATTCCGCGCATCGGGGCCAGCATCACCAATTACGGCCTTGCCATTCTGCGCCAGTTCGAGATGCGCGGCTGCTGGCCATTGAACGAAAGCGTTGCCATCGGCCGCAGCCGGGACAAGCTGCGTTCGATGCAGATCCTGGCGAAATACGGGCTGGGCCTGCCGCTGACCGCTTATGCCAACGACCCCAAGCAGGCGGAGGAGATCATCCGCGCGGTCAAGGGGCCGCCGGTCGTGATCAAGCTGCTGGAAGGCACGCAGGGCATCGGCGTGGTGCTGGCGGAAACCATGTCATCGGCCAAGTCGGTGATCGAGGCGTTCCGCGGGGCCAATGTCAACATCCTGGTACAGGAATTCATCAAGGAAGCGGGCGGGACGGACATCCGCGCTCTGGTGGTCGGCGGCAAGGTGGTCGCGGCGATGAAGCGCACCGGCGCGGCCGATGATTTTCGTAGCAACCTCCACCGCGGCGGCAGCGCCGAAGTCATCAAGATCACGCCGGAAGAACGTTCCACTGCCGTGCGCGCGGCCAAGCACATGGGCCTGAATGTCTGCGGCGTGGATATGCTGCGCAGCAATCACGGCCCGGTAATCATGGAGGTGAACTCGTCACCGGGTCTGGAAGGCATCGAGAACGCCACCGGCAAGGACGTGGCGGGCATGGTCATCGACTACATCGCCAAGAACGCGAAGGACGGGAAGACGAAGACCAAGGGGAAGGGGTGAACTGGGCGCATGAAGAGGGACCTTATTTCGAAATCGGCGGTTTCCTGACTCATTGATCATGTGAGGAAACCTCCGATGCGGCGTCTCAGTCTTCTTGCTTCTTCAGTCCTGGTGTCGATTCCCGCAGGCGTTCATGCCCAGGCTTACGAGGTTCTCGCACCGAACCAGACCTTGCTGGAAATCCAGGCGACCGGGGAGACCTATGTCAAACCCGACGAGGCCACGGTGACCGGCGGCGTCGTGACCTTTGCGACGACCTCGCGCGAGGCGGCGAATGCCAATGCGCGTGAAATGAACCGGGTGGTCGAGGCGCTGCGCCGGGCGGGCGTTGCGGCGCGTGACATCCAGACGCAGAGCCTCTCGCTCAATCCGCAATTCAACTACAACCGCAGCGACGGCGCGCCGCCCGACATCACCGGCTACCAGGCGTCAAACAACGTCACGGTGCTTGTGCGCGACGTGGACGATGCGTCCGGCCTGCTGACGACGATGTTCGAGGCCGGGGCGAACAATGTCTACGGCCCCAACTTCTCCCTGAGCGACGATACGCAGGCGGTCGCCGCGGCCCGGGCCGATGCCGTCGCCGATGCGAAGGAGCAGGCCGAGGCTTATGCCAACGCGTTCGGCATGCGGATCACGCGCGTCCTTCGGATCAGCGAGCGGGCCCGGTCGTCGCAATACGAACCGATCATCGTGACGGGCCGCAATATCGGCCAGGCCGGCGCGCCGCCTCCGCCTCCGCCGCCACCGGCGCAGAGCATCAGCAACCGTTCGGCGGTCGAAGTGGGCGAGTTGCAGCAGAGCGTGACGCTGTTCGTAGACTACGCGCTGGAGCCGCGCTGACTTACCTGAACGGCGGCTCGTTGAATGCGCGCAGTTTGCGCGAGTGGAGCCGCTGCCCCTCTTCCTTCAGCAGTCCGCAGGCCGTCACGCCGATCTGCAAATGCGCGGCAATGGCCTGTTCGTAGAAGGTGTTCGCCTGGCCCGGCAGCTTGATTTCGCCGTGGAGAGGCTTGTCGCTTACGCACAGGAGCGTGCCGTAGGGGACGCGGAAGCGGTAGCCTTGCGCTGCGATGGTGGCGCTTTCCATGTCGATGCCCACCGCGCGGCTGAGCGAGAGGCGGCGTGCGCTGTCGGAATAGCGCAGTTCCCAGTTGCGGTCGTCGGTCGTCACCACCGTGCCGGTGCGCATGCGCTGCTTCAAATTCGCCTCGCCTTCGCCCGACACTGCGCTGGCCGCGGCGACGAGGGCCTGCTGCACCTCGGCAATGGCGGGCAGGGGAATTTCCGGCGGCAGGACCGGGTCGAGAACGTGGTCGTCGCGCAAGTAAGCGTGGGCGAGCACGTAATCGCCGATCCGCTGGCTGCCGCGAAGCCCGCCGCAATGGCCGATCATCAGCCATGCCTCGGGCCGCAGCACGGCGAGGTGGTCGCAGATCGTCTTCGCATTGCTCGGCCCGACGCCGATATTGACCAGCGTGATGCCGCCATGTTCCGGCCCGACAAGGTGGTAGGCGGGCATCTGGTGCCGCCGCCAAGCCGTATCGGAGAGCTGCGCGCGCGCATTCGCGGTGCGCTCCTTCAGTTCCAGCCCGCCGGCGCCCGCCAGCTTCGTGAAGCCGTTCGATCCCAGCTGCTCGCCCGCCCAGTCGACGAACTCGTCGACATAGCGGTGATAGTTGGTGAACAGGACGTAGCGCTGGAAATCGCCGACCTGGGTGCCGGTGTAATGTGCCAGCCGCGCAAGGCTGAAATCGGTGCGCAGGCCGTCGAACAGCGAGAGCGGGATCGCCTGGTCCGGTTCGTCCAGCTCGATCCCGTCGGCCAGTTCGTCACCGATATCGGCAAGGTCCGTGTGCGGGAAATGGCGCGCCAGGACCTGCGGCGAGATACCTGCCAGTTCCGCGCCCGCCGCCCCGTCCAGCACGTAGGGAAAGGGAATCTCCTGCCGCGAGGGACGCGCCTTCAGCGAGATGTCGTAATCCTCCGCGATCAGCGACAATTGCTCGCGCAGATAGCTGGCGAACAGTTCGGGCTTCGTCACAGTGGTGGTGTAGGTTCCGGCGTGGGCGAACCGGCCATAGGCGCGGCTGCGGTCCGACCGTGCCTCGCTGCCGTCATAGGTCAGGACCAGTTCGGGATAGGCATAGGACCCGTCGCTGCGCCGCTCGCGAGAGGGCAGGGAGCCGTCGTCCGCGAATTGCATGATGTCGCTGCGCAGGCGGCCGGTCGCCTCGTCATAGATCCGCACGAGGTCTTCGATGGTCTTGTCGATATCAGTCATATGGCCAGCGCCTTAGCGCAGAAATGTTGCCGCGCAACGAAAAGGGGCGCGGTGCCATCGACACCGCGCCCCTTTTTGTGCGTTCAGCGAACGGTCCGCGTTCAGCCTTCGTCCGTTTCCGGCTTGGTCTCTTCGACCAGGGCTTCGGTCTCGCTCGTGCCTTCTTCGGTGCTGACACCGTCTTCCAGCATGTCGGCCGGGATTTCGCCGGGCTCCAGCGTGGGGTCACGCTGCTGCGAAGCGGCGGCTTCCTCGATTTCGCGCTGCTCGTCTTCGAACAGCTGGGCGAGAACGTCGACGCCTTCGCTCTGCAGCTTCGCCTCGTCCTCGGAGCGGGCGACGTTCGCCTTCACCGTGACGTGGACTTCGGGGTGCAGGGCGACGGTCACGTCGTGCATGCCGATCATCTTGATCGGGCTGCCCAGGATGACCTGCTTCTTGTCGACGTCGTGACCCTGTTCGGTCAGGCCGGCAACGATGTCGCGGACATTGACGGAGCCGTAGAGCTGGCCGGCGTTGGACGAGGCGCGCAGCAGCACGACTTCGGCCCCTGCAACCTTCTCGCCAGCCTTTTCGGCTTCGGTGCGGCGCTCTGCGTTCTCTTTCTCGAGACGCTCGCGGTTCGCTTCGAAGACCTTCTTGTTGGCTTCGTTGGCGCGCAGGGCCTTCTTCTGCGGAAGGAGGTAGTTGCGGGCATAGCCGTCCTTCACGGTGACGACGTCACCGATCGAGCCGAGATTGCCGATCCTCTGGAGGAGAATGATATCCATGTGCCTACTCCTCTACTTCACGATGTAGGGCAGGAGGCCGATGTGACGCGAACGCTTGATCGCCTTGGCGAGTTCGCGCTGCTTCTTGGCCGAAACTGCGGTGATACGGGAAGGAACGATCTTGCCGCGTTCGGACATGAAGCCCTGCAGCAGACGGACGTCCTTGTAATCGATCTTCGGCGCGTCTTCACCCGAGAACGGGCAGGACTTGCGGCGGCGGAAAAACGGACGGGCCATCAGTTACGCTCCTCACGGTCGCGGCGCTTCTTGTTGTCGCGCTCGTTCTTGCGCATCATCACGCTGGGGCCTTCTTCCGGCTCGTCGACGCGGATGGTCATGTAGCGGATGACGTCTTCGTTGATGCGCGTCTGGCGCTCAAGCTCTTCGACGACCGAACCCGGGCCTTCGATGTTGAGCAGCACGAAATGCGCCTTGCGGTTACGATCGATCTTGTAGGCGAGGGATTTGAGGCCCCACGTCTCGGTCTTGGTGACCTTGCCGTCGTTCTTCTCGATAATCTCGGTGGCCTGCGCTGCCAGCGAATCGACCTGGCTCTGGGAGAGGTCCTGACGCGCAAGGAACACGTGCTCGTAATGAGCCATGTGCATGTCCTTTCAGTTGATGCCGATCGCTGGCTTGTCCGTCCGGATGACGGGGCCCCTCCGGCTTTCTTCGTTTCCCCGCATTGCAGGGAAGCGGCGCACATAGCGGGGTGTGGGCGAAAAGCAAGCGCCGATAGCATCGACGCGCGCAGGGGAAGGGGAGCCTTCCGGCGCTGGCCACAATCGCGCCGCTCGTGCATTGGGCATGCAAAGACATCATGCAAAGGGGAAATTTCGATGCCTTCAGGCCTTGCCGCACTGCTTGACGATGTGAGCATCATCGCCCGGACCGCTGCCGCGTCGGTCGATGACATCGCCGCGGCCGCCGGCAGGGCCGGTTCTAAGACGGCCGGCGTGGTCATCGACGATGCCGCCGTGACGCCCAGCTACGTCACCGGCCTGTCGCCGGCGCGCGAGCTGCCGATCATCTGGGCCATCGCCAAGGGCAGCTTCAAGAACAAGCTGCTGTTCCTGTTGCCCGGCGCAATCGTGCTGAGCGAATTCCTGCCTGCGGCCATCATCTTCCTGCTGATGGCAGGCGGCCTGTTCCTGTCTTACGAAGGCGCGGAAAAGGTGCTGGAGAAACTGGGCGGCGCGAAACACGGCAAGACCGTGGAAGACGTGATCGAGGATCCGGCCAAGTTCGAGAAGGAGCGCATTTCGGGCGCGATCCGAACGGACCTGATCCTGTCCGCCGAGATCATGGCCATCACGCTCAACGAACTGTCCGACCTGACCGTGTGGTGGCAACGCGGCATTGCACTGGCGCTGGTGGCCATCGCGGTCACTGTCGCGGTCTACGGCGCGGTGGCGCTGATCGTGAAGATGGACGATTTCGGCCTGTCGCTGACGAAACGGCCTAGCGAGGCGGCGCAGGCTTTCGGGCGAGGACTGGTCGCGGCCATGCCCAAATTGCTCACTGCCCTGTCGGTCATCGGGACGGTGGCGATGCTGTGGGTCGGCGGCGGCATCCTGCTGCATGGCACGCACGAACTCGGCTTCCATGGCCTCTACGACGCTGCGCACGGGCTGGAGGCGGCAGTCGCCGACGGGTTCGGTCCGGCAGGCGGCTTCTTCGGCTGGCTGACCTATGCCGCGGCGTCGGCCGTGGTCGCACTGGTGGCCGGCTGGCTGCTGGTCGTGCTGCTGCACAAGGTTTTCGGCCTCGGGCACAAGCCGGGCGCCGAAGGGGCGGCGCATTGACCACGCCCGTCCTCCATACCTGCCGCGGCTCGAGGGGCCTGCGCGCCACATGGGCGGCGGAGGAGGCAGGGGCGGATATCGACCTGAGGATGCTGCCGTTCCCTCCGCGAAAGAAAGCCCCGGAGTTCCTGGAACTGAACCCGCTCGGCACGATCCCGCTGCTGGAACATGACGGGACGCAGATGACCGAAAGCTGCGCCATCGCGGTCTATCTTGCCGGACTGGGCGGCAGGGGGAACCTGCTGGTGGCACGCGGGCAGGCCGATTACGCTGCCTTCCTCGATTTCACCTACCATGCCGATGCGACGATCACCTTCCCCCAGACCGTCTTCATGCGCTTCGCCCTGTTCGAGAAGGATCGCGGGCTGGAGGAGGCCGGTCATGCCTATGCCCGCTGGTTCCACAAGCGTCTGGTCAAGGTGGAGCAGCGGCTGGCGGGCCGCGACTATCTGTGCGCCGACCGCTTCACCGTGGCGGACATCTGTGTCGGCTACGCGCTGGTGCTGGCGAAAAGCGTCGGACTGGACGAGGGCGTGCCGCAAAGCCTCAGGGATTACCGCGACAGGCTCATGCAGCGCGACGGGTACAAGCGGGCGGTCAAGCGCGAGGCGGAAGGGTTGGAAGGCTTCTAGCCCAGCCGGTCCAGCACGTCCGACGCGAACAGGCTGAGCGTGTCGTCGCGTGCCCCCATGATGGCGATGCGGTCGCCGGGCTTCGCGTTTGCGACCAGCCAGTCGCCGCAGCCTTCCCGTGTATTGATGTGCATAGCCCGGCCGCCATTCTTGGCGATGAGGTCGACGATACGCTCGCTACCCTGGCTGCGGTCGACCGTGCCGCCGAAATAGACCGGATCGCACAGCAGCGTCAGATCGTCCGGGCCCAGTTCGTGGGCGAAGGTTTCGGCCAGCTCCTCTCCCATCTGCCGCAAGGGACCGTATCCGTGGGGCTGGAAGAAGGCGAGGACGCGGCCCGGATGCGCTTTCAGCGTCCGCAGGGTGGCGCGGCATTTCTCCGGATTGTGGCCGAAATCGTCGATCACGGTCACACCGCCCGGCGATACGCCGACGATATCGAACCGCCGGGCCAGCCCCCTGAAGCCGGACAGCGCCGCCACGGCGTCTGCCACGGGAACCCCGGCGGCATGGGCCCCGGCAATTGCGGCAAGAGCATTCGACAGGTTGTGGCGGCCCGGCATGTTCACGACCAGCGCATGCCTGCTGCCGTCGCGCCGGTCGATTACCTGCGCCGCCTGCCGGACCGGGCCGTCCGCATGGCTTCCCGGCTCGATTCCGATGGTCGCGCCCTTGTCCTCCACGCCGAAAGTGATGGCATTGGACGCCCGGCCCAGCAGTTGCAGCGCCTCGTCATTGTCGGTGTTGACGACCGCCGTGCCCGACGCGGCGAGGTAATTGCCGAACAGGTCGCGCAGTTCCTCCAGGCTCTTGTGGTCGAGGCTGACATTCAGCAGCACGCCGACATCGGGCCGGTATTGCGCGATGGACCCGTCGCTTTCGTCGACTTCGGAGACATACAGCGCATCGCTGCCAACCACCGCGCTGGCGAAGGGCCGGTCCTCGCTGACGAAGTTCTTCATCACCGCGCCGTTCATGATGGTCGGCGCATGGCCTGTCGCCTCGAGGATCCAGCCGAGCATGCCCGTCACGGTGGACTTCCCGCTGGTGCCGGCCACGGCGATGCCTTTTGCACTGGCATTGAACAGCGCGGCGTTGAGATCGGCGCGGGTCATGCGCGGCACGCCCAGTTCCTTCGCCCGCTGCACCTCGGGAACGCTGTCTTCCACCGCGGCGCTTGCGACCAGCACCTGCTCCTCGCTGGTGATGCCGCTGCCGTCCTGCGGGAACAGGGTGAAGCCCTGCCGTTCCAGCGCAGCGAATTTTTCCGGCGTCCGGCCCTGGTCGAAGCTGCGGTCGCTGCCTGCAACCTCGGCCCCGCGGCCCTTCAGGATGGCGGCGAGGGGCTGCATCCCGGAACCACCGATGCCGCAAAAGAACCAGGGGCGGGCGGTCAGGTCGGCGGCAGGATCGGGCAGGTCGGTCATAGCGGAAAGGTGACTAGCGCGAAGCGCCGCCCTTGCAACCATGAACCGAGGTGCGGCATGGGTTGTTCACATGACACGTATAGCCATCTGCGCCCCTGCAACGGCGATCACGCCCGCCCACGCCCACGCCATGCGGAAACTGGTGGCGGACGATTTCCCCGATTGCGAAGTGTGGTTTCACGACCAGTGCTTCAGCAGCCACGCCCATTTCGCCGGGACCGACCTGGAACGGATGCAGGCGCTGGTCGAATGTGCCAACCACCCCGACTACGATGTCGTCTGGTTCGCGAAGGGCGGATACGGATCGAACCGCATTGCAGAGGCCGCGATCGCGCGGATGAACGATGCGGCGCGCGCAAAGACCTATGTCGGGTTTTCCGACATGGGATATTTGCTCGCCGCGCTTTATCGCCACGGTATCGGACAGCCGGTCCACGGCTCCATGCCGGTAAGTGCCCGAAGCGAAGGCGGGCGGGAGGCGGTTTCGCGGGTCCTGCGCTGGTTCGGCGGCGACAGTAGCGGGCTGGAACCCTCGCTCGACGGGAAGACGCCGGTCGTCGCGTTCAACCTCATCACGCTGGCGATGCTGGTCGATACCCCGCTGCTGCCCGACCTTTCGGGCCACGTGGTGATGGTGGAGGAGGTGAGCGAGCACCTCTATGCCATCGACCGGCTTTTTTTCAGCCTCGCCAATACCTTGCCGCGCATTGCGGGCCTCAGGCTCGGCTCGGTCACGAACGTGCCGGAAAACGACCGCGAGTTCGGCCAGACGGCGGAGCAGATCGCCGAATTCTGGTGCAACCGTGCTGGCATCCCCTATCTCGGCCGCGCGGAAATCGGTCACACGGCTGCCAACAGGATTGTGCCGTTCGGACTTGCCAGCCCGTTCGGCGCTTCCTAGCGGCGCGTCCAATCAGGAGAGCAATTTCATGACCGCATTCATTTTTCCGGGCCAGGGCAGCCAGAAGGTCGGCATGGGCACGGACCTCGCCAAGGCCAGCCCCCATGCGCGCGAGGTGTTCCAGGAAGTCGACGACGCGCTGGGCCAGAACCTGTCGAAGATCATGGCAGAGGGGCCGGAAGACCAGCTGACTCTGACCGAAAACGCGCAGCCCGCCATCATGGCAAATGCCATCGCCACCCTGCGCGTGCTGGAGAAGGAAGGCGGCCTGACGCTGGCAGACAAGGCCGATTGCGTCGCAGGCCATTCATTGGGCGAATACACGGCCCTGTGCGCCGCCGGTGCATTCTCGCTCGCCGATACCGCCCGGCTGCTGAAACTGCGCGGGCAGGCCATGCAGGCGGCCGTTCCGGTGGGCGAGGGCGCCATGGCCGCCCTGCTGGGCGCCGATCTTGCGAAAGCGCAGGCGCTGTGTGACGCCGTGGCCGAGGGCGACGTGTGCCAGGTCGCAAACGACAACGACCCGGCGCAGGTCGTCATTTCAGGCCATCGCGGCGCGATCGAACGCGCGGTTGCAGCGGTCAAGGATCACGGGATCAAGCGCGGCATCCTGTTGCCGGTGTCCGCGCCATTCCATTGTAGGCTGATGCAGCCCGCCGCCGATGCCATGGCAGAGGCGCTCGCGAACACGCCGCCGCAGGCATTCACGGTTCCCATCTATGCCAATGTTACAGCTTCTGCCGTCAGCGACCCTGCCGAGGAGCAGCGCCTGCTGGTCGAACAGGTGACGGGCCGCGTCCGGTGGCGCGAAAGCGTGACCGCCATGTTCGAAGCCGGGAACGAGCATTTCGTCGAACTGGGCGGCAAGGTCGTGGGCCCGATGGTCCGCAAGATCGCGCCCGACTCCTCTGCAACCAGCGTCGTCACCATGGAAGATATCGAAGCCCTCGCAAAGGAGATCGTCTGATGTTCTCGCTCGAAGGAATGACTGCACTCGTGACCGGCGCCAGCGGCGGTATCGGTTCCTCCATCGCTGTCTCGCTTGCCCGGCAGGGGGCTCGGCTGGCGCTCTCCGGCTCCAATGGCGAGAAACTGCGCGCCTTTCGCGAGCAGTTGATCGAGGAAGTCGGAGGCGACCATGTCGAGATTACCTGCAACCTGACGGACAAGACGCAGGTCGATGAACTGGTCCCGGCGGCGATCGACACGCTGGGCTCGCTCGATATCCTCGTCAACAATGCCGGCATCACGCGCGACAACCTGGCGATGCGGATGAAGGACGAGGAATGGGACCAGGTCATGCAGGTGAACCTGGAAAGCGCCTTTCGCCTGATGCGCGCCGCGGCCCGCCCGATGATGAAGGCGAAATTCGGCCGGATGATCTCGATTACCAGCGTGGTGGGCGCAACGGGCAATCCGGGCCAGATGAACTACGTCGCGGCCAAGGCCGGGCTGACCGGCATGTCAAAATCGCTGGCGCAGGAACTGGCCAGCCGCGGCATCACCGTCAACTGCGTCGCCCCGGGCTTCATCCGGACCGCCATGACGGACGAGCTGACGGACGACCAGAAGAGCGCGATCAACGCACGCATTCCGATGGCGAAGATGGGCGAGGGCGACGACATCGGCGCCGCGGTCGCCTATCTCGCCAGCCGCGAGGCAGGCTATGTCACCGGCCAGACGCTGCACGTTAATGGCGGCATGGCGATGATGAGCTGATCCGCGTCCCCGCCGCCCGGCGGGGAGGGGTTTGGAGGCCCTTTCGAAGGCCGATTAGGAACGCGGGGGCGAACTCCCCCGCTTTATCCCCAGCAGAAGCCTCTACGGCGTCCTATACGCTTGCCCGTGGCCTTCGCGGCGGTAAGGGTAGGGGCGACATGTTTGCGGCGGGGAATCGCATTTCTCCTCGCCGTGTGAAGGGGAATTACCGATGAAGGCCACCATCGAACGCGCCACCTTGCTGCGCTGCCTGTCCCACGTGCAGTCGGTCGTGGAGCGGCGCAATACGATACCGATCCTGTCCAACGTCCTGATCGATACCAGCGACGGCGGCAGCGTGAAGGTGATGGCGACCGACCTCGACCTGCAGGTCGTGGAAACGATGACCGCGGCCAGCGTCGACAGTCCCGGGGCGATCACCGTGTCCGCGCACCTGCTGTTCGATATTGCGCGCAAGCTGCCCGATGGCAGCCAGGTCAGCCTGGAAACGGCGGACAACCGCATGACGGTGAAGGCCGGTCGCAGCCGGTTCCAGTTGCCGACCCTGCCGAAGGACGATTTCCCCGTCATCGTCGAAGGCGACCTGCCGACCAGTTTCGAGATCCCGGCCAAGACGCTGGCCGACATGATCGACCGCACCCGCTTCGCGATCTCGACCGAGGAAACGCGCTATTACCTGAACGGCATTTTCCTGCACGTGGCGGACGACGACAGGCCGGTGCTGAAGGCGGCGGCGACGGACGGTCACCGCCTTGCGCGCTTCACGCTCGACCGGCCCGATGGCGCCGAGGGGATGCCCGACGTCATCGTGCCGCGCAAAGCGGTGGGGGAGCTTCGCAAGCTGCTGGAAGAGAGCATGGACGGCAATGTCCAGATCGACCTGTCGGCCAGCAAGATCCGCTTCACCATGGGCGGGGAAGGCGGCATGGTCCTGACCTCGAAACTGATCGACGGCACGTTCCCCGATTACAGCCGCGTCATCCCAACCGGAAACGACAAGCTGCTGAAGGTCGATCCGAAAAGCTTCTTCCAGGGCGTGGACCGCGTCGCGACCATCGCGACCGAGAAGACGCGCGCGGTGAAGATGGGTCTCGATACCGACAAGGTGACGCTGTCGGTCACTTCGCCCGACAACGGCACGGCGTCGGAGGAACTGGCGGGCGAATACAAGGCCGAAGGGTTCGAAATCGGCTTCAACGCGAATTACCTGAAGGACATTCTCGGCCAGATCGACAGCGACGTGGTCGAGCTTCACCTCGCCGATCCGGGCGCGCCGACGCTGATCCGCAAGGACGAGAATAGCCCGGCGCTCTATGTATTGATGCCGATGCGGGTGTAACCCTCGCCAAGCCTGCCACTGCGCGCTAGCACTCCTTCGCAAAAGGAGAATCGCGATGCCGCAGCAGGTCGAAGTCGAGAAGAAAGCCATTACCAATGCCGAACTGGTGGAGGTCGATACCGCGCCCCTGCCGGAAGGCGGCGCGCGGCTGGCGGTGGAAAGCTTCTCGGTCACGGCCAACAACGTGACCTATGCCGTGGTGGGCGACGGGTTCGGATACTGGAATTTCTTCCCCGCATCGGATGGCAAGGGATCCGAAAAGGGCATCGTCCCCATGTGGGGCCATGCCCGGGTGATCGAGGACAATGGCAGCGGCCTGGGCGTGGGCGAACGGGTTTACGGCTACCTGCCGATGGCGACCCATCTCGACATCATGCCGGGCAAGGTGACGGCCCACGGTTTCATCGATGCGGCAGAGCATCGCCAGCCGATGAGCCCGGTCTACAACCAGTATTCCCGCCTCGCCGCGGACCCGGAGCACGACCCAGCGCGGGAAGGCGAGCGGATGATCTTCGGCCCGCTGTTCAAGACCGGTTTCCTGATCGAGTATTTCCTGCGCGGCGAGGAATGGTTCGGCGCGCAGCGCATGATCCTGACCAGCGCATCGTCCAAGACCGCGATGGGCCTTGCCAGCGTTGCCAGGCAGAACTCGCCCGGGATCCGCCGGATCGGCCTCACATCGGCAGGCAATGTCGAATTCGTCGAGAAGACGGGGCTTTATGACGAGGTGTTGTCCTACGACGCGGCAGGCAGCCTGCCCGCCGAGCCTAGCGTTTCCGTCGATTTTGCAGGCAATGCCGCCCTGTTGGCGACCATTCATCGGCAATTGGGCGATGCCCTGAAATATTCCTGCCTCGTCGGTGCGACTCATATCGAGGAACGCGGAAACGGCGGCATGGGCGGCGAGGAAGGGTTGCCGGGCCCCAAGCCGATGCTGTTCTTCGCCCCCGATCACGCGGTGGCCATGTTCAAGGAACTGGGCCCTGAGGAAGCGGGCAAGCGTGTCGCAGCCGCGTGGCACGGCTTCCTCGCCGAGGTCGGCGGCACGGTGACCATCGAGAGGCATTCGGGCCTTTCCGCCGCCCGCGACCAGTTCGTGAAAATGGCCGGCGGCGATATCGACCCGGCGGCGGGGATCGTGATCGAGCCCTGACCGGGAAGCGATGCGGGGCTGCAAGGAAGGGGCGAGCAATGGACAGGCAGCCGAGCTGGAACCCGCCTGAAGACAGCGGCATCGCCATTCGCTTCGTCGAGGCGAACGGCCTGACCTTCGAAGTCGCGGAAGCGGGGCCGGCGGAAAGCGACCACCTCGCCCTTTGCCTCCATGGCTTTCCCGAACTGCATTATTCGTGGCGGCACCAGATCCCGCTACTCGCCGGGAAGGGCTACCGCGTATGGGCGCCCAATATGCGCGGCTATGGCGCGAGCGACCGGCCGGGTGCGGTCCGCGACTATGCGCTGGACCACCTGACGCAGGATATCGCGGCCCTGATCGATGCGAGTGGCGCAAAGAAGGTGACCCTGGTCGCCCACGACTGGGGGGCCATCGTCGCGTGGATGTTCGCCATCCTGAAACTTCGTCCGCTGGAGCGGCTGGTCATCATGAACGTGCCGCATCCCATGTGCTCCATCCGGGAAATCAGGAAATGGCGGCAGTTCAGGAAGAGCTGGTACATCTTCTTCTTCCAGCTTCCCAAACTGCCGGAGATGGTACTGGCACGCAGGACCGCAGGCTCGATCATCGCGTCCAGCGCCTGCAACAGGGCCAATTTCGGACCGGAGGTCCGCGCGGTCTATGACGCGGCGGCAGCGCGGCCCGGCGGGCGGCACGCGATGGTCAATTACTACCGCGCATTGCTACGCCATCAGGACGTGGTCGATCCAGGCGATTACCGGGTCGAGGTGCCGACACTGATGGTATGGGGCGAGGAGGACGTCGCGATCGATATCCACTGCCTCGACGGAACGCAGGAATGGGTGCTCGACCTTACGATAGAGCGGCTGCCCGGCGTGTCCCACTGGGTGCAGCAGGACGCGCCCGGCTCGGTCAATGCCATTCTGGAGCGCTGGTTGCCCGGCGCGGCCTGAGAAACAGCCAGGGTCAGGCCGCTTCCAGCGCGTCTTCCTCCGCCGCATCGAGGAAGCCCTTCAGACAGGCAATGCTCTCGTCCGCATGGGTCAGCAGGAACAGGTGGCCGCCGCCTTCGAAGACCTCGAGCCGCGAGTTCGGAATGGCCGCTTTCAGGATCTTGCCATTGGTCAGCGGCACGATCTGGTCGTCCTCGCCCATCATGATCAGCGTCTGCTTGCCGAGGAAGGGCAGGGCAGGCAGGCTGGTCCAGCCCAGCATTGCGATGAGCTGGTACATGTAGCCACGCGGCGACGGCGGCTTCAGCCGTCCGATATGGCTCGACTTGGCATCGGGGTCCTTCAGCGCGCCGCCATACAGCGCGGCGAAGTGTTCGTTCATGTAATCGGCATCAATATAGCGCCGCGGATTGGCCATTTTCGTAAAGGCGGCCGGATTGCCCGGCACCATGAGCATGCCCGCCGTCGTCGCCACCAGCACGAGCCGCCGGACCATGCCGGGGTGCTGCAGCGTAAAGTGCTGAGCCATCGCGCCGCCCCAGCTGACGCCCATGACATCGCATTCCTCGATGCCGTATTTCTTCAGGAGTTTGGCCGCGGTCCAGCTCATCGTGAAGGGGTTGTACGGCAGAACCGGATCGGGGCTTTCCCCCGTGCCCGGCATGTCGAACATGATGAAGCCGCGATCGGTCAGCGCTTCCGCCAGCGGTGCCACCGCCTCGATATTGGCGCCGATACCGTTGAAGAACAGGATGGGCAGGTGCTCGCTCGGCTCGTCCAGTCGCCAGCGCGCGACACGCAATTGCCGTCCCCCGACCTGCTCGATCCCGATCTCGCAGGTCATCGGTTCGTCCTTGGATGCTGTCATGCTGGCGACCTTCCTTTGGGTTATGCTGCAACCGCGAAGGCGGTCACACTTCCTCCACTACGTAGAGACCGGGCGCCGGGTCCAGAGGTTTGTGATTTTTGTTGCCCAGCTTTCCCGGCGCAGCTTTCTTGTCCCCGGCGCGGGCCTGAATCCATTCCATCCAGTAAGGCCACCAGCTTCCCGCGACTTCCTCCGTACCTTTCAGCCATTCGTCGGCGGTATCCGGCAGCTTGCCCTTCTTCTTCTGAACGTAGAACTTCGCCTTCGGATTGCCGGGCGGGTTCAGGATCGCCTGCATGTGGCCCGACTGGCTCAGGACATAGGTCACGTCTTTCGATCCGAACAATTGCGTCGATCGATAAGTCGCTTTCCAGGGTGTGATGTGATCGGTCACCCCGCCCAGGATGAACAGGTCGCTCTTCACCTTGGACAGGTCGATCTTGTGATCGACCATCTCGACCTCGCCTTTCTTCGTGAAGGCGAGTGTCTCGAATACGGTCAGGAAATCGCCCATCAGGCTGGCGGAGAGATTGGTGGCATCCGCGTTCCAGAACAACACGTCGAAGGCGGGCGGGTCCTCGCCCAGCAGGTAGTTGTTGATGACGTAGTTCCAGATGAGGTCGTTGGGCCTCAGCCACGCAAAGCCGCGGGCAAGGTCGTCGCCCTTGACGACGCCTTTTTTGGCCGCCCGCCGCTTGGCCAGCGCGAGCCCGTTTTCGCTGATGAGGGAGCCTGCCTCGATATCGTTCTGCTTGGGGTGCAGCACGCAGACCATCAGGGTGAGAGCGCCCAGAAGCTCATCCTTGTCGGCCGTCATCTTGCTCGCGAGCATCGCGGCGGTCTGCCCGCCGGAACAGCCGGCAGAGACGTTGACCTTCTTCGCGCCGGTAATGTCGGCGATGGCCTCCATCGCCTCGCGGCAGGACCGGACATAGTCGGCCATGTCCCAGACACCCTGTTCCTTTGACGGGTTGCGCCAGCTGATGACGAAGGTCTGGATACCGTTGTCGACCTGCCATTTGACGATGGATTTTTCCGGCGACAGGTCGTTGATATACATCTTGTTGATCTGCGGCGGGATAGTCAGCTGCGGGATTTCGTACACCTCGTCCGTTGTCGGGGCATACTGGATCAGTTCCATCATCTCGGTCCGCAGGACGACCGAGCCTTTCGACGTGGCGACGTTCTCCCCCAGCTTGAACGGGCGCTTGTCGACCTGGCTTACCATACCCTTGTTCTGGGTGAGGTCGGTATAGGCGTTCTTCAGCCCCTTGATCAGCGACAGGCCGCCGCTGTCGATCATGCGCTTCTGCGCGGTCGGGTTCCCCAGCAGCGTGTTGGTGGGCGCGACGGAATCGATGATGATATTGGAAATGAACCGGGCGCGGTCCTTCTCCAGGTCGTCCAACTCGAGCTCTTCCAGCCAGTTCGCCATGCCCTTCTGCACGGCGAGGTAGTATTGCGCGCCCGCCCGCATGAAGGGGTTGTAGCGCCAAGCCGGGTCCATGAACCGCTTGTCCTTGGGGTGGGGGGCCAGTTCGCTCTTCCCCGTCATGATCTGGATAATGTCCATGCCCATCGCCTGGCTGTGGCGCATCAGGCGCTGCGGGTCGGAAGCGGTTTCGCGCAGCAGGACCGCAACGGCCCCGATGATGTCTTCCCGCGTCAGGCCGATAAGCGGCCCCAGCGCCGTGGTGGACTGGGCGGCTTCGTTTTCCAGCTCGGTCGTCATGTTGTGCAGCATCCTCTCTCTATCGGCCCGCCTTTTTCCGGCGGTGTCCGTTTGCTGTTTCTCGTCTTCAACCATTCAGGCGCAATGGGCGTTCCGCGTGCGGGCCTGACTACGAGCATCGTCAATCATGAGCCGCGTCGCGGGCAGCAATCATCTCCTCCACGGCGGTGAACTTGCGGCGCGGCGCGCCGTCCCTTGCAGCGGCGATTTCCGCTTCGTCGATCTTCTGCCAGTCGCGGAAGGTCACGAGGTCGAGCCCCGTTTCGGCTGCATGGGTATCGAAGCCTTCGCGCCCGGGTTTGGCGACGGAGGTAATCGCCTTGCTCTCGAGGTCCTCCGCGATCCGGTCGATGATGGCATAGCCATCGGGCCGGTTCGTCCCGATCGTACCGCTGGGGCCCCGGCGTGCCCAGCCGACGCAGTAGAGGCCGGGCAGGATGCGTCCCTCGTCATTGGCGAACCGCCCGGCCCGTTCATCGAACGGGACGTCGGGGATGGGCGAGGTGCGATAACCGATGCAGGTGACGACGAGGTCGGCAGGGATGCGATAGGTCCGTCCCGTGCCGACCGCGCGTCCGACCTCGACCGAGGTTTCCTCGATCTCCACCTGCGTGACTTTCCCGTCTCCGTAAAAAGCCATGGGACTGGCGAACATGTCGAAGTTTATGGTGATCGGTTTTTCGCCGCGGATATTTTCCGGAATGGCTGCGAAATCGCGCAGCAGTTTCACCGATTTGCGAAGGCCCGGCTCCAGCATGGAATCCTCGCCCTCGGACGGGAGGTCTGCAGGCTCCACCCGCGGGCTGGCCCGTTCCAGGTCCATCAGTTCCCCCAGTTCCTTGGGAGTCATCATGATCTGATGGGGGCCGCGCCTCCCGACAATGGTGATGGTTTCCAGCCTGGATGCATCGAGGGCATCCAGCGCGTGATCGACGATATCGGCCCCTTCGAATTCACGCCTGCTCTTCGCCAGGATGCGCGCAACGTCAAGGGCGACATTGCCCATGCCGATGACGACGGCATTTTTGCCGGACAGGTCGGGCGCGAGATCGGCAAAGTCGGGATGCCCGTTATACCAGCCGACGAAGGCGGCGCTGCCGAAGATGTTGCCAAGCTCTCTGCCGGGAATATCCAGCTCCCGGTCGCGGGGCGCTCCGGTCGCCAGTACGACCGCGTGGTAGAGCTGTTTCAGTGTCTCGATGTTAACGTCTTGACCAACAGTCACATTGCCCACGAACCGCACGTTTTCCGTCAGCGCGGTTTTCTCGAACCTGCGGGCCACGCCCTTGATCGACTGGTGGTCGGGTGCGACCCCTGTACGGATGAGGCCGTAGGGCACGGGCAGGGAATCGAACACGTCGATCCGGACATCGTCGCCCCACAGCTTCTGCGCGGCTTCCGCCGTGTAATATCCTGCCGGCCCCGATCCCACGATGGCGATATGCCGCATGCTCTCTCCCCCGAACTGGCAGCAATCCTGCGCTGCAATCACGACCCTGCTGCCTACCGTGCAGAAGGGCAAGGGCAGGGAACCGAAATCGCGAGGGAACAGACTGCGTCAGCCGGTCATGGCTGACAAGCGATTAACCGCGATCGGAAAGTGTGCGGTTTAAGGTTTTTAAACCGCTGGTCGCGCATGGAAACGGCATGGAAGACAAGGATCCTTCGGAGCGCGCGTCGCCCCGGGTACCGCGCAAGCGCGTGAATGCCCCCGCGCGCGCCCGGAAGAAGGCTTCCGGTGCCGCGCGCGAAGCCTGCCGGAGAGAGTCCCCGAAGGCCTCGTCATCGAAGACTCGCACACCCGAAGACAGGGCCAGCGCTTCCGAAAAATCCCGCACGACCGATCGCCGCGATCGTTCGGGCAACCGCTTGAAACCCTCGCCCCGCGCTGCCGCCAACGGCACATACATGCTGCCGACGAACTGGTGGCTGATGGCGGCGGCATACCTGTCGTCGGCCGTGACGGCCTTCGCAATAAACGTGTCGCTGCCTTCCCTTCCGGCAACGGCCCTGTTCGTTCTGGCGCCTCTGCTGACCGTGGCGACGCGCTGGTTCAATAGTTGGGAGCGTGACACGCCGCGCGACGAAAACGTGTCGTTCGCCGCCGCGTCCACCGTGGTCGTGGTGCCGGCGCTGATGTACGGGTTCGGTTTCGCGATAGAAGCATTCGCAGGCAGGATCGGGACCTTCCTGTTCGTCGGGGCCATCGTGTCGATCTCCGCCGTGTCCGCCGTTCTGCTATCGGGCCGGGCGATTGCGCTGTTCGGGTGGAAGATTGCGGTGTGGAGCCCCTTCGTCTTCCTGTCGGGAAGTCCTTCCGCCTATCTCGTCCTCGCGATCTTCGTCGTCCTTTGCTATTTTACCGGCCGTTACCAGATGCGTGTCGACCGCGAGCGGGCGGAGCGCAATCTTGCCGATGCGCGCATCCGGAACCGCGCCGTCGATATCCTCAACGATTACGAGAACACGCGGCAGGGGTGGTTCTGGGAAACGGACCGCCGGGGCCAGCTTACTTACCTGTCGTCGCCGATTGCGAAGCATCTGGGCACGACGCCGGAAGAACTTCTCGGGCGCTCGATCCTCGACCTTTTCGAAATGGGCAATGACAACCGCGAAGGCGAGCGATCGGTCAACTTCCACCTGTCGGCACGCTCTGCATTCCAGGAACTGGCGGTGCAGGCGGCGACCGGCGATGGCGAGCGCTGGTGGTCGATAAGCGGCAGGCCCGTCTTCGACAATTTCAAGAATTTCTGCGGGTTCCGCGGTTCGGGCACGGACCTGACCGAGAAGAAGCGCAGCCAGGAACATGCCTCGCGGCTGGCCCACTTCGACTCGCTGACAGGGCTCGCCAACCGGTTCCAGATGTCGCAGACACTCGACAAGATCCTGTCCTCTCCGCAAGAACAGAACCGCGAATGCGCCGTGTTCCTGCTCGACCTCGACCGGTTCAAGCACGTCAACGACACGCTGGGCCATCCGGCGGGCGATGCGCTGCTGAAACAGGTGTCCCAGCGTCTGGAAGCTGCCGTGGGCGAAAATGGACGAGTCGGCCGGTTGGGCGGGGACGAGTTCAAGGTCATCCTGCCCGGACGCAATCCACGGGCGATGCTTGCGCAGCTGGCCGCCGACGTCATCCGGTCGCTTTCGCAGCCCTATTCGGTCGAGGGGCACCGCGTGGTCATCGGCGCGTCGATCGGCATTGCGATCAGCCCGGACGATGCGAAGGATATCGACCTCATTATCCGCAACGCCGACCTCGCGCTGTATGCGGCGAAGGACGGGGGCAGGGGGCGCTACCATTTCTACGCCAAGGATCTGCATTCCGCAGCCGAGGAACGCAGCAAGCTGGAAGAGGATCTGCGCGAGGCGATCGAGAACGACGCGCTGGACATCCAGTATCAGCCGGTCGTCGAATGCTCGAGCGAGACAATCACCGGTTTCGAGGCGCTGATCCGCTGGTTCCATCCGCAGCAGGGGGCCATCCGGCCCGACAAGTTCATCCCGATCGCAGAGGATACCGGCCTCATCCAGGATATCGGCGCCTGGGCCATCCGCCGCACATGCCGGGACCTTGCCAGCTGGCCGGAAAACATCCGCTGCGCGGTGAACGTGTCGCCGCTGCAGTTTTCCAATACGGACCTGCCGAAGGTCATCACCCGCGCCATCTCCGACGCGGGGATTTCTCCTTCCAGGCTGGAACTGGAAATTACCGAGAGCGTGTTCCTGAGCGATGACGAGGGCACGGACGTGATGTTCAGCGCTCTAAAGAAAATCGGGGTCCGGCTCGCGCTCGACGATTTCGGGACCGGCTATTCCTCGCTCGGCTATCTGAAGACCGCTCCGTTCGACAAGATCAAGATCGACCAGAGCTTCGTTCGCGGCGCGACCCAGCCCGGCAGCCGCAACGGTGCCATCATCGCCTCCATCACCAGCCTCGCGCAGGCGCTGGGCATGGATACGACGGCAGAGGGCGTGGAGACCCTGGACGAGCTGGACCTCGTGCGGATGCACGGGTGCAGTCACGTGCAGGGATATATCTACGACAAGCCGCTGTCGCTTGCCGACGCCAGCCAGAAACTGCGCGACGGGCCTACCGCGGTCGCGCGCGGACCCAAGTCCGCCCGCGCACCCCGCCAGACGATGCTGCGCAAGATCGTTCTGGAAAACGCGGGCCAGTATTACAACGGCACGGTACGCAATATCTCCGTCACGGGCGCGCTGGTCGAAGGCCTCTACAACGTGCCTGTCGGTACGCTTTTCCGGCTTGCGCTGAGCGAGACGCTGATCGTGTCGGGTACCACCAGGTGGAGCAAGGACGACCGCATGGGCGTGGAGTTTGCGCGGGCGCTGGAAACCGATCCGCAGGGCGGCATCGTCGGCCTGAAAACGGACACGCAATTTGCCGTTGGCAGCGGCATCAGGAAAAAAGCATGAAGCTGCTGCGCCCCCTACAGTTTTCCAACCGCATGCGGCGCATCCCGCCGCCGTGCACAGTGATTTTCACGCGCGCCTGGGGGGGCGACCATGGGTCTCAATAAGTTCTTCTCCCGTTCAACCGTCACGGAAGAACCGGTCAGTCCGATAGACGCCTACAGCGCGTCCGATCCCCGGCGCATCAAGCTGCTCGACGCTATCGAGGAAAGCGACCTGTCCTGGTTCTGGGCGACCGATGCCGATGGCAAGATCGTCTACCTGTCACGGGCTGCACAGGAAAAACTGACAGGCGAGGGCATCGATTTTCACGATCTTTCGCTCGTCCAGCTGTTCTCCACCCCGATCAGCGAAAGCGATGACGAGCACGGTCGCCAGCGACCGCTGCCGTTCCTGCTTCGCGCACGCAACTCCATCAACTCCCTGCCGGTGAAGGTCGCCACAAAGAAGGACATCTGGTGGGAAATCTCCGGTCGCCCGCAATTCTGCGAAAAGGGCGAATTCACCGGCTTCCGGGGTAGCGCCAAGGATATTTCGGCGCAGCGCCAGGGGCAGATCGACGTCAATCGCATGGCGCAATACGATGCGCTGACGGGTCTTGCCAATCGCCACCGCATGGAAACGCGGATGGCCAAGCTGCTCACCGCATCGAAGGCCAGCCAGCGTTCCTGCGCGATGATGATGCTCGACCTCGACCGGTTCAAGCAGGTGAACGATACGCTTGGCCACCAGGCTGGCGACGAGTTGCTGAAGCAGGTCGCCCAGCGACTGGACCGCATCATCGGCGACAAGGGCGAGATCGGCCGGCTGGGCGGCGATGAATTCCAGATCATCCTGCCCGACATGGACGATCGCGGCGCTTTGGGCGATCTTGCCCAGACGCTGATCCAGATGGTTTCGCAGCCATATTCGATCAATGGTGCGCGGGCGATCATCGGAACCTCGGTCGGGATTGCCATTGCTCCGTTCGACGGGATCGAAACGGACGAACTGGTCGGTGCGGGCGATCTGGCCCTGTACGCCGCAAAGGCCGGGGGGAGGGGGCAGTACCGCTTCTATTCCAGCGACCTCAGCTCCGACGCGCACTGGCGCCGCCAGATCGAGGAAGACCTGCGGGATGCCCTCGCAACCGATGGGCTGGAAATGCAGTATCAGCCGCTGGTCGATGCCAAGACCAACCGGGTGAAGTCGTTCGAGGCGCTGGTGCGCTGGAACCATCCCGAGCGCGGCTGGGTCAGTCCCGCCGAGTTCATTCCCGTGGCGGAGGAAACCGGCCAGATCCTCGACCTGGGCGAATGGGTGATCAGGATTGCCTGCCGCGATGCTGCGCAGTGGCCGGAAGAACTGGTCGTCGCGATCAACGTGTCGGCCATCCAGTTCGCCAACGAAAACCTGCCCACCATCGTTTCCGACGCCATGATGTCGTCTGGCCTTCCGCCGGAGCGGCTGGAACTGGAACTGACGGAAAGCGTGTTCATCGGCGATCCGCACGCGACGCACGAGATGTTCGCGACGCTCAAGAAGATGGGCCTGCGGCTGGCGCTCGACGATTTCGGCACCGGCTATTCCTCGCTCGGCTATCTGCGCAACGCGCCATTCGACAAGATCAAGATCGACCAGAGCTTCGTGCGCGGCGCGTGCGAGGGCGGCAACAACAATGCGGCCATCATCACCGCCATCGTCAGCCTGGCCGAAGCGCTGGACATGGTGACCGTTGCCGAGGGGGTCGAGGCGCATGACGAACTGGACCTCGTCCGGGAATTGGGCGCGACCCACGTCCAGGGCTGGATCTACAGCAAGGCCCTGCCGCAGGATGCGGTCATGGAGAAACTGGCCAGCGGCGAACTGGAGTACGAGCCCAGCGGCCCGGCAAAAGCCCGCGCAAGCCGCAAGGCGATGTTCCGCAAGGTCGGCGTCATCCACGAAGATCACCGCTACGAGGTGGTCATGCGCAACCTCTCGCGCACCGGCGCCCGTATCGAGGGCCTGCTGAACGTTCCGGAAGGCACGGACATGGTGCTCGACCTCGGCAACGGGCAACTTGTCGTTGCCGTCGTCCGCCGGGCCGAGGAAGCCGCGCAGGGCCTGGAATTCGAGACGAAGCTGATCAGCGACGGTGCCGATGGCCTGTGCACCCGGCACCGCGTTTCTCCCTATGCGCTGGCAGCGGCTGGAATGCCGCTCGCGGCGCTGCCGGCAGGCAGCTACGGCGTAGCAGAAGCCGTGGGCGTCAATCCGCGTTCGCGACTCCACTTCCTGCAGATCGAAACCTCACCCGCCTGAGCGACTTCAGCGCCGTAAAGCCCGGCGCGCGAACAATCGTCACGGGCGGTGCAATGCCATGCTGACATCCGGTGACGGCAGCGCTATCTGCGCTGGCGATGACCGATTTATCCAAGATCCGAAATTTCAGCATTATCGCCCACATCGATCACGGGAAGAGCACGCTTGCCGACCGGATGATCCAGTATTGCGGCGGCCTGACCGCGCGCGAGATGTCCGAGCAGGTGCTCGACAACATGGACATCGAGAAGGAGCGCGGCATCACCATCAAGGCGCAGACCGTGCGCCTGAACTACACCGCGAAGGACGGCGAGACCTACGAGCTCAACCTCATGGACACGCCGGGCCATGTCGACTTCGCCTACGAGGTCAGCCGCTCGCTCGCCGCGTGCGAGGGCGCGCTGCTGGTGGTGGACGCGGCGCAAGGGGTAGAGGCGCAGACCCTCGCCAATGTCTACCAGTCGATCGAGCACGACCACGAAATCGTCCCCGTCATCAACAAGGTCGACCTGCCCGCGGCAGAGCCCGAGCAGGTCCGCATGGAGATCGAGGAAGTCATCGGCCTCGACGCATCCGAAGCCGTGCTCACCAGCGCGAAATCCGGTCTCGGGATCGAGGACGTGCTGGAAGCCGTCGTCGCGAAGATCCCGCCTCCCGCAGGCGACCGCGACGCGCCGCTTAAGGCCAGCCTCGTCGACAGCTGGTACGACCCCTATCTGGGCGTCGTCATCCTGGTGCGCGTGATCGACGGCGTTCTGAAGAAGGGGCTGGACGTCCGCTTCATGCAGGGCGGCACGCAGCACCTCGTCGACCGCGTCGGCTGCTTCACTCCCAAACGCACCGACCTGCCGGAAATCGGCCCGGGCGAAATCGGCTTCATCACCGCGCAGATCAAGGAGGTGGAGCAGGCCCGCGTCGGCGATACCATCACCACGACGAAGAACGGCGCGGACAAGGCGCTGCCCGGCTACAAGGAAGTGCAGCCGGTGGTGTTCTGCGGCATGTTCCCGGTGGACGCGGCGGATTTCGAGAAACTGCGCGAGAGCATCGGGAAACTGCGCCTTAACGACGCCTCCTTCAGCTTCGAAATGGAAAGCAGCGCGGCGCTGGGCTTCGGCTTCCGCTGCGGGTTCCTCGGCCTGCTGCACCTTGAGATCATCCAGGAACGGCTTAGCCGCGAATACGACCTCGACCTCATCACCACCGCGCCGTCCGTCGTCTACCGCATCCAGCTGGGCAAGACGAAGAACGAGGACGCGAAGACGATCGAGCTGCACAACCCCAGCGACTACCCCGATCCCAGCCGCATCGAACTGATCGAGGAACCGTGGATCAAGGCGACGATCTACACCCCCGACGAACATCTCGGCCCGATCCTGAAACTGTGCCAGGACCGGCGCGGCATCCAGACCAACCTGACCTATGTCGGCGGCCGCGCGCAGGTGACATACGAGCTGCCGCTGAACGAGGTGGTGTTCGACTTCTACGACCGCCTGAAATCGATCAGCCGCGGCTATGCCAGCTTCGATTACGAACAGATCGGCCTGCGCGAAGGCGACCTGGTGAAGATGAACATCCTCGTGAACAACGAGCCGGTCGACGCGCTATCCCTCATCACCCACCGCAGCGTGGCGGAGGAGCGGGGCCGCGGCATGTGCGAACGCCTGAAAGACCTCATCCCGCGCCACCTGTTCAAGGTCCCCATCCAAGCCGCCATCGGCGGCAAGATCATCGCCCGCGAGACGATTGCGGCGATGCGCAAGGACGTGACCGCGAAATGCTACGGCGGCGATATCTCGCGCAAGAAGAAGCTGCTGGAGAAGCAGAAGAAGGGCAAGGCCCGGATGCGGGAATATGGGAACGTGAGCATTCCGCAGGAGGCGTTTATTGCTGCGCTGCGGATGGGGGAGGAGTAGGGGGGGCGAATCACCCTACGTTTCCGATCTGGACCCGGACGCTCTCGATATTAAAAACCTGCGTACTAAGGGCGCGTGCGCGGGAGGGGTCAAATAACGCGAAATTGAAGCCTTCGCTGATAGCGCTTCGGTAAACAACGCCGTCGTACCCTCGTTTCTTGATGAACTCGCACAAAAACTGGGTTGGAACATATTCTATCGCGGCCCCTTTTGGTACAATCGGCCTGGTCAATTCTTCACCAAGCCTTTCGATGAAGGGAATGTCGTTACGAAGTTGCGCGATACTGAAGGTATCGTCCAAGATGAATGGTGATACGTACCCTCTGGGATCGCGCAGATCGACTGCGGTAATTGGACCATCAATTTCAAACGTCGCTATACATATTTTCTCGCCTGTATGCGGTCGCACTTCGCTTGCAGATGTCTCCGCTGCAGAGGCGAGATAAAGATATGGTATGCCTGGTGGATTTGCGCGCCCGTGGCTTGCGAGACGGCCCGGCGGCGCTCCCATATCAGAAAGCTCGAAACCGTCGATGTTTTCGGTGATACGCCCGCGATACCAACGACCAGGAAGATCACTTGTTAATAAGAAATCAAGAAGGTCAGAAAGCCGATCCATATCGATTAAAGATTGATCAAAGAAATAGCGGTTCTTTTCTTTCAATTCTGTCTTTAATTCATCCCATTTCGCGAGCGGCTGCTGAAGTTCTGGTGAAATCGGCTGCATAGGGACATCAATGGGAAAAGTAGGGCCGAGAGCGTCAGATATGAGACCAAGCTGATCCTCACGCGAGACTTTGGTTTCGTCAAATACTCGCCAGTCTGATGCCATCCACTCAATAAACGACTTCCCGTCTTTCGCGATTTTGTAAGATGAATAAAGCAGTTCAAGTTGTTCTGTTATACTGGAAATTTCGAACAACGTAGATTGCTCAGAACTACATGTCCGGCACCTGCCAATTTCTGAAGAATTGGAGGGTCCTAATTCGTAACGAATATGACGATCAGCGAAGCAATTTATACAGCAAATCATCTGATTTAGGAAAGGAAGTCAGCTAAAGTTTCTATATGATGGATCATCGACAATTTTTTGACTTGTCCTAAGCCAGGGAAATGTTCCTCGGCATGCAGATCTCGGAACTGCTCAATTGCGCTCGACTCAAAGATTTGTGATTGATCAGAATCCAAATGGTCGATCAAATTCGAGAGTGCTTGGCCAAACTTTCCGGCAGGGTCGGTCGGAGTGCTTCTATCTTCTGATAAAAAGTGATGGACGTACATGATGTTTTCATCATCAGCGTCGATGAAAGTAACATGGATTGCAACTGCGTAGGCTGGCCCACCTCCTTCGACGAATTCGTCACCCACAATCAGAAAATCACCAAATCCCTGCATCCCCATACTCTGAAAGGTCAGGTGCAGTTCGGAGAATTTTTCAACTTCCGGATAGTCAGCATTTTTTTGGCGATCAAAGCCATCTCGCAAAAGAACCTTGTGTCCTGCGCTGGCAAAGTGGTTCCTGTAGAGGACTTCAGAATGACGTTCGAAAAAAACATGCTTGCTCGTTTCTAGATCATCGCCCAGCGCCTGAGCTAACTGTCCAGCAAATCGAAACCCCGCATGAATGAAGATAGGGTCGTGGCCTTGATGAGCATTATATAATTCCATAGCGTGCTCAGTGAGGGTGTCTTTGCTAAGGAAAATTCCAGCGGTGATTGAGTCAAATTCCTGAAATTCCTGAGCAAGAAGGGAAGAAATCGGCTCTCCATCCTCGGATAAGTCACCGTGATAGGGATTAACGACTACAATTGCCTCGCCCCCTGCCTCGCAAACTGCCTCAAGGGCGCGGTGTAAGCCGCGCAAATTGTCACGAACAGGCTCAATAATCGGAACGAAATCGCTACTTGCCATAACTTCGGCTGTGTCGCGGATGGCTATCAAGTCGAATTGTTTGCCACGGAAATATGGATAGTACAAATACGTATCCTTTTTACAAAGAAGCGAGTTTCACTTTCATCGCGTTACTTAGGTTTTCGCGCTCAGGCATGGTTAGCCTTAAATTCATCACCGCAGGCATCACTGATTTCGGAAAGTTTTGCAAGGCTTCTCTAAGGGATTCTTTCGAACGTGTCTTCCTCAAAGTAGCTACCATTGCGTTGTGTGCATTTGCCGGATTGAGGTGCTCAAAAGTTTTAGACATCGTGCGTCGGAGGCGCGTATTAGGGACATCTGGTACTCGCTCACCACACTTAGCAATAATATTCTTGATCTCCAAGTTTGTAAGCGAAGAGAAAATAGTATTCAAGCAGAGCGAGGAAATGTCGGGAGTTGCCGTCCGGAAGGTGGAAATTCTATTCCAGCGAGTGAGGAGTAAAATTCCAACATCATCAGGCAACACTGATTGCACTTCATTGAGGTGACTGGCGGAGCAGATGACGAAGTTTCTGGCGAAGACTCTCCTATAATCTGCGATTTGACCGGCTAGCCTTCCAAGATTGTCGCGGTCAGATTTTATCTCATAAGCGGTCGAAGTTCCGTTGAAGATGACAACGTCAGCCTTTGATCTCCCCGCGCGGAACTCATTTACCATACTAGCGGTGGCTAATGAATGGGTGCCCAGAAGAACATTGTGAGTCAGGGCCGCTTTGTAGACGTACTCACTTCTAAGACCGCTTGTGCGCAACAGTTCGAATGCGGATTCAAAGGCATGAGCGGCTGTTTTTTCCTCTGATGCCGCAAGGTCAATACCTGCATCTACGCACAGAGACCGAAATTCGCTAAAGTCCCCTTTTTTTGCGATATTCCTCAATACACCCGTCGAAAATAGGCGGCTAGCGGCAACGTACCGAGTGTTTTTGGCCTGTTTCTTTTTTTCTAACATATTGCATTAAAACGATTTAAAGAAATGTCTTGCCGAAACCTCTAACTAGAATGTTCAGATTCTTCCGTCAAATGGTCCCGCGTGCGGTGTCCACCGTGGTGTGGGCCACGGCCCAGGCCACTTTTCACTTCACCTCCATACGGCGGGTCCCAAAACCTACTCACCCCGCTTCCCCACGAACAATTCATGCTCCGGGTCGTGATAGGCGCAGTAGCCGTTCGCCTCGTCCTCATCCATCTGGGCTTCGTGCGCTTCCAGCAGGGTGCGGGCGCGGGGGCTCATCAGGCTCAGGTGCTTTTCGCGCGCCGCGTCGAGCTTCGCATCGATCGCATCCAGCACGGCGTCCTCGCTTTCCAGCGTGACGCGGCGTTCGTCCTCCCATTCCTTCCTGCATTCGGCGCGCCACTGCTTCTTCAGCCGCTCCATTTCCATCTTGCCGACGGCGTTCAGGCCTTTCGCCCGGCCTTCCGTGAAGCGGTCCGGTGCGCGGTTCCTCAGCATGAACATCAGCAGGCGATCGTTATAGACCGTGCGGCTGCCGACCAGCTCGCCATAGGAATAGACCGGCACCTCCACCCCGTTCAGCGCGCGGTCCATGGCTACGTCTTCCACCCGCTGCATCCCCAGGTCTACGGCGGCAGTCCATGCGGCGGCGAACTCCTCCGCCCCGGGCTGGCGGCGCAGGTAATATGCGCCGACCGTGCTGCGGCGCACCTGCTTGCAGGCGGACGCGACGGAGCCGGTGTCGGCCAGCGCCTCGATGAAAGCGCGCTGCACCTCGGGCTTCCAACCGTTGCTGCGGTCCACCTTGCGGGGCACGGGGGTAAAGCTGGCGATACGCTCGGGAAGGCGATCGGGGAGGATGGCGGAGGGTTCGGGTGCGTCGCTCATGCGCGCTGATGAAGCACATCACGCCCCCTGTAGGACAGCGAATAGGGTTGCCCGCCGGACAACCCTTCGCGCGCTGACCTGTCGCTTACGGACGCGTCTGTCCGTCGCCGTGGACGAGGTATTTGAAGCTGCAGAGCTGCTCCAGACCCACGGGACCGCGGGCGTGCATCTTGCCGGTGGCGATGCCGATCTCCGCGCCCATGCCGAACTCGCCGCCATCGGCGAACTGGGTGGAGGCGTTGCGCATCACGATGGCGCTGTCGATCGCGGTCATGAAAGCCTGCGCCGCGGCGTCATCTTCCGCCATGATGGCATCGGTGTGGTGCGAGCTGTGGCGGTCGACCCAGTCGATGGCTTCATCCAGGCCGTCGACGATCTTCACGGAAGCGATGGGATCGAGATATTCGGTGTTCCAGTCGGCCTCGGTCGCAGGCTTGATCCGGCTGTCGATGCCGACCGCTGCCTCGTCGCCGCGCAGTTCGCAATCCTCGCCCATGATCTCGGCAAGGCGGGGAACGAAGTCTTGGGCCACGGCCCTGTCGACGACGATGCTTTCGGTGGCGCCGCATACGCCGGTGCGGCGCAGCTTTGCGTTGCGGATGATGGTCGCGGCCTTGTCGAGGTCGGCGCTTTCGTGGACGTAGCTGTGGCAATTGCCATCGAGGTGGAGGAGGGTGGGAACGCTCGCCTGGTCGCGCACCAGTTCGACGAGGCCGCGCCCGCCGCGCGGGATCACGAGGTCCACGAACTTGTCCGCCTTCAACAGTTCGGCCACGGCAGCGCGGTCGGTGGTCTGCACCGTCTGGACGGCGTCACGGGGAAGGCCCGCCGCTTCCAGTCCCTGCTGCATGCAGTCGACGATGACGCGGGTAGAGTGGCGGCTCTCGCTACCCCCGCGCAGGATCACGGCATTGCCGCTCTTCAGGCAAAGCGCGCTGGCATCGGCGCCAACATTCGGGCGGCTTTCGTAGATCATGCCGATCACGCCGATGGGCACGGCCACCCGGTCGATGACGAGGCCATTGGGCCGCTCGAACGTAGCCAGCTTGCGGCCCACCGGATCGGGCAGTTCGGCGATTTCCTCCAGCGCGGAGGCCATGCACTCGATCCGTTCTTCATTCAGGCGGAGGCGGTCGATGAAGCTTTCGGGTTTCTTCCCCTCGACGCTCGCAACGTCCTTGTCGTTGGCTTCGATGATTGCGGAGGACTCGTCGCGCAGCGCCTTTGCAGCTGCGTGCAGGGCGGCGTTCTTCGCCTCGGTGCTGGCAGACAGCAGGGCGCGGGCCGCGTCGCGGGCCTTCGTGCCGAGTTCGTGGATGTGGATTTGCGGGTCTAGGGTCTGGTCGTTCATATCTACCTCAATATCTGGTCCGGGCGCGCGTTCCGCTGCTCCGGTGAAAAGTGTCGTGATCGGTGCGCCGTTCAGCGCAGTTCCACCGCGCGTTCATAGGCCGCGGCAAGACAGGCTTCGAACTGGCGCGACATGGTGCCGTCGCCGTTGAGCGCATCCAGTCCGGCTGCGGTGGTCCCACCCTTGCTGGTGACGGAATTGCGAAGGTCTTCCAGCGCGCTGTCCGACTGGTCCTGCGCCATGGCGACCGTGCCCGCCATTGTGCCGAGGACCAGGTCGCGGGCCTGCTCATCAGTGAAGCCCATGCCCTTGGCCGCTTCGACATAGGCGCGGGCCATCTCGAAGATGTATCCGGGACCGGATCCGGCGACTGCGGTCACGCGGTCGAGCTGGTCTTCCCCGTCCACGACGATGGCAGTGCCCGTCCGGTCCATCATGGACTGCGCGTGGCGCAGGTGATCGGTGGCGGTATCGGGGCTCGCGCAAATGCCGCTCACCCCCTGGCCGATGGCGGCGGGAAGGTTAGGCATCACGCGAATGACGGGTGCGCCGTCCAGCAGGCCGGATATGCGATCGATGGAAGCACCGGCCGCAATGGAAAGGACGTAACCGCCGTCCGCCAGGTGGGCGACATAATCGGGTAGCACGTCGCCGATAATCTGTGGTTTTGTTGCGACGATGACGACGTCGAAACGCTCATCCGAAAGGGCGGATCTTTCCTGGAAAAGACGAACCCCGTCCGGGGGCTGCGTCAGGCCCGGATCGACGATTGTGAATTGTTCGTCGCCTTGCTTCCAGTGTTCAAGCAAAGCGCTGCCCATCTTACCGCAACCGATAAGTAATACGTTTTTAGTAATAAGTTATACCTCGAATGTCTTGAATTCATCTCCTGCGAAGGAGACTTTTCGTGAACTGAATTTGGATGGATCAATTCCCCGCGACGAAGCGATGTGTCAGGGGAAATCGATTTAATCTATCCTTGTAGTATGCCTCGTTTCACCTACATGGCTGGGCGAGATTTTTCAAGGCTGCGCGCCCATGATGCCGCAGTGCAACATACAGGATTTTACATTGGCTGCCCAACGTAACGTCGTCGTCAAGATCGGCTCCACCCTCATCGCGAACAGCGATTCCCTCACACCGCGCTTCGGCTTTCTCCAGCGCCTGCTGGAAGACATTGCCAGGCTGCGCGAACGGGGCACGAACGTCATTCTGTGCAGCTCCGGCGCCGTGGCTCTCGGTTTGAAGAAGGTAGGGGAAACGCCGGAGAGCGCCGGCGTCAGTGACAAGCAGGCGGCTGCTGCCTGCGGGATGCCGGTGCTGCTCAATGTCTACAAGCAGGTGGGACACGAATACGGGTTCGAGATCGCGCAGATCCTGCTGACGCTCGGCGATTTCGAGGATCACCGGCGCTTCCTCAACACCCGCAACACGGTCAATCGCCTGCTGGAAGCAGGCATCATGCCCATCGTGAACGAGAACGACACGATCACGACGGAGGAAATCCGTGTGGGCGACAATGATCGCCTGGCGGCCAAGGTCGCGCAGATGACCGATGCGAAGGATTTCATCATCCTGACCGAAGTCGACGGCCTCTACGACCGCCACCCGGACGAGGAAGGCGCGAAGCTGATCGAGGAAGTGACGGAAGTGTCACCCTATATGGAGGCGACCAGGGGCGTCAGCTCGCTCGGCACGGGCGGGATGACCACCAAGCTGATGGCTGCCAACATGGCGCAAGAGGCGGGCTGCACGACCTATATCGCGCATGGCGAGGCGGATTGCCCGCTGTCGAGCGTGCTCGACGGGGAACGCAGGTGCACCCGTTTCATCGCGAATTCCGATCCGATTTCCGGCTGGGAAAGCTGGATTGCCAACCGGTTGCAGATGGCAGGCAGCCTCGGCGTCAGCGAAGAGGTCGCCGCCGAGATTGCCGCCGGGGACCGTGCCATCCGCCGGTCGGACGTCCTGTCGATCGATGGCGATTTCACCCGCGGCGACGTTCTGCATATCTACGATCCCAAGGGCGTCGAGCAGGCACGCGGCCTGTCCGACTTCACTTCGGAAGAGCTGCGGGTGATGGTGGTCAACCCGCATCTCGATGCCAGCGAATTGTTGGGATACAAGACGAAAGGCGAGGTCATCCGCGCGAAGAACCTCGTCTCGCTCGAAGGGCGGCATCTCTTGTGGGACGCGCCGGAAACCGAGGATGGCGGCGTGGTCGCGCCCGGGTAAGCAATATCCCCGGCAGCGCGGGCGGGTCGATGTAACTTCACTTGGCGTTCACGCAGACGCTGGTTATAGGCTGGCCCCATGATTTCCCGCTCCCGCATCCTTCGCCGCGGCAAGACCGCGCTCGTCGCCGGTACGCTGGCCGTTTCCCTGTCTGCCTGTGCGTCGCTCGGCGGCGGCGGTGGCACCGAAGTCGGCGACACCGCTTACATCGCGCGCGACGTGGAAACGCTCTATGCGAATGCAAAGCTGCGGCTGGACCAGGGCAATGCCCGGATTGCGGCCCCGTTGTTCGACGAGGTGGAGCGCCAGCATCCCTACAGCCCGTGGGCCCGCCGTGCCCAGCTGATGAGCGCATTCAGCTATTATGTCGGGCAGGACTATACCAAGGCGATCCAGAGCGCCCAGCGCTTCCTGACGATCCATCCGGGTAACAAGGATGCGCCTTACGCATTCTACCTGATCGCGCTCAGCTATTACGAGCAGATCAACGATATCCACCGCGACCAGAAGACGACGGAACAGGCGCTTGCCGCGCTGAACGAAGTGCAGCGCCGCTATCCTGATACGCAATATGCCGCCGATGCGCGGCTGAAGATCGACCTCGTCAACGATCACCTTGCGGGCAAGGAAATGGAAGTCGGCCGGTTCTACCAGAAGACCGGCAAGTGGCTGGCCTCGCAGATCCGGTTCCAGAACGTGGTTGAAAACTACCAGACCACCAGCCACGCGGCAGAAGCTCTCTATCGCTTGACCGAGAGCAGCCTGGCGCTGGGCGTGCCGACCGAAGCGAAGAAATACGCGGCCGTCTTGGGTGCGAATTATCCGGGCAGCGAGTGGTACGACAAGGCCTACGACCTGGTACAGCGTCACGCGGCGGACACGACTGTCGGTTAACGGTATCCGGGCCGGGAACCCCCGGCAGGTTACAGCATTACATTCCTGCGGGCCGGGCCCCTCTGGCAGGTGCTGAAAGGCATCTGTGATGTCGGACCGCATCGGATTGCCGATGCGCTGCCGGGTAAAATCCCTCCCCCACAGCACCCGGCGCGCACGGCGGTCCGATCGTTCTGTCTCGATCGAGGAGCCTGCCGTGATGCGCCAACCTGTATCCAATTCCCCCGCCGCCGCGGGTCGCCAGATGGCGGCGCCGCTTCCTTCGTCCCCTTCGGCGCAGCCCGCCGGGCGGGCATTCTCCGGCGGGTCGAACCTCTTCCCGCTGCAGGATACGCCGATGGTTCGGCAGGCGCGTGCGTCTCGCCGGGAGGCGGACGATGGTTAAGGCCCGCGCGGTCAAGGCCATCGCCCCGATGCTGCGCGATTTCCTGCAGAAGGAAAGCGCCGGCGGCATCACACTGATCGCCGCAGCCCTTCTTGCGCTGGTGGTCGCCAACAGTCCGCTGGCGAGCGGTTATACGAGCTTTCTCGATACGCCGGTCATTGCGGGCGTCGGCAGCTTCGTCATCGACAAGACGCTGCTGCTCTGGATCAATGACGGCCTGATGGCGGTGTTCTTCTTCCTCGTCGGACTGGAAGTGAAACGCGAGATACTCGGCGGCCAGTTGTCGAGCTGGAACAAGGCATCCCTCCCGCTTTCCGCCGCGATCGGCGGCATGGTGCTGCCTGCCATCGTCTTCCTTGCGATCAACAACGGTTCGCCTGCCAACCAGGCGGGCTGGGCCATCCCGGCAGCGACGGACATTGCCTTCGCGCTCGGCATCCTTGCCCTGCTGGGGCCGCGCGTGCCTGTCGCGCTGAAAGCTCTGCTGCTCGCCATCGCGATCATCGACGATATCGGCGCAATCACCATCATCGCGCTGTTCTATTCGGGCACCATCGACACGGTCATGCTGGGCCTCGGCGCTGGTGTCTTCGTCCTGATGCTTGTGGTCGGCCGGATGCGAGTCGTCTCGTCGATCCCCTACGTCCTGCTGGCAATCCTGATGTGGGTGTTCGTCCTGAAATCGGGTGTCCATGCCACGCTCGCAGGGGTCGCTGCCGCATCTGCTGTGCCGATGGCTGCGGCCAATGGAGAGCGTCCGCTGGAACGCATGGAACACGCGCTCCATCCGTGGGTCGCCTTCCTTGTCATTCCCATTTTCGGTTTCGCCAATGCAGGGGTCGGCCTTGTCGGGGTGGACCCGGCGGACATCCTCGCGCCGCTTCCCCTGGGAATTGCGCTGGGGCTTCTCGTGGGCAAACAGCTGGGCATTCTGGGCTTCGGCTGGCTTGCGGTGAAGGCCGGGTTCGCCAGCCTGCCCGAAGGCGTGAACTGGCGTCAGGTGCACGGCGTATCGCTGTTCGCCGCCATCGGTTTCACCATGAGCCTGTTCATCGGCAATCTCGCCTTCGACAGCGCAGCACAGGTCGACGCGGTGAAGCTCGGCGTGCTGCTTGGCTCCACAATCGCGGCGGTCGCCGGGTATTTGGTGCTGAAATCGGCCCTGGACAGCGCGGAACCCGTGTCCGGCATTGCGGCGGGCGAAGCGGGCGAGCCGGAAAAACTGCGTTCGTGAAGAAATGCACAATCGGGCGCGCGCCTTTCGGTGACGCGCCCGATTTGCTGCGGTATAGACCGCCGCGATGCTGACCAGACTGTCCATCCGCAACATCGTGCTTATCGAGGCGCTCGACCTGGATTTCGGGCGCGGGCTGGGCGTGCTGACGGGCGAGACAGGCGCGGGCAAGTCGATCCTGCTCGATGCGCTGGGCCTTGTTCTCGGCAACAGGGCCGACAGCGGCCTGGTGCGCGGCGGCGAGGCGAAGGCCAGCGTCACCGCGACGTTTGAATTCGCCAACTGGCCGCCGCTCATCACGGATGCGCTGGACGATGCCGACATCGAGGTCGAACCGGGCGAGCCGCTGATCATTCGCCGCCAGGTGAAGGCCGATGGCGGTTCCAAGGCCTTCGTCAACGACCAGCCGGTCGGCGTGGCGCTGCTGCGCTCGCTCGGCGCGGCGCTGGTGGAGCTGCACGGCCAGCACGACGATCGCGGCCTCGTCAATCCGCGCGGCCACCGTATCCTGCTCGACCGGTATGCCGGCGCCGATACGGCCAAAGTCGGGCGCGCCTGGGAAAGCTGGCGGCGGGCGAGCGAGGCGCTGTCCGCAGCGCGCACCGCCATCGACGATGCCAAGGCGGAGGAAGACCTGCTGGTTGCCCATCTCGCCGAACTGACCGCGCTGGAGCCGCAGGCGGGCGAGGAAGCGCGCCTGGCGGAACAGCGCGCCCTGATGCAGAAGGGCGAGAAGCTGGCCGGCGACCTGGAGGAATTGCGCCATGTCTGGGACGGGTCCGATTCCCCGCTGGCCGCGATGCGATCGGCCGCCCGCAGGCTCGACCGGTTGGGGCCGGAGCACCCGCTGCTGGCCGAGGCACTGGCTGCACTCGACCGCGCAGTGATCGAAGCGGGCGAGGCCGAGGACAAGCTGAACGCGGCGGCAGAGGCCCTGGTCCACGACCCGCAGGCGCTCGACATGGCGGAGACGCGATTGTTCGAACTGCGCGCTCTCGCCCGCAAGCATCGCTGCGAAGTCGACGAATTGCCGGAAAAGATGCGCGCCTTTCGCGCCGCGCTAGATGCGATCGAGGGCGGGGAGGCGGAACTGGATGCGCTGGAACTGGCCGCCAGGGAAGCCGGCATGGCCTATCGCGGCGCTGCCGAGAAACTTCACGCCGCCCGGCTGAAGGCGGCAGCGCGGCTGGACAAGGCCGTTGCCGCCGAACTCTCCCCGCTGAAACTGGACGCCGCGCGTTTCCACACCGCGATCGAGGTCCTGCCGGAAGACAAGTGGGGCGCGAACGGGATGGATGCTGTCGAATTCCTCATCGCCACCAATCCCGGTGCGGATTTCGCCCCGCTGGGCAAGATCGCCAGCGGCGGCGAACTGTCCCGCTTCATTCTCGCTCTGAAGGTTGCGCTGGCAGAGCAGGGCGGGGCGGCAACGGTCATCTTCGACGAGATCGACCGCGGTGTCGGCGGCGCGGTGGCCAGCGCCATTGGCGAACGGCTGGCACGTCTGGCGCAGGACGGGCAATTGCTCGCCGTGACACACAGCCCGCAAGTCGCGGCCCGTGGGCGTACGCATTACATGATCGCGAAATCGTCCACCGGCACGGTCACGAAGACCAGCGTCGCCCGCCTCGACGAGGCGCAGCGGCAGGAAGAAATCGCGCGGATGCTATCGGGCGCCGAGGTTACGGACGAGGCGAGGGCACAGGCCGACCGCCTTCTGGAAGGGGTCTAGTCCCCCTCCGGCGCTAAGGCACGGCGCAGGAATTCCAGTATTTTCGGCCATTGGTCGCGCCGGGCCGCAAGATCGGCCTCTGCCGTTCCGCCCATGACCCCCAGCATGGCATTGTCGCCGTCTTCCAGCCCCTCGCTCGCTCCGAAGCCCCAGTGACCGGCATCAGGGTAGGACAGCAGCGTGACCTGCGGAGTGCCTGCGCCCCCGGCGCGCTGTTCGATGTTGCGGCCCATGTCGCAGCCGGGCCACAAATCGTCCTTCTCCCCGCAGATCAGCAGGACCGGGGCCTGGATGGCTCCGACCGCGATAAGCGAATCCGAACCTTCCGGCACGGCAGCACGGCTGTTCTCGAACATTCCCAGCATCGTCGCACCGGTGAACCATTCATACCAGGCATGCATCTCGTAGGGGGCGTAGGCGACGGGCTCGCCATCGAGGCTCCACGAAGATGAGAGGTCCGACAGGTTGATCTGGTCGAAGGAGAACCCCTGCCAGACCACATCGCTCGGCATGGCGGCGACCACCGCGCCGATCCGGGGATCCCGGCTTGCCAGAAGCAGGGCTCCCTCGGCGCCCTTGGAGTGACCGATCACCGCCACCCGGCGGCCCGAGGCATCCTCCCGTTCGCCAAGCCAGTCCAGCGCGGCGTCAAATATCTGCAGCGGCACCATGTTGAAGGCGCGGTTCGCCTCCGACGTGCCGGTATACCCGACATACAGGACATCGTAGCCCTCTGCCGCCAATTGCCTGGCGAAGACGTTGCGCGATTCCTTCAGTCCGCCTTCCGATCCGCCAAGGAGCAGGATGGCATCGCGGGGGCCGTCGCCGCTTCCGGCGAAGAAATTGGCCGGCGCATCGCCTATCGCAACGCGCTCCCCGCCGGTGCCGGGCGCTGCGACCACGATCGGCCTAGGCTCGCGATTGAAGAAATTCCACGCACCGATGCCGAGAATGGCAACGACGATGATCAGGCACCCGATCCCGACCTTACCCCGAGTTCGCATAAGGCCCCCTGTGTTTGCCTGCTCCGATGTGTCATCTGTTTCGCAAGATCTTCCATTTCAGCAAGGCGATTCTCGACCAGCGCCATGAGCACACCGACCGAAGCCGAAGCCGCCAATGAATTGATGCGGCTGGCCCGCCAGATCGCGAAGCACGACCGGCTGTATCACGCCGAGGACGCGCCCGAGATCACGGACCAGGAATATGATGCGCTGGTCCGCCGGAATGCGGAACTGGAGGAGGCGTTTCCGCATCTTGTGAGAGACGATTCGCCCAGCCGGAAGGTGGGCCACGCGGTCGCTGCGTCTCCTTTGAGCAAGGTGATGCACGAGGTTCGCATGATGAGCCTCGACAACGCGTTCGCGGACGAGGAAGTCGCCGATTTCGTCGCCCGGGTGCGGCGGTTCCTGTCGCTGGGGGAAGACGAGGAAATTGCGTTCACGGCGGAAGACAAGATCGACGGCCTGTCCTGTTCCCTTCGCTACGAACAGGGAAAACTCGTCCGTGCCGCGACCCGGGGCGATGGGCAGGTGGGCGAAGACGTCACCGCGAACGTGGCGCATATTCCCGAGATTCCCCAGACGCTTGAAGGCGAATGTCCCGATATTTTCGAGATCCGGGGCGAGGTTTACATGGCGACGGCGGACTTCCTCGCCCTGAATGCGCGGCAGGAAGAGGCAGGAGAGAAGCTGTTCGCCAATCCGCGCAACGCCGCTGCCGGTTCGCTGCGCCAGAAGGATGCAGGCGTGACGGCGAAACGGCCACTGAAATTCTGGGCCCACGGATGGGGTGCGGCTTCGGCGGAGCCGGGGGAAACGCAGGTCGATGTCGTGCGCCGGATCGAAGGCTGGGGCGTGCCGGTCTCGCCGCTGTTCACGCGGTGCGAAACGCTGGAGCAGATGCTCGCCCATTACGAGAAGATCAACGAGCAGCGCCCTGATCTTCCCTATGAAATCGACGGCGTCGTCTACAAGGTGGACCGCCTGGACTGGCAGAAACGCCTGGGCTTCGTGGCCAAGGCGCCGCGCTGGGCCATCGCCCGCAAGTTCCCGGCGGAAAAGGCCGAGACGGTGCTGGAGGCAATCGACATCCAGGTCGGGCGGACCGGCAAGCTGACCCCGGTCGGCAGGCTCGCGCCGGTATTGGTCGGCGGCGTGACGGTCACCAATGTGACGCTGCACAATCGCGACGAGATCGAGAGGCTGGGCGTGCGGCCGGGCGACAGGGTCCGCGTGCAGCGCGCCGGGGATGTCATCCCCCAGGTCGTCGCCAATCTGACGCCGGGTGAAAAGCGCGAGGCCTTCACCTTTCCCGATCATTGCCCGGAATGCGGCAGCGAAGCGGTCGCGGAAGAGGGCGAGGTCGATGTGCGCTGCACGGGCGGTCTGATCTGCCCGGCGCAGCGCACGGAAAGGCTGAAACATTTCGTCAGCCGTGCGGCCCTCGACATAGACGGTCTGGGCGAGAAGACGATCGCCCAGTTCTTCGCCCTCGGCTGGTTGGAAAGCCCGGCCGATATCTTCCGCCTGCGCGCGCGTCGCGGCGACATCCTCGCGCTCGATGGCTGGAAGGAAAGGTCTGTGGACAAGCTGTTGGCATCGGTGGAAGACCGGCGCCGGCCCGACGCGGCTCGCCTGCTCTTCGGCCTCGGCATCAGGCACGTCGGCGCTGTCACGGCGCGCGACCTGATGAAGCATTTCCACGAACTGCCCGCCCTTCGCGCCGTTGCCGAGAAAGCGCGTGCGGGAGACGAGGGCGCGGCTTCCGAACTGACCGATATCGACGGCATCGGCAGCGCGGTGGTCGAGGCGCTGGGGGATTTCTTCCACGAGGAGCACAACCGCGCGGTGTGGGACGACCTGCTGAGCGAAGTCTCGCCGCCCCGTTTCGAGGTCGAGACGCTGGACAGCCCCGTCGCGGGCAAGACGGTCGTCTTCACCGGCAAGCTGGAAACGATGAGCCGCGACGAGGCAAAGGCGCAGGCCGAAAGGCTGGGGGCCAAGGCGAGCGGTTCGGTCAGCGCCAAGACGGACCTGCTGGTGGCTGGCCCGGGCGCCGGATCGAAACTGAAGAAGGCGCAGGAACTGGGCATCGAAGTGATGGACGAGGCAGGCTGGGCCGATCTGGTGGCGAAGGCCGGTTGATGCTGGCCGAGCTCCACCCGCAGGCGCTGCGCATTGCCGGATTGCTACGGGAGCGGGGCGAGACCATCGCGGTAGCCGATGGCGCAACCGGGGGCATGATCGCGGCATCGCTGCTGACCGTGCCGGGCGCGCTCGATTTCTTTGTCGGGGGCGGGGTGGTCTATTCCCTGCGCGCCCGCGATGTCTTGTTCGCCCAGCCGCGCGAGGCCTATTGCGGGATGCGGGGGGCGAGCGAGGATTATGCGCTGCTGCAGGCGCGGTCCATCCGCGACAATTTCGGGGCCGACTGGGGCCTTGCGGAAAGCGGGTCGGTCGGCGGATCGAGCCATCCGAGCGGCGCTCCGCCCGGGCAAAGCTGCGCAGCGCTTGCCGGACCCGGCGGCGAATGGACGGCCATGACGCAGACAGGCCGTGATGACCGGATCGCGAATATGGAGGCGTTCACCAGGGCCGCACTCGATCATCTCGAGGCGGTTCTGGCGGATCCGGCCTAGTCGGCTGGCATCAAGTGTATCTCGCGCACGTCGGACGTCTCGCGCTGTTCGATCGCGAAGACCACGGCATCGGCAATATCCTCCGGCTGCAGCTTCGTCGGCTTGGCCTCGTCGAAGAATTCGGTGTTGACCATGCCGGGCGTGATGACCGTGCAGCGTCCACCCCATTCGCGCATTTCCTCGGCCAGGTTCCCGGCGAAACCCTGCACGAACCACTTGGTCGCACTGTAGATGGAGCCCTTGAAATGTTCGCGCCCGGCCTTGCTGCCGGTGACGACGAACATGCCCTTGCGCTTCTTCAGTTCGGGGAGCGCGGCATCGGCGGTGTAGAGAACGGCGAGGATGTTGAGATGGATCATGTCGTGCCACTCGTCCGGATCGCCGTTCTCGACGCCGGGCTTCGACACGCCCTTGCCGGCATTGGCGAAAACCGCGTCCAGCCCGCCGAAGGTTTCGGTCGTCTTCGCAATGGCCGATTGCAGCGCGTCGCGGTCGGTAACGTCGCATTCGATGGCGAGCGCTCCGTCGCCGATCTCTTCCGCCAGGTCTTCCAGCCTGTCCTTGCGCCGGGCAAGCAGAACGACATTCCATCCCTTCGCAGAAGCGGCACGCGCCGTGGCGGCGCCGATGCCGGACGATGCGCCTGTGATGAGAAGGGTGCGGGGTGTCTTCTGGGTCATGGCAGGCTCTCTTTATCGGGCAGGAGGTGGGTTCGTGTCGGCAATGCGGGAGTGGGGGCGGGGGTTCCACCTGTGGAGCAGCGGGGCCGCTGTGGAACAAAACGGCTCCGGTTCGGGTAGGGGAAGCAGATGATTAAAAGCCCTGCTATTTCCGCACGATCCGCCCGGTTCCTTCTGCTGGCCGCAATTGTCTTGCCCGCCGCCTGCAGTCCGGTTGGTGACGGCGGAGATGAGGCAGTCGCCCCGTCGCTGGAAGAGCGGATAGAGGAAGCCGCCGAGACCGTGACCGACGAGCTATCGGCCGAAGCGCAGTGGCTGGATGACCGGTTTTTCGACATCGGCAGCACGTTCGACGGCTATCTCGGCATCGCGATGGCCGACATGCAGACAGGCGAAGTCGTTCATTTCAATGGCGAGGAGGCGTTGCCCCAGCAAAGCCTGAGCAAGCTGTGGGTCGCGCTCACCGCTTTCGACCAGGCGGACGACGGGAAACTGCGCCTAGAAGACCGCGCAACGGTGACTTTCTCCGACCTCACCGTGTTCCACCAGCCCCTGCGCAAGCAGGTGGTCGCCAACGGCAGCTTCACCACCGATTACGCCGACTACATCCGCCGCGCGTTGACGCAGAGCGACAACACCGCCAACGACATGGTCCTGAAAGCCGTAGGCGGGCCCGACGCCGTGCGGGCGATGCTTCGCCGGAAAGGGCTGGAGGGCATCCGTTTCGGTCCGGGCGAGCGGCGGATGCAGGCCGCGATTGCCGGGCTGGAGTGGGACCAACGCTATTCCGTCGGCAAGACCTTCTTCGAAGTCCGGGACGAGGTGCCGGACGCCGTGCGAAAACCGGCCTTCGATGCCTATGTCGCCGACCCGGTCGACGGGGCGCAGCCGGTGGCGATCGCCAGTGCGCTGGCGAAGCTGGCGAAGGGCGAGTTGTTGTCGCGCGGCAGTACCGACGCCTATCTCGCCCTGCTGGACGATGTGAAGAGCGGACCGAACCGGCTGAAGGGCGGATTGCCGCCCGAATGGTCGATCGGCCACAAGACCGGGACGGGGCAGGTGTTCGACCCCAAGCCTGTCGGCGGACCGGCAGAGCAGGCCGGATACAACGATGTCGGCATCCTGACCGCGCCCGACGGCAAGCGGTATTCGGTCGCGGTCATGATCGGCAGGACGGCCCGGCCCGTGCCCGAACGCATGGACCTGATGCACGAAGTCGTCGGCGCCATCGCGGCCTATCACGGGCGCGTGACCGGAGGGATGCCAGAAAGCCCGTCCTAGACGTGCCGCCTTCTGCGTAGCCACAGGATCGACCAGTCGCCGTTCACGATGCGGCCTGCGAAACGGAACCCTGCGCGCAGGTAAGCGGCGCGCACGGCTTTCTCCTGCGTCTCCAGGAGTCCGGCCAGGACGATATGGCCGCCGGGCACGACGCTGCCGGCAAAGTCGGGTGCCATCTCGATCAGGGGCCGGGCCAGGATATTGGCCACCAGCAGGTCGTAGGGTCCGCGCGCTGCCAGCAGCGGATCATGCATCCCGTCGGCAGTCAGGACGAGCAGCTCGCCTGCCTTCGATCCCAGAGGCACGGCGTTGGTCGCCGCATTGTCCAGCACCACGTCCTCGCACACGGGATCGATATCCGATGCGGTCGCCTGCGCCGCAGGCCAGAGCGCCATCGCGCCGAACGCCAGCAGACCGGTTCCGGTCCCGATATCGGCAAGGGCGCGGGGGCGCACGCCGCGTGTCCGCATGGCGGCCATCATGGCGAGGCAACCGGCGGTCGTTTCATGCTGGCCTGTGCCGAATGCCTGGCTCGCCGGGATGACGAGCGGGATCGAGCCATCGCCTGGGGCAGGGTGGTCGGGCGTGCGGACATGGAAAGGCCCGGTGCGGATCGGATCGACACCCTGCTGGCTCAGCGTGAGCCAGTCCTCATCCTCCAGCTTCTCGGTCTCGGCAGGCGGTGCTCCATCTGTAAACAGGTCGCCCAGCGCCTTGCGGTCGGCGGCGTTCGGCTTGCGCGGCAGCCATGCCTCGAACACCCAGTCGTCGGGCCGGTCCTCGGCAATTTCGCGGCCGGAGACGACGATCTCGGCATCCCAGTCGAGCGCCATTTCCTGCATCGCCAGCGCATCGGTGACGACCGTTTTCGGGCCGTGGATGGAGTATTTCCAGCTTGGCATAAATGTCCGTTCCTACCTGACGTAGCTGGCGCCGTTGGCGTCCAGCGTTGCGCCGGTGAGGCTGGGCGGGGCGTCGAGCGCGCAGAAAGCGATCAGGGTGGCGATCTCCTCCGGCTCGGCCACCTTGCCGAGCGGAATATCCTTCAGCAGGTCCGGCCCGCCCCGGCTGGCGAGATAATCGCCCGCCATGGACGTATCGGTGAAACCGGGGGCGATGGCGTAGCTCATGATGCCGTTGGCGGCGTGGGCGCGGGCAATGGTCTTGTGCAGGGCCAGCATACCGCCTTTCGCCGCGGCATAATGCCAGTGTGCCGGGGAATCGCCGCGATGTCCGGCACGGCTGGCAACATGGACCAGGCGTCCCGGCCTGCCAGCGTCAAGCCAGTGCCGCACGGCGAACCGACTGAGCTGGGCGGCCGATGTGAGGTTGATCCGCAGCGTGTCCTCCCACGCGTCGAGCCAGCGAATGTCCGCCGAGTTCAGCGGATTGGGATCGAACAGGCCCGCATTGTTGACGACGACGTCGATCGAACCGCCAGCGATCTCCATTGCTTCCTCCCATAGCATGTGCGGCGCACCGGGCTGGGTGAAATCGGCGGCGATCATGGCGTCCCCGCCGCGCGTGGAGTGGCCGATTACCGTGCAGCCGCGGCCTTCGAGGGCGCGAAGCGCGGCAGCGCCGATCCCCCTGCTGGAACCTGTCAGAAGTATGGTCGTCATGGCATCCCTCCCTAACGACTGGGCCGCACCTGTCGAGGCCAGCCTGCTCAGCTTCTCGCCCGTTTCGGTCATAACGCGCGGGAAAACCGCCCCCATGGCCATAGGCCCTGCTTGCATGGATGGCACGGTTCGCTAAGTGGCGATGCAAGACCTGTCACATCCACGCGCGCGCAGACGTGCGCCACGCGAAGAAGAAGATCGATTGCCATGGCCAACAGACCGCTATCCCCGCACCTGCAAATCTGGAAATGGGGGCCGCACATGCTGGTTTCCATCCTGCACCGGATCACCGGCGACGGGATGGCGATCGTCGGCCTGGCTGTGTTCCTCTGGTGGCTGGGTGCGATGGCCAGCGGGCCGGACGCCTACGGTCTTTTCCAGACGGTGATGACCTCGCCCATCGGCTACCTTGTGCTGGTTGGGCTGACCTGGGCATTCTTCACCCACATGATGAGCGGCCTGCGCCATTTCGTCCTCGATATCGGGGCCGGGTACGAACTCGACACGAACAAGCTGTGGTCGATCCTGTCGCCCGTCATCGCCATCATCCTGACCGCCGCCTTCTGGGCGCTGGTCGTCTTTTTCTAAGGGGCACGCACCATGGGTAACGGAACATCCATCGGCCGCGTTCGCGGTCTCGGCAGCGCCCACGAAGGCGCGCATCACTGGCTGATCCAGCGCTTCACCGCGATCGGCAATGTCGTGCTGATGATCTGGTTCATCGCCAGCATCCTGCTGATGCCCGACATGAGCTATTCGACGGTCACCGAATGGCTGTCCGGGCCGGTTTCCGCAGCGGCGATGGTCCTGCTGATCATCAGCGTGTTCTGGCACGCCCGGCTGGGCCTGCAGGTCCTGATCGAAGATTACGTCCACGAGGCAGGCACGAAATTCGCCGTGCTCGCCCTTCTCAACCTTGCTGTCATTGCGGGCGGCGTTTTCGGCATCTTCTGTGTCGTGAGCCTCGCCCTTGGAGGAGCCGCCTGATGGCGACCGAAACGAACACCACGCCCGCTTACTCCATTATCGAGCACCAGTTCGACGTCGTCGTCGTGGGTGCCGGCGGCTCCGGCCTGCGCGCCACGATGGGCGCGGCCGAAGCGGGGCTGAAGACCGCCAATATCTCGAAAGTCTTCCCGACGCGCAGCCACACGGTCGCAGCGCAGGGCGGCATCGCGGCCAGCCTCGGCAACAATACGCCCGACCACTGGTCGTGGCACATGTACGACACGGTGAAGGGTGCCGACTGGCTGGGCGACCAGGACGCGATCGAATATCTCACGCGTGAAGCGCCGCAGGCCGTTTACGAGCTGGAGCATGCAGGCGTCCCGTTCAGCCGCAACAAGGACGGCACGATCTACCAGCGTCCGTTCGGCGGTCACATGCAGAACATGGGCGAAGGCCCGCCGGTGCAGCGTACCTGCGCCGCCGCCGACCGTACCGGCCACGCCATGCTCCACGCGCTGTACCAGCAGAGCCTGAAGTATGACGCGGACTTCTTCATCGAATATTTCGCGCTCGACCTGATCATGGAAGATACGCCCGACGGCAAGGTGTGCCGCGGCGTGATCGCCATGTGTCTCGACGACGGTACGATCCACCGCTTCAAGGCGCAGGCCGTGGTTCTGGCGACCGGCGGCTATGGCCGCTGCTATTACACCGCGACCAGCGCGCATACCTGCACCGGCGACGGTGGTGGCATGGTCCTGCGTGCCGGCCTGCCCCTGCAGGACATGGAGTTCGTGCAGTTCCACCCGACCGGCATTTACGGCGCGGGCGTCCTCATCACCGAAGGCGCGCGGGGCGAGGGCGGTTACCTGACCAATTCCGAAGGCGAGCGTTTCATGGAACGCTATGCCCCGTCGGCAAAGGACCTTGCCAGCCGCGATGTCGTCAGCCGTTCCATGGCGCTGGAAATGCGCGAAGGGCGCGGACACGGGGCGGAAGGGGATCACATCCACCTCCATCTCGACCATATCGACCCGAACGTGCTGGCCGAACGCCTGCCCGGCATTACCGAAAGCGGGAAGATCTTTGCCGGCGTCGACCTGACCCGCCAGCCGCTGCCGGTGACGCCGACCGTGCATTACAACATGGGCGGCATCCCGTGTAACTATCACGGCCAGGTCGTGGCCGGTGTGGCGGGCGATCCGGACAAGGTCGTGCCGGGCCTCTACGCCGTCGGCGAAGCGGCCTGCGTGTCGGTGCACGGGGCCAACCGACTCGGTTCGAACTCGTTGATCGACCTCGTCGTGTTCGGCCGTGCGACCGGCCTGCACCTGAAGGAAACCCTGACCCCGAACGCCTCGCAGGACGCGCTGCCGAAGGACAGCAGCGACCTCGCGCTCGGCCGCCTGGACCATTTCCGCCATGCCGATGGCGATCTGCCGACGGCCCGCATCCGCGAGAACATGCAGAAGACGATGCAGAAGCACTGCGCCGTTTTCCGCGACACGGAAACGCTGGCGGCCGGCAAGAAGCACCTGGCCGAGATCAACTTGACGATGGCGGACATCAAGGTGTCCGACCGTTCCCTGATCTGGAACAGCGACCTGATCGAAACGCTGGAACTGGACAATCTGATGTCGCAGGCCAGCGTCACCATTGCGAGCGCCGACAACCGCAAGGAAAGCCGCGGCGCCCACGCGCACGAGGATTATCCCGAGCGCGACGACAAGCAATGGATGAAGCACACCATCGCCTGGTTCGATGGCTGGGGCGGCGGCGCGAAGGGCGCGGGCAAGGGCGACATGAAGATCGATTATCGCCCGGTCCACGAATACACGCTGACCGACGACGCGACCTATATCGAACCGAAGAAGCGCGTTTACTGAGTATCGCCGGGCCGGGCGGCGGAGGTTATTCCTCCAGCCGCCTGGCCTCGACGATCTCGACAGGCTCGGCCAGCATCTGGCCCTTCATCCAGCCCACGCCCTTGTCGGGATCGACCGGCGCTGCGTGAATGGCCTCCACCACGTCCATTCCATCCGTGACGAAGCCGAACACGGCATAGCCGTTCTGCCAGACGGGATCGGACGAGGCCGGGTCGGCGTCCATGCCGGGATTGTCCTGCAACTGGATCGAGAAATCGCCGGTCGCCGTGCCCGGCTCGCCCATCGCCATCGACAGCGCACCGCGCGAATGGGTCAGTCCGGTTTGCGTGGTCGGCTCGTGCGCGATCGGGCCAAGAATGCGCTCCGGGTCGTTCTGTGTCCCTGCCTGCACCAGACCGTTCGGCTGATCGCCCCAGTCCAGTCGCATGGCGCGGTAGAAGACCGTCCCGTCGAAGCGGTCCTCGTCGACATAGCGCAGGAAATTCCCGGCAGTGACCGGCGCGCGTTCGGTCTCCAGCGCGATGACGATATCGCCCATGGTCGTCTCCAGCACCACGTCGACCGTTTCGGCGGCGGTGCCCGGTTCCATGCCGGGCTGGGAGGCGGGTGATGGCTCCTGCGCCCACAGCGAAGCGGGAAGGGCGAGGGCGGCGAGGGCTGCGAATCGTATGTTCATGGAGCTCAGGCTACCAGAGGCGGCAATGAAGCGCTCCCTGCCTCTTTTCGTAACCGCCGCCATGGTGGCTGCCTGCACAACCTCGCTTCCTGCATCGGGCGAAAGTGGGGAAGGCCGTTTCTACACCCAGCAGGTCGAGGCAGCTGGCATCCCCATCCGCGCCTCCGTCGCCACCGATCCGGCGGCGCTTACGGCGGCGAAGGCCATGGTGGGGGGCATGCTTGCCCACCGGCCCGATCTGGCGCGCTGGCTCGCCGCGAACGATTACCGCGTTGCTATCATCGCCGAGGAGGAAACCATTCTCGACGTGCCGGAAAACGCGCACTGGACCAAGCCTTCGCCGGACGACCCCCGCCTGACCCGCTGCGAGCGCAAGCATTACTCCGAACGCATCGGATCCCTGACCGTTGCCGCGTACTGGAATGCCCGCGCGCGCGGTATCGGCGGACCGCGAACCGTCGGCAGCGAGGAAGATATTCTGGGGCTGCGTTCCAGCCGTTATTTCGGGGAAACGATCTTCGTCCACGAATTCGCGCACAATGTCCTGTTCGCGGTAGAGGGCGCGGACCCGGCGCTCTACCGGCAGGTAGAAGCAGCCTACGCCAATGCCCTGGCGAACGGACTGTGGAAGGACGAATACACCGTCACCACGGTGCAGGAATACTGGGCGGAAGGCACGCAGTTCTGGTTCGACAGCAACCGGTTGCAGGCCTTCGATGGCAGGCAGATCCTGAACCACCGCGACGTCGCGGATTACGATCCGGCGCTCTATGCGATTCTAGCGGCGGCCTATGGCGACAATCACAGCCTCGCGAGCGACCCGTTCCATCTCAGCGAAGCGCGCATCCCGCCGGGGCCGCTGCCGCAGGACACCGCGGAGGTCTGCTGAAGCCTCGGATCACGCCGGCAATCAATCCGCGTTTCTCGGCTTCATTGCAGTCGATATACCAGTTGTCCGGCGCTTTTTCGCGCAGCTCCTCGAAATCGACATCGCTTCCGTCGACGATGGCGCGAAAGCCCTGTTCCTCGATGTGGATGGAATGCTCTATCTGGTTGAGTGCTGCCTTCAGCAGCGCGGTGCAGCTGCGCAAGGGGCCGGACAGGTTGATCGACTTGGCGATCTGGCGCTCGTGCAGCAACAGGCTGCATCCATCGGCAAGGAAGCGATTGGCAATCGGGAAGCTCGCCATGAAGGTCGCGCCCGCGGAATAGACGGCCGCCTTGCTCAGGAAATAGATTTCCCGCCCCGCATGGCGCAGCAGTCGCAGATCGTCGCCCATCGCCCGCGCGACTTCCGGATTGCCGCCCAGCGTGGTCAGCGCAATGACGCGCGGCCCGTCGCCGGGGACCGCCGATAGCTGGTTGCGAAACTCTGCAAACATCGCCTCGTCGACCGAGCCGATCAAGCGAAGCTGCGCGGAGGACAGGATCAGGTTGCGGATGTCTTCGTCAATCGTGGGCATGACAGGGAAAGGTCTGGCCGGGCCGGTTCGATGCTGCGGGATCGTTGTTTCCGCCATTCAAAAGACATTCATTTCGTCGCTCTCAAAGCACGGTTCATCGTTGCGGAGAGAGTCATGAGAATACAGAGATCGCCCGGGATCAAGCTCCTGTTCGTCGGACTGGTCGGCTTCGTCCTACTGGTTCCGTTGCTGATGGTCTATGCCCTGGTGAACGACAGGCAGCACCAGGCACGCACCGCGCAGGACAGTATCACGCAAGGCTGGGGCGGGCCGCAGATGCTCAGTGGGCCGGTGCTGGTCGTGCCCTATGACGAGGTGACGACCCAGACGGAGAACCGCGGCGGGCAGGTCGTGACCCGCCAGGTGACCAGCCGGCGCGAACTTGTCATCGCCCCCAGCCTGCACCGCGTTACCACCGATCTGGAGCCGGAGGTGCGGCGCAAGTCGATTTACGAAACCGTGACTTATCTGGCGGCGACCAACGGCGCTGCGCGCTTCGTCCTGCCGGACGATCTGGACCGGCTGGACGTGGAGCGATCCTCGCTTCGCCTTGCGGAAAGTGAGCTACGCTTCGGCGTGTCCGATCCGCGCGGCCTGCAAGGCGATGCCTCGGCACAGGTCGGCGGCGAGACGGTGGCGCTAAAACCGGGCAGGGGGCCGATGGAGAGCGGCGGCTCGGGCTTCCACGGTTATGTGGAATGGGACGGCGAGCGGCCGCTCGTGCTCGATTACAACTTCACCCTGCGCGGCAGCCGGGCCCTGTCGCTCGTGCCCAATGGCGGCCAAACCGAATGGTCGGTCGAATCCACCTGGGCCCATCCCAGCTTCGCCGGCGGCTTTTTGCCGGATACCCGCTCCATCGGCGATGACGGGTTCAAGGCGAACTGGTCGGTCGCGAACCTTGCGCTAGGCCGCTCGCTTGCCTCGACTAGCGATACCGGCATCGTGGTCAATGCAGGGTCGATCCCCATGCCGCCTCCACCGCCTGCGCCAGAGATGAGGGGTTACGGCGAGGCGAGCTTCCCCGCGCAAAATGCCGAGGTGCGGCTGGTGGAACCGGTCGATCTCTACAGCCAGGTGGACCGCAGCGTGAAATACGGCTTCCTCGTCATCGGCTTCACCTTCCTGACGTTCCTGATGTTCGACCTCGTCGCTGGGGCGCGCGTGGCAGCGGCGGAATACCTCCTGACGGGGGCAGGGCTGGTTCTGTTCTTCGTGCTGCTGCTGGCTTTCGCAGAGGTCATCGGATTCGCCGCAGCCTTCGCAGGCGCGACGATCGCCATCGTCGGACTGCTGACTGCCTACAGCGCGGCGGTGCTCGGTACGCGCAAGCGGGCCTTCACGGTCGGGGCTATCCTGCTGGGGCTTTATGCCGCGCTTTACGTCCTGCTCAGCCTGGAAGCCTATTCCCTGCTGGTCGGATCGGTGCTGCTGTTCTTCGCGCTCGCAGGGGTGATGTATGCGACCCGCGGCATCGACTGGTCGAGCGTCGGTGGACGCAAGGACGCGGAACCGATGTCGGAAGAGGAAGGCTGACCGCCGCTGCCTGATCGGCAGACGCAGCGACGATGCGAAGGGGCGGGGGCTCTAGTCCTCGTCCCCTTCCTCGATCGCAGCTGTGATGACCTCCTGCGGGACGGGCGCGGTGGAGATCGGGCGGGCCGGAACCATGCAACCCTGGCTCAGCCCCAGTCCCTTCAGATACCCCCTGCGGGTGGACCCTGCCAGGATCGCGGTTTCCAGCGAGCGCTGGCGCTCGGCGGCGCCGGTCACCTCGCGGATGATGCCGCGAAAGGGAATGAGGGAGCCGATGGCGCCCTGCGCCACCTTTTCGGGCGTCAGGCCTTCCTGCTTCGCCAGCGTATCGAAGTCGGGGCCCAGCACGCGGGTCAGGCGGGTAATCTCGACATTGATCGCCGCGCAGCCCGTCAGCGTATCGCTGGCATAGGGGTTCGCCACTGCTTCCAGCAGGACGGGCGGAATGTCCTGCGGATCGATATTCAGGATATCGAGCGGCGTTCGCGCCACGTCGCGCATGTTCGGCCCGTCAGTGACGATCTCGTCGTCCTGCGCGCTGGCCGGGATGGCGAGCAGCGCCGCAAGCGCCGCGCCCAGTGCTGTCTTACAGGTTCTGGAAATAGGCATCGCACACCGTATCATCTGCACTCTCCAAACCGCGTCGCAGGGCGTCCATGCGCTGCTGGCTGGTTCCGTGGGTAAAGCTTTCCGGGTTGACCCGCTGTCCGGCCTGCCGCTGCAGCGTGTCGTCGCCGATGGCGCTGGCCGCGCGCAGGCCTTCCTGCATGTCGCCCGGCTCGATCAGGTTGCGGTTCTTGCCCGCCCAGACCCCGGCATAGCAATCCGCCTGCAATTCCATGCGTACCTGCAATTCGTTGGAGCGGCGCGGGTTTTGCGCCTGTGCGCTACGGATCTGCCCGGCCAGGCCGGTCAGGTTCTGGATATGGTGGCCGTATTCATGCGCCATGACGTATAGCCGGGCGAAATCGCCGCCTGCGCCCATGCGCTGTTCCAGCGTGTCGTAGAAACCGGTGTTGATATAGATGCCCTTGTCGGCGGGGCAGTAGAACGGGCCTGCCGCTGCCGGCGCATTGCCGCAGCCCGACCGCACGCCGCCCCCCGTATAAAGGTCCAGAACCGGCTGTTCGAACGGGATCCCGGCGCGCTGGAATTCGGGCGCCCATGTCTGGTTAAGGGATTGCAGGGCATTGCAGGCCTCTGTCGCGTAGGGACCGCGGGTGCAGATTTCCTGCTCGTTCGTGCTGGCCTGCCCGCTTCCTGCGCCGGTGGTCTGCTGCACGCTTTCCACGACGCCGATGGTCTGCATCGGATTGATACCGAAGACCAGCGCACCGATGGCCGCCAGGACGATCGTGCCGCAGCCGATCTTTCCGCCGCCACCGCCGGGAAAACCGCCGCCGCCCCCGCTCGATCGGACATTGATATTGCCGGTATTGAACGGATTGAGCCGCATTATATTCCCCCTGGAGTGATTGCCTTGACCCTGTTGGGACTGGACACGCCGTGCATAGGCCGCAAAACGGTATTTCCCAATAGCTTGGTCCGACCCTTTCACAGCAAACCCCAAGAGGCCTTCAATGTTCCTGTCCGGCAAACGCGCTCTCGTCACCGGTTCGACGTCCGGGATCGGCCTCGCCATCGCGCGGTCTCTCCATGCCGAAGGGGCCGAGATCGTCCTCAACGGCTTTGGCGACGAAAGCGAGATCGCCGCGCTGACGCAGGAATTGTCGGCCAGCCATTCCGCCGCCGACCTGACCGATGCCGATGCCATCGAAACCATGATGAAGGACGCGGGCGGAATCGATATCCTGGTCAACAACGCAGGCATGCAGCACGTCGCGCCGGTAGACGAGTTCCCGCCCGCGCAGTGGGACAGGATCATCGCTCTGAACCTGACTGCGGCCTTCCACACGGTGCGCCATGCCGTGCCCGGGATGAAGGCGAAGGGCTGGGGCCGCATCATCAACACGGCGAGCGCGCACTCGCTGGTGGCATCCCCTTTCAAGAGCGCATACAATGCGAGCAAGCACGGCATCGCAGGCTTTACCAAGACCATCGCGCTGGAACTGGCGCAGACCGGGGTGACGGCCAATTGCATCAGCCCCGGCTATGTCTGGACCCCGCTGATCGAGGGGCAGATTCCCGACACGATGAAGGCCCGCGGTCTGAGCCGGGAAGAGGTCATCAACGATGTCCTGCTCGCGAAACAGCCGACCAAGAAATTCGTCCAGCCGGAAGAAATCGGCGCGCTCGCCGTGTTCCTGTGCCGCGAGGAAGCGGGCAATGTGACCGGCGCGAACTGGAGCGTCGATGGCGGTTGGACGGCCGAATAGCCAGCTTGGCATAGCGGCGGCTCGGGCGCAGGGGGCACGGATATGAGAAGAACAATCGCAGTGCTGCTCGCGCTCGCCCTTGCGTCCTGCAAGACCGTGACCCACGATGCAGGCGAGCTTGCGCTGGTCCGGACCGCGCTCGGCGGCCATATAGCGGAGCTTTCGCGCGCCGAATACGGAGGACGCCTGCCCGGCAGCGAAGGCGACCGGAAGACGCGCGCTTACATCGTCTCGGCGCTGCGATCCTACGGCCTCGAGGCGGGCATGCGCAGGTCGTGGGAGCAGCAGGTCGAAATCCCGGTGGAACGGTACCGGCAGATGGGTATCGACCTGCCGGAAGGCGTGGAGACACTATCCAGCGCAAATGTCGTGGCCCGCCTGCCGGGCACGCAGATCGGTAGCGGAGCCGTCGTCCTGACGGCACATTGGGACCATCTGGGCAATTGCGGTCCGCCCGCCGCGCCCGACCGCCTGTGCAACGGGGCAGTCGATAATGCGAGCGGGGTCGCCGCGCTGCTGGAAATCGCGCGCCGCATGGCGGAAGGCGGCCCGGCAGAGCGCGATATCTATTTCGTCGCCACCACGGGCGAGGAAGCCGGGCTGGTCGGGGCAAGGGCCTTTGCCGAAGACCCGCCGACGCCGCTGCCTACGATCGTTGCCGCATTCAACCTGGATTCGACCGCTATCGCGCCCGAGGGGACGCCCGTCGCCGTGCTCGGCTGGGGACAGACCGCGCTCGACAGGGGGATCGAACAAGTGGTGAAGGCGGCGGGCAGGCGGCTGTCGATCCGCCCGCAGCAGGAACGCTGGGTCCCGCGGCAGGACGGGTATGTGCTGCTCCGCCGCGACGTGCCGTCGGTGCTGGTCTCCAGCAGTTTCGCAAGCGATGCCGTCATCAATTCCTTCGTCGATACGCATTACCACCGCGCGACCGACGAATGGGGCGATCACGTCGAACTGGGCGGTGCGGCGCAGGACACCTTGCTCCATGTCGACCTGCTCCGCCATTTCGGCAGCACCACCAGCTACCCCGTCGGGGACGACTGACACGACAGGCCTAGCGGGACAGGCGCGCAGGGGTTAGAGGGCGCTGCACGATTCTCTCCCCATGCAGGCCCGGACAGCGGGCGAAAGGCGCATCGTGTCACGCAGCGAAATTCCCCTCGGCCTTACCTTCGACGACGTATTGCTTCGTCCGGCGGAAAGCGACGTCCTCCCCTCCATGGCCGACACGCGGACCATGCTGACGAAGGCCATCGGCCTCAACATCCCCGTCGTCTCCAGCGCGATGGATACCGTTACCGAAGCGGACATGGCGATTGCCATGGCGCAACTGGGCGGGATCGGCGTGCTGCATCGCAACCTGACGGTGGAGGAACAATGTGCCGCAGTGCGCGCGGTCAAGCGGTTCGAAAGCGGCATGGTGGTGAACCCGATCACCATCTCGCCCGACGCGACGCTGGGCCAGGCGCAGGAGATGATGACGCAGAACCGCATCAGCGGCATCCCGGTGACCGATCGCGGCGGCAAGCTGGTCGGCATCCTGACCAATCGCGACGTGCGGTTCGCGGAAAACCCGCAGCAGCCCGTGCGCGAGCTGATGACGACGGAGAACCTCGCCACCGTGCCGCTCGGCACCGGTCAGGAAGAGGCGCGCCGCCTGCTGCACCAGCGCCGGATCGAGAAACTGCTGGTGGTGGATGACGGCGGCAAGTGCGTCGGCCTCATCACGGTGAAGGATATCGAGAAGGCGGTTGCCTATCCCGACGCGACCAAGGACGAAAGCGGCCGCCTGCGCGTGGCTGCGGCGACCACGGTCGGGGACAAGGGTTTCGACCGCACACAGGCCCTTATCGACGCGGAAGTCGACGTCGTCGTGATCGATACCGCACACGGCCACAATGCCGATGTCGGCAAGGCGGTCGAGCGGGTGAAGAAACTCAGCAATTCGGTCCAGGTCATCGCCGGGAACGTCGCGACGGCAGAAGCGACGAAGGCGCTGGTCGGCGCAGGGGCGGACGGCGTGAAGGTCGGCATCGGGCCGGGCTCCATCTGCACCACGCGGGTGGTGGCAGGCGTAGGCGTCCCGCAGCTGACCGCGATCATGGACAGCGCCGAGGAAGCGGCGAAATCGGGCGTGCCCGTCATTGCCGATGGCGGTCTTCGAACCAGCGGCGATGCGGCGAAGGCCCTGGCGGCCGGCGGTTCCAGCGTGATGATCGGGTCGATGCTTGCCGGGACCGAGGAAGCGCCGGGCGAGACGTTCATCTACCAGGGGCGCAGCTACAAGAGCTATCGCGGCATGGGCAGCGTGGGCGCCATGGCGCGCGGCAGTGCCGACAGGTATTTCCAGCAGGACATCAGCCAGCAGAAACTGGTACCCGAAGGGATCGAAGGGCAGGTCCCCTACAAGGGGCCGGCGAAGGATACCGTCCACCAACTGGTCGGCGGGATCAAGGCGGCCATGGGCTACACCGGCAGCAGGACGATCGAGGACTTGCGCACCCGCGCGCAATTCGTCCGCATTACCGGCGCGGGCCTGACCGAAAGCCACGTCCATGACGTCGCGATTACCAGAGAGGCACCCAATTATCCCACGCGCTGAACCCCGTTCCGCCAGCAGGCAGGTAAACCGATGACCCCCGCGGCCCGCGTTCAGGCGGCAATCGAGATACTGGACAATGTGATTGACGGCGCGCGCAATAACGGTGCGCCTGCCGACAGGATCATCGCCAATTGGGCGAAGTCCAATCGCTATGCCGGGAGCAAGGATCGCCGCGCAGTGCGCGAACTTGTCTATTCCGCCATCCGTGCCTGCGGCCCGATCCCCAAGACCGGCCGGGTCGCCATGCTCCGTTTGGCAGAAATGGACGAGACCATAGCGGCGCTGTTCGATGGCTCCCAATATGGCCCGCCTGCCATCGGCCGGAACGAGAAACCGGCGCAGGGCGGCGTGGCGCCGGAATGGCTGGTCGAACGCCTGGCCACATCCGGCGTCGATGCGGCGGCGCAGGAAGCCCTGCTTGGCCGCGCGCCGCTCGACGTGCGCGTGAATGCGCTGAAGGCCGACCGCGAAGGACTGGAACTGCCGGTCGCGGGCGAACATCTCGCCCCGCCGCAGGCGCTGCGTTTCGAGCAGGGCACGCAGGTCGAACAATGGCCGGAATATCGCGAAGGAAAAATCGAGGTTCAGGATCTGGGCAGCCAGTATGCCTGCCTCGCAGCGGAGGTGAAGCCGGGCGAAACCGTCATCGACCTGTGCGCCGGGGCAGGGGGCAAGACCCTGGCGCTGGCAGCGGCGATGGAGAACCGCGGCACGCTGGTTGCCAGCGATACGGACCGCAGCCGGCTGTCCAGGCTCGCCCCGCGTGCCGAGCGGGCAGGGGCAGGCTTGATCGAAACCGTGCTTCTCGATGCGGGGCGCGAGATGGACGCACTCGGCCAGTATCGCCGGGCGGCCGACTGCGTGTTCGTGGATGCGCCCTGTTCGGGTATCGGCACGCTGCGCCGCAAGCCCGAGGCGAAGTGGCGGCTCGATCCGCGCAGCCTCGACCGGTATGCCGGTATCCAGGACAAGCTACTGGACATCGCGGCGGAGCTCGTGCGGCCGGGCGGGCGGATCATCTTCGTCACCTGCTCCTTGCTGGACGAGGAAGGCGCAAACCGGTTCGAGGCGTTCCTCGAACGCGCGCCGGGATGGCAGGCGGACACGCGCAAGCTGGGCGCGGGCAAACCGCGGGGGAAGGGTTTGCGCCTGACACCGTCTCACGACGGGACCGACGGATTTTTCATCGCCCGTGCAGCATTGCCGTGTTAGGCCTGTGACCTATGGTCGCACCTGACCCTACACACCCTGTGCGAGACCTCTCTCGCTGGAAGGACCTGCTGATGCGTTTCGTCCCTGCTGCCGCTGCCCTGTCGCTGGTTTTTGCCGTGCAGGCGAGCGTGGGTTACGGGGCTGAGCGTGAACCCGCACCGCGCGCGGCGCAGCTTGTCGCGGAAGGGCGCGCAGCGCTTGCCGGCGGGCAGCCGCAGGCTGCAATCGACGCGTTCGAGGCGGCTCTGGCCGTCGATCCGGGCTACACACCGATCTATCTCGATCTGGCGCAGGCGGCGCGCCGCGAAGGGCTGCAGGGCAAGGCCATCGCCTATTACCGCGAGGTGCTGGACCGCGATCCCAACGACTACGCGGCTCTGTCCGGCAAGGGCGCGGCCCTGGTCGAAAAAGGCGCGATCGAGAAAGCGCGAACCACCCTGTCGCAGCTGGAATCGCTGTGCGGTGCCGGCTGCCCGGAAACGCGCCAGCTGGCCGCGATCATCTCGCAGGGGCCGCAACCACGCGTCCTGACCGCAGAGGCCGTCATGCCCGACGCGCAGGTCACGCAAAGCAATTGATGTGACGGGCCTGTCCCGCAGGTCCGCGCTGGCCCTGGGAGCGGGGGTCATCGCTGCGGTTCCCGGGGCAGCGCAGGCTTGCAGCATCGCTCTCCCGCCGCCCGACAGCGGTGCGCGCCAGCTCGCTGCCCTGTTCGAACTGATGCGCTTGTGGTGGGCCCGCGACGAGCGCGCATTCTACCGCATGTTCGACGGACCCCGCCTGCCTACGCCGGAGGGCGAAGCGGGTCTGGACCAATGGCTGGAGGGCGAGGGCAAACCTGTCGCTGTCTTGTACCGAAAGCACTTTACCCGTCCGGGCCAGCACCGCGAGATCGACGCGGTCACAATCGTCGACGGGCGCGCTTTCCTGTCCATTTCGGAATATCCGCTGGATGGCATCGGCGCCGATTGTTCGGACCTGCCATCAAGCCGCCAGTTCCTTGTGGATTTTCGGGACACGAGTCCTGCCGGAATCACCGAACTGCCAGCTGCCGGCAATTATCCCGCCGGCCAGGTGACGCACTGGACCTCAGGTCGCTGAGGCGATCTGGGGCGCGAATTCCTCGACCACGGCGGAATAGACGTCGCGTTTGAACGGCACGATCAGGTCGGGCAGCTTTTCGGGCTCGACCCATTCCCAGCATTCGAATTCCGGCGGATCGTGCGCTTCCAGGTCGATGTCGCTGTCCTCGCCCAGAAAGCGGGCGAGGAACCAGTGCTGTTCCTGTCCGCGGTACTTCCCGCCCCACAATTTGCCGATGAGGTCTTCGGGCAGGTCGTAGCGGACGGGCTTGGGCATTTCTGCGACGATTTCGACCTTGTCGCCCGAAACGCCGGTTTCCTCCGCCAGCTCGCGTAAAGCGGCCTCGCACCGGTCCTCGCCCGGATCGATCCCGCCCTGCGGCATCTGCCAAGCGCCGAGGTTCTTCGAATCGAGCCGCTGGGCGGCGAAAACCTTGCCCTCGCTGTTGAACAGCATGATGCCTGCACAGGGGCGGTAGGCGGTCACTTCGTTCATGCTGCCGCGCGCTCCAGCTTGACACGGATCGCGCCGAGGAAGGCCTCCAGGTCGGCCTGGCCGCTGGGGATCGCTTTCCTCAGCGTCGTGAACCCGTGGATGATGCCGGGGAATTCGAAATAGCTGACCTCCGTCCCCTGCTGGATCAGGTGGGCGGCATATTCGCGGCCCGAATCGCGCAAGGGATCGAGCCCGGCGGTGCAGATGACGGTCGGCGGCGTGTTCGAGCAGTCGCCGAGGATGGGCACGTTGCGCGGATCGTCGGTAGGTCCGGCATATTGCTCCGTGAACCATGCCATCGCCGCGCCCGTCAGCAGGAAACCGTCGGCGAAGCTGGCAAAGCTGTCATGCTGGCTCACATCGCTGGCGACCGGATAGATCGGCGCCTGCACCACCACCGGCACTTCTGCCGGGTCGGCCATCAGCTGGTTGGTGGTGACAATCGTCAGGTTGCCGCCTGCACTGTCGCCCGTGATCACGAGGCCGGTGACATCGCAGCCAAGCTCCGACGGCCCCGATGCGACCCAGCGCGCCGCAGCCTCGCAATCGTCGGGCGCGGCGGGGAAGGGGTGTTCCGGCGCAAGGCGGTAATCGACGGACACCACCGGCAGGTCGAGTGCGTGGGAGATCTCGGTGCAGAGATTGTTATAGACCTCCAGGTCGCCGATCACGAAGCCGCCGCCATGCAGGAACAGGACGACGGGAGAGGGGCCGCGGCTTTCCTTCACGTCGTAAAAGCGCAAGGGGATGTCGCCTGCCGGTCCCGGGCACACCAGGTCCTTCTGCACGGCCATCTCGCGCGCCGGCGCTTCGGCGATGGCCCCCATTGCGCGCATCTGCTCGCGCCCCTGCACGGCTCCGACTTCCTCCACGCCCTGTCCGTTCATGGCTTCCAGCATGTCCAGGAAGCCGCGAACATCCTCGCGCACGTAATGTTCGATATCGGCCATGGTCTCTCTCCTCGCGATTGTTCTCTTTGACCGCTGCGATAGGCCGCCCGCGCTTCGCAATTCAACCGTCATGGACAAGTGGCACAGAAAAACTTGATTGCCGCGCCCCGGACGCGCACCTAGGTCGCCAGCCACATGAAAGGCCGCGCTCCCGGAACAGGGCGGGCGTGCGCGGAACAACAGGACGATTTATGGCAACGCAGGCGGCTCCCCGCGACGACGCACAGGAAACTCCCGAAGCAGTGGTGGTCCGGTTCGCCGGCGACAGCGGCGACGGGATGCAGTTGACGGGCGGGCAATTCACGCTCAGCACCGCGTTGGCAGGCAACGACCTGGCGACTTTCCCCGATTTCCCGGCGGAAATCCGCGCGCCGCAGGGCACGCTGTTCGGCGTGTCGGCCTTCCAGATCAATTTCGGCAGCCGCCAGATCAACACCGCGGGCGACGCACCCGATGTGCTGGTCGCGATGAACCCGGCAGCGCTGAAGGTGAACATCGCCTCGCTCAAGCCGGGCGGACTGGTGATTGCCGATACCGGCGCCTTTACCAAGCGTAACCTGGAAAAGGCGAAGTACGAGGCGAACCCGCTGGAAGATGGCAGCCTCGCCAAATACGATTTGCTGGCGTTCGACATTTCGGAACGCACGATCGAAGCGGTCAAGCCCTTCGGCCTCGGCAACAAGGATGCGCTGCGGTCCAAGAACATGTGGACGCTGGGTCTTGCGCTGTGGATGTTCGACCGTCCGCGCGATCCAATCCACCAGTGGCTGCGCGACAAGTTCAAGCGCAAGCCGGAAATCGCCGACGCCAATATCGCCGCGCTCGATGCAGGCCATGCCTATGGCGAAACGGCGGAGCTTGCCGGTCCGCTGAAACAGCTTGCCATGCCGCCGGTCGAAAGCGCGCCGGGCCTTTACCGCACGATTACAGGCGCGGAGGCCGTATCGCTCGGCCTGGTTGCGGGCGCTCAGCTTGCCGAACTGCCGATGTTCTTCGGCGGCTATCCGATCACGCCTGCATCCGCGATCCTCCACCACCTCGCGCGGCTGAAGGAATTCGGCGTCACCACCTTCCAGGCGGAAGACGAGATTGCCGCGATCTGCGCCGCCATCGGGGCGAGCTATGCAGGATCGCTGGGTGTCACTTCGTCTTCGGGGCCGGGCATTGCCTTGAAGACCGAGGCGATGGGCCTTGCCATCATGACCGAGCTGCCGCTGGTAATCGTCAACTCGCAGCGCGGCGGCCCGTCGACCGGCCTGCCGACCAAGACCGAGCAGAGCGATCTCTACCAGGCGGTCTATGGCCGCAACGGCGATGCACCGATGCCGGTCATCGCCGCGCGCAGCCCGGGCGACGCGTTCGAATGCGCGATCGAGGCTTGCCGCATTGCGGTGAAATACATGACCCCGGTCATGCTGCTGACGGACGGTTATATCGCCAATGCGGCCGAACCGTGGAAGGTGCCCGATCCCGCCAGCTATGATCCGTTCCCAGCCAAGTTCATGGACACGAAGCCCGGCGGCGACGATGCCGAACTGCTTCCCTATGCGCGTGACGAAAAGGGCGCTCGCCCCTGGATCAAGCCCGGCACGCCCGGCCTGATGCACCGCATCGGCGGGATCGAGAAAGCGGCTGGCACCGGCCACATCGATTACGCGCCCGACAACCATCAGGCCATGACCGACCAGCGCCGCGAGAAGGTGTCGGGCGTCGAAGTGCCGGACCAGGAGGTCTGCCGCGGCAACACTTCGGGCAAGCTGGCCGTGGTCGGCTGGGGCAGCACCTACGGCCCGATCCACCAGGCCGTGGGCCGCGCCATCGCCAAAGGCTGCGACGTGGCACACATCCATGTCCGCAACATCTGGCCGCTACCGGCCAATCTCGGCGATCTGCTGCGCGGCTACGACCATGTTCTGGTCCCGGAAATGAACACCGGCCAGTTCAAGACCGTGCTGCGCGACCAGTTCCTGATCGACGCGCAGCCGCTGACCAAGACCAGCGGCCAGCCCTTCGCCATCGCCGAGCTGGAAGCCGAGATCGCCAAGTTTTTCGACGACATTCCCGGCAATGAAGGCGGGCAGGTCGCGGTCAATGACGACCAGCTGCCCAGCCCGGAGACGAACTGATGAACGCTCCTGCAAAAATCGAAACCACGCTCAAGGACTGGGAAACCGATCAGGAGGTGCGCTGGTGCCCCGGGTGCGGGGACTACGCAATCCTGAAGGCGGTGCAGCGCACGTTGCCGCAGCTGGGAGCGGACCCGTCGAACACGGTGTTCATCTCCGGCATCGGCTGCTCCAGCCGCTTCCCCTATTACATGGAAACCTACGGCTTCCACACGATCCACGGCCGCGCGCCTGCGCTGGCTACCGGTGTGAAGCTGGCCAATCCCGATCTCGACATCTGGCTGGTGACCGGCGACGGGGACGGCCTCAGCATCGGCGGCAATCACATGCTTCACGTGCTGCGGCGTAACGTGAACATGCAGATCATGCTGTTCAACAACGAGATCTACGGCCTGACCAAGGGGCAGGCCTCGCCCACCAGTCGGGTCGGCACGAAGAGCCCGTCGAGTCCCATCGGTAGCGTCGATTACCCGGCCAATCCCTGTGCCTTCGCACTGGGTGCAGGTGCGCGCTTCGTGGCGCGCGGCTTCGACGTGTCGAAGAAGCTGCCTGAAGTTCTCACCGCCGCCCACGCGCACCAGGGCGCGGCCTTCATCGAGATCTTCCAGAACTGCATTGTCTATAACAAAGACGTGTTCGACGATTTCGCCGCGCCCAAGGGTGCGGAGGACCGCCAGCTTTGGCTCGAAGACGGCGAGCCCATGTTGTTCGGCAGCGAGAAGTCCGGCGGCGTGAAGGGCCTTGCCTTCGATGCGGAGAGCCTCGCGTTCAAGGTCGTCGATGTTGTTGATGACGACTGGCAGTCCGCCGGGGTGCGCGTCCATGACGTGAAGAACCGTGTCATGGCGCACCTTTTGTCGGAACTGGAATTCGGCGAGTTTCCCATGCCGATGGGCGTTCTCTACGACGATCCGGCCCCGACCTTCGAAAGCGCGGTCGCGGCGGAGCGCGAGCAAGCAAGCGCGGGCAAGGAAGCGAACCTCGCCAAGCTGCTCGGCACCGGGCAGACCTGGACAGTGGACGGCACGGCGCAGGACCCGGTGTAACCCAGCGCCCGGTCGATGGATAATCTGACCCACTCCCTCGTCGGCGCACTGATCGGGCAGGCGGGGCTGAAGCGGAAGACCGGGCTGGCCATGCCCGCGCTGATCATCGGGGCGAACCTGCCCGATATAGACGCAGCGTGCTTTTTCTGGCTGGAAGGGCAGGAGCATCTCGGCTTTCGGCGCGGGATCACGCACGGGCCGCCTGCGCTGGTGCTGTTGCCGCTGGTGCTGGCAGGGCTGCTGTGGGGCTTCGACCGATGGCAGGCGAAACGCGGGAAGCGGCCCGAGGGACGCCTGCCGGTAAGCTTCAAATGGCTTTATCTACTGAGCTTCATCGGCTGCCTGACCCACCCCGCGCTCGACTGGCTCAACGTCTACGGCATTCGCCTGCTGGAGCCGTTTTCCAGCCGCTGGTTCTACGGCGACACGCTGTTCATCATCGACGTGTGGCTTTGGGCGCTGATGGGGGTTGCGACATGGTGGTCGCTGCGGCGCGAGAAAAGGGGCTGTGAGTGGCGGCGCCCCGCGCATATCGCGCTGACCGCTGCCGGGCTGTATATCCTCGCCAACGGCCTCATCACGCGTGACGCCGAACGCTCCGTAGTCAAACCGCCATTGAGCGAAGAAATGGTCATTGCCAGCCCTCCGCCCGTCGCGTTCTGGAAACGCGATGTGATTGCAGGTTCTTTCGGACTCTGGCGGCAATCCGGATATTCGCTCCATGGCGGAATGACGCGCCCGGCCGTTATCGGCGCCCCGTGCCTGAATTTCCCGGGGGAGCCGGAGGACGACCGCCTTTACCGCGAGTACCGCGCTTTCCTTTTCTGGTCTCGCTCACCGTTTGCCGAACGTGCTCCGGACGGTTCGATCCTCATCCGCGATGCCCGCTTCTACGATCCGCGTGCCCGGGACCGCTTCACGGTCGCGTTGCCGGATGTGAAGTGCGAGGAACCACCGGCGCTTTAACCCCGTTGCCTCGCCTAAGGGGATAGCATGACTTCACCACAGATCGTCTGGCTGCGACGCGACCTGCGCATGAAAGACCAGCCCGCGCTTCATGCTGCGGCGCAGCAGGGGCCGGTCATCCCGGTCTACATCCTCGACGACGAGCGCGCCGGCGATCGAAAGCTGGGTGGCGCGCATCGCTGGTGGTTGCATCATTCGCTGGAGGATCTCGCGAAAAGCTATGGCCGCCGCAATGCGCAGGTCGTGCTGCGGCGGGGCGACAGCGTCTCCGTGCTGCAGGGCATTGCGCAGGAAACGAACGCTGGCGCGATTCATGCCAATCGCCACTACGAACCCTGGCATCGCGAGGCCGAGGAAGACCTTCACGACGCATTGAAGGACAGCGAGTGCGAGCTCGTGCTGCATGACGGCAATTACCTGATGCCGCCCGGCACCGCGACCACCGGCAGCGGCGATCCCTACAAGATCTACACGCCGTTCTCGAAGGCGATGCTCGATCTCTTCCCTCCACGCGACGAATTGCCCGAGCCCGACACGATCTCGCAGCCGTCCGACATGCCGGAAAGCGACGACCTGTCGGAATGGAACCTGCTGGCGACGAAGCCCGACTGGGCCGGCGGCTTCCGCGATCACTGGTCGGTAGGCGAGGACGCGGCGCATGAGCGGCTGGACTGGTGGGCTGGTGAGGTCGGCACGTACGACGAAGGCCGCAACCTGCCTTCGAAAGACGAGACGTCGCAGATGTCGCCGCACCTTCACTGGGGCGAAATCTCGCCTGTCACCATCTGGCACGCGCTGAACGACAAGCGCAGCGGCGGCTGGAAGACCTACGAGAAGGAGCTGATCTGGCGCGATTACGCGCAGAACGTGATTATGCAATTCCCGGACTATCCGAAGGAAAGCTACCGCGATTACGACGAGCAGGTCCTGTGGCGGAACCCCAATCGCGGTCACATCATCCAGGAAGAACTCGAAGCATGGCAGCAGGGCCGAACGGGCTATCCGATCGTCGACGCCGGGATGCGCCAGCTGTGGCATATCGGCTGGATGCACAACCGCGTGCGGATGATCGCGGCCAGCTTCCTCATCAAGCACCTGCTCATCGACTGGCGGCAAGGCGAACGCTGGTTCTGGGATACGCTGGTAGACGGCGACTACGCGTCGAACGGCACCAACTGGCAGTGGGTCAGCGGCACGGGCGTCGACAGCAACATGTTCCCGCGCATCATGGCGCCGCTCAGCCAGTCGGAGAAGTTCGATGCCGCCGGCTATATCCGCGAATGGGTGCCGGAACTGGCCGACCTGTCCGATGAGGACATCCACGATCCGGCAGATGACAAGCGCGGCGATTATCCGGTGAAGATCATCGGTCACAAGGAAGCGCGCGAGCGGGCGCTGGAAGCCTACCGCGACAGCAAGGACTGACGCTGGCTCTCCAGGAAATCGCGCGTTGCCCGCTGGATTTCCGCAAAGGTCAATCGCGTCAGGTCCATCTCGCCCTGAACCGCCATCATTGTGGCGCGATCATTGACATGGGGGAAGGGCCGGTCCGGGACAGGGACACCCAGAAAACGGCACAGCGGCTCCCAACCGTCCCGTGCCTCGAATTCGAGCAGGCGCCCGGGCGCGATGTCCCGGCGCACGCGCTCGCCATAACGCTCGAAATGGCGGATCATCGCATCTTTCTGCAATCGCAGGCCGAAAGGCGGGTTGGCCAGCGCGGCCGGCGCCAGCGGAGAGCGCAAGACGAAGCGCACATGATCCGGACTGCCGACGGTTTCCATCACCGATTCATACCACCGCGCCGGGTCGCGCCTTGTCAGGATGACCTTTGCATCGGGGAAGCGCCGCGCCAGCGTGCTCCACAGCGCGCAGGCGGGCGCATCCAGCGCGGCGTGGTACTCGTTCCACAGGGGGTCCAGCAGCGCAGGCTTCATCCGGGCGAAGGTCCATCGCCAGCGGGGCTCCGGATGGAGGATGAGCTCGCTCATGTGATAGCATTTGCCGAACCCGAGCATTTCGAGCGCGAATTTGAGCGAAAGGGTCCCAGTTCGAGGGAGCGCCGCACCGACAATCTGCAATGTCATCAGGACGATCTCCCAATTGTCTGCCATGGCAGGTCTTGCACGGTTCGCGTCCCGACTCCATAGGCCGCGCATGGCGACGCGCATGCAACCGGACAAAGACAGGGCCTTGTCCCTGACAAAGGGTGCCCGGCGTTTCACCAAGCAGCCCGGCTTGCTCGCCCGTCTCGCCGCACCGCTGCTCGGCAGGATGCTCGACCGGATCGACGCAGGGCTGGTGAAGGGCACGATCCACGGAACCCTGCCCGACGGTTCGAAGCGCACGCTGGGCGGTCATGCGCCCGGCTTCGAATGCGTGTTCGAACTCAGGAGCTGGAATGCCCTGGTGCGTATCGCCAGCAACGGATCCGTCGGCCTCTACCAGGCATGGGAGGCGGGCGAATGGTGGAGCCCCGATCCCGTGCCGCTGTTTGCGATGTTCGTGGAAAATGCGGGCACACTGGGCAACACGGCGAGGGCAAAGGGGCCGTTCCGCCGCGCCTTGCGGGCCGCGCACCTGCTCAATCGCAACACGCATGAGGGCGCGCAGAAGAACATCTCTGCACATTACGACCTCGGCAACGATTTCTACGCTGCGTGGCTGGACGAGACGATGGCGTATTCCAGCGCCCTGTTCCCGCCGGGCGAGAAAGGCCTGAGCCCGGCCCAGCATGCCAAGTGGCAGGCGCTGGAAAACCGGATCGACGGGGCGAAGACGGTTCTCGAGATCGGCTGCGGCTGGGGCGGGCTGGCGGGCCGGATGCACCGCGCCAGGACAGATGTGACAGCCATCAGCCTGTCGGCCCGGCAGCTGGAATGGGCGGTCCGCCATCATCCCGGACCGGACTACCGGATGCAGGACTACCGCGACGTGGAAGGGCCGTTCGATGCCATCGTCAGCGTCGAGATGGTCGAGGCGCTGGGCCGCGAATACTGGCCGACCTTCATGGCGAGCGTCGCCGCCAATCTGAAGGATGGCGGCCGCGCCGCGATCCAGTACATATCCTTCCGCGACGACCTGTTCGAGGAGTACGCCGCCAGCGCGGATTTCATCCAGGCCTACATCTTCCCCGGCGGACTGCTGATCAAGACGTCCGAGTTCCGCCGACTGGCGCGCGAACACGGGCTCGAATGGAAGGATCAGGTCGATTTCGGCCTCGACTATGCCGAGACCCTGCGGTTCTGGCGGCGCAATTTCGATGCGGCGGTTGATGCAGGTATGCTGCCGGAAGGGTTCGACCGCCGGTTCGTCGATCTCTGGCGGTATTACCTGATGTATTGCGAAGGCGGTTTCCGGGGGGGCGGTATCGACGTGCACCAGGTCACACTGGTGAAGAATTGACGGGAGAGGGAGAAGGACAATGAGGACATTTGCAGGCTTGAGCGTATTGGCAGCGCTGGCCCTTTCGGGCTGCGCCGCGGCCTACACCCAGCCGGAAACGGTCGGGGCTGCTCCGGCGGCAACGGCTCCGGCGGCGCAAGTGGAGGAAGGGCCGGTCACCTTCTCCATGCCCGAGGGGGGGATCGACCTGGAAGGCGCAGCAGTGCTGGCGTGGGACGACGCAACCCGTGCTGCAAATTTCCGCCGAATGGAAGATTTCTTCCCCGGCTATGAAATCGCCCCCGCAGGCAATCCCCGCGTACTACCCGAAGGTGCAGCGCTGCCCGCGAATACCGCCGCCGCCATCGACGCCTACATGGCACGCGGCGACATCGCCGGGGTCATGGTCCTGCAGGACGGCAAGGTCCGGTACGAGAAATACGGCATGGGTTTCGCACCGGACGAGCGCTGGACCAGCTTTTCCGTTGCGAAAAGCCTGACATCGACCCTGCTGGGTGCGGCGGTGAAGGACGGGCATGTCGCGTCTATGGATGATGCGGTTTCCAAATATATTCCGGAACTTGTCGGCAGCGCTTACGACGATATCACGGTCGAGCAGCTGGCGACGATGACGTCGGGCGTGAAGTGGAACGAGAGCTACACCGATCCCGAAAGCGACGTCGCACGGATGTTCGACACCCAGCCCGGTCCCGGCGAAGACCAGGTCGTCGAATATATGAAAACCCTCCCGCGGGAAGCGCCGGCTGGGAAGAAATGGGTCTACAAGACCGGCGAGACGAACCTGATCGGCGTCCTGGTGGAGAACGCGACCGGCATGAAGCTGGCCGAATATGCCAAGGATAACCTTGTCGATCCCGCAGGCCTGGAAGGGTCGCTGTTCTGGCAGATCGACCTGTCGGGCCGGAATATCGGGGGCTGCTGCCTGTCCATGCGGCTCGCCGACTATGCGCGGATCGGGCAGTTCGCGCTCGAAGGCGGTGATGGGGTCGTGCCCGATGGCTGGTTCGAGGCTGCCGGCGGCGCACAGGTCGATTTCGGGGAGGCGATGGGAATGCCCGGCTTCGGCTACGGCTACCAGTGGTGGACCTATCCCGGCGGCAATTTCGGGGCGCAGGGCATCTTCGGGCAATCCGTCACGATCATGCCGTCACAGGACCTCGTCGTCGCGATCCTGAGCAATTGGCCAAAGGCCAGCGACCGCGCGCAGTCGATGGAACGGCTCGGCCTGCTCGCAGCTATTGCCGCGGGCGCCGGTACGGCGGACTGAGCAGGGGAGGGGGCCGCGCTGCCGGTCCCTTCGCCAGCCGAATATCAGTCGGTGCGGAACATCGACTGGTGGCCGTGGCGGGCCATGAGGTCGTCATGCACGATCGGGCTGAGCAGATCGGTGAAGGCGCAACCGACGATGGAACTGTCCCACCAGACTACCTTCGCCATGCGGGATTCCAGGCCGGGCAGGGTCAGCCAGCAGACCTGGCCTTCATACATGCGGTTGACTGCCGCAGCGCTGAAGCCGCTGATCGACAGGTCGTGGACCACTGTCTGGAAGGCGCGGCTGCCGCTTGCCCGCAGCTTGCCGGGAAGCGTGATCTTCGTGCGCGGGGCGCAGCGATCTTCCTGCGACGCGATTTCGTAGCTGTCTGGCGTATGCAGCATGGGTGCTGCCTCCTGTCATGCGAATTGCAACCGGCCGCAAAGGACCGGTCCCGAAACCTCATGACGGGCTGTCGCGCAGGCGCGCTTACTCGCCGGTAAGCATTATTCCCTAAGCGGAATTAACCCTCTCGCGGTGGCCTGTGGCGAAATCCTCACCCAGCAAGGCGATGATCCTGTCCGCGACGGCTTCCGGCGGCTTCACCGTCGACGGGTCTTCCCCGGGATAGGCTTTCTCCCGCATCGCCGTGCGGGTTGCGCCCGGATCGATGATGGCGACGCGGATATGTCCAATCTTTTCAACTTCCTGCGCGTAGGAGCTCAGGATGTTGTCGAACGCGGCCTTGCTGGCGCCATAAGCGCTCCAGTAGGCACGGGGACTGTCGCCGACGCTGCTGGTCAGGCCGACCACCACGGCGTCCTTCGAACGTTTCAGCATGGCGTCGAAATTCGCCAGCAAGGCCTGCGTCGCCATGACATTGACAGTCATGGCCTGGCCGAACTGCTTGGCGTCGATCTGCGTAACCGGCGTCAGATGAGGCAGGTAAGCACCTGAAATAACGAGGTAGTCGAGAGCGTCCCACCGGCCGCGAATAGCTGCAGCGAGGCGGGCGACGCCATCGGGTTCGGTCAGGTCGACAGGTGCGATGGTGGAGCTTCCACCGGCGGCATGAATCGCATCCTCGACATTTTCGAGCGCCTTGACGTCGCGGGCGGTCAGGATGACGTGAACGCCTTGGGCCGCCAGCGCTTTCGCAATGGCCGCGCCGATGCCGCGCGATGCGCCCGTGACGACGGCCAGCTTGCCGGGGTTTTCCGTATCCTGTGACATTCAGGCGACCTTGTTGACGGGGAAGGGGAGCTGCGCGGAATCGTCCGATTTTCCGGCAAGATCCGTCAGCGGCGTGGGATAGTCGCCGGTGAAGCAGGCGTCGCAGAATTGCGGACAGCCGGTATTGCGCGGTTCCTGACCGACAGCTTTGTAGAGACCGTCGATCGAAATGAAGGCGAGGCTGTCCGCCTTGATGAAGTCGCGCATCGGCGCGACGTCCATCTGCGCTGCCAGCAATTTGGAGCGTTCGGGCGTATCGACGCCATAATAGCAGCTATGGGCCGTGGGCGGGCTGGCGACGCGGAAATGGATCTCCTTCGCACCGGCATCGCGCATCATCTCGACGATCTTCAGGCTGGTCGTGCCGCGCACGATGGAATCGTCGATCAGCACGATCCGCTTGCCTTCCACGAGGCCGCGATTGGCATTGTGCTTGCGTTTCACCCCGGAATGCCGGGCGGTGTCGGAAGGCTGGATGAAGGTGCGGCCGACATAATGGCTGCGGATGATGCCCAGTTCGAATGGCAGGCCCGATTGCTGAGCGTAGCCGATGGCGGCCGGAACACCGCTGTCGGGCACGGGCACGACGAGGTCGGCCTCGCACGGGTTCTCGATGGCGAGCTGGGCGCCGATGGCCTTGCGCGCCTCGTAGACGCTGCGCCCGTCGAAGATCGAATCGGGACGGCTGAAATAGACATGTTCGAAGATGCAGGGCCGCGAGCGGTTCTCTCCGAACGGACGGAAGCTGGTGACATTGCCGTCGAAATCGACCTCGATCATCTCGCCCGGTTCGACCTGCCGCTCGAATTCCGCGCCTACGACATCGAAAGCCACCGTTTCGGAGGCGAACACCACGGCATCGCCCATGCGCCCCATCTGAAGGGGCCGGATGCCGAGCGGGTCGCGGCAGGCGATCATGCCCTGCGGCGTCATGACGATCAGCGCATAGGCGCCTTCGACCAGCCGCAAGGCATCGACCAGGCGATCGCGCAGGGTGGGATAGCGGCTGGTCGCGACCAGGTGGATGATGACTTCGGTGTCGGAGGTGGACTGGAAAATCGCGCCCTTCTGGACCAGTTCGGCGCGCAGCGTTCCGGCATTGGAGATATTGCCGTTATGGGCCACCGCGAACCCGCCGCTGGCGAGATCGGCGTAGAGCGGCTGCACATTGCGCAGGCCGCCCGAACCCGTCGTCGAATACCGCACGTGACCGGCGGCCATCGACCCGGGCAGTTCTGCAATCGCTTCGGGCGCGGAGAAGTTTTCCGCCACATGGCCCAGACCGCGGCGCGCGGTGAAGGTCGTGCCGTCGAAACTGACGATGCCGACCGCCTCCTGCCCGCGGTGCTGGAGGGCGTGAAGGCCCAGCGCCGTGGCGGCAGAGGCGTCCGTCGCGTTGATCGCGCCGAACACGCCGCATTCCTCGCGCAGCTTGTCGCCGTGCTCGTCGTAAAAGGGATGTGAGATTTTCATAAGATCGCCGCGCTCGCTGCCCCGCTCGATGGGCCACGCAATGGCGATGTTGCAGACCTATTACAAGGCCAGCGTGGTTCTCCGGGCGATATCTCCGGTGGACGGTCCGGGCCGATTTGGCGCTCTTTCATTGCCTAGACAGGTCGAGCTACCTAAGGCCGCATCCCAACAGGCACCATAGACGGCACTTCCCATTGTTTCTGAGCCAATTCGAAAGAACGATTGCGCGGCGTTACCTCCTCCCCGGCAAGGGTGAGGCGTTTATTGCGCTGGTGGCCGGCATCAGCGTCGGCGTGGTCATGCTGTCGGTCGCGATGCTGGTGATCGTGATGAGCGTGATGAACGGCTTCCGGGCGGAACTGCTCGACAAGATCGTCGGGCTGAACGGCCACGCCATCGTGCAGGCCTATGGCGGGCGGCTCGACAACTGGGAAGACGTGCTGGAGGAAATCCGCGAGACCCCCGGCGTGACGAGCGCATCGCCCCTGATCGAGCAGCCCCTGCTTGTCACCTATGAAGGCCGGGTGGAGGCTGCGCTGGTGCGCGGCAACACGCAGGAAGACATTGCAGCGCTGGGCGAGAAGACGGTTATCGGCGACATGGGCCGCGTGCAGCCCGATGCCGGCACGGTCGCCATCGGTGCGCGCATGGCGGAAAATATTGGCGCGCGGGTCGGCGACACGGTGACCATCATCAACCCACAGGGCCGCTCCACCCCGTTCGGGACCGTGCCGCGGCAGGTCGGATACGAGGTCGGCGCGATCTTCGAAGTGGGTCTGTATGACTACGACCAGTCGTTCATCGTGATGCCGATCCCCGATGCGCAGACCCTGCTGCTGACGGGCGAGACGATCGGCATGATCGAGGTGACGACGGAAGACGCGGACCGCGTCGGCGAGATCATGGCGCCGGTCGAGCAAAGCCTGCGCGGCCGCGCGATCGTGTCGGACTGGAAGACCATCAATTCAACGATCTTCGAGGCGTTGCAGGTGGAGCGTGTGGCCATGTTCTTCGCGCTCAGCTTCATGGTGCTGGTGGCGGCGTTCAACATCCTGTCTAGCCTTGTCATGCTGGTGCGCGCGAAAACCCGCGACATCGCGATCATGCGCACGATGGGCGCGACCCGGAAGAGCCTGCTGAAGATCTTCGTCACGACCGGTTTCACCATCGGGGCCATCGGGACGGTGGCGGGCCTTGTCCTGGGCTTCCTGGTGCTGTTCTTCCGCCAGCCGATCGTGAAGGTGATCGAGGTGGTGACGGGGCAGAACCTGTGGGACCCGTCCATCCGGTTCCTGACGACCCTGCCGGCAAAGACCGATCCGTGGGAAATCGTGGGGATCGTGACGCTGGCCCTGGTCCTCAGCTTCCTGGCGACGCTCTATCCCGCGCTCAAGGCGTCCTCGACCGATCCCGTGCAGGTGCTGCGCTATGAATAAGCCTTTCCAGCAAGCCGGCCCGGTGGTCGAACTGCGCGGCCTGACCCGCAGTTTCGAACAGGGCGGCGTCAGGATCGATGTCCTGCGCGGCGTCGACATGGCCATCCGTCCGGGCGAGATCGTGGCGCTGCTGGGCCCTTCTGGCTCCGGCAAATCGACGCTGCTGCAGGCGGTCGGCCTGCTCGAAGGCGGCTTTGGCGGCGAAATCATGATTGCGGGTCAGGCGGCGGAGAAATCGGACAGCGCGGCGCGCACCGAACTGCGGCGTAACCATCTGGGCTTCGTCTACCAGTTCCACCATCTGCTGCCCGATTTCAACGCGCTGGAAAACGTGGTGCTGCCGCAGCTGGTGGCGGGCGTCGACAAGCCGGTTGCACAGGCCCGGGCCGAGGAATTGCTGACCGCTCTCGGCCTTGCGGAGCGTCTGGACCACCGGCCCAGCCAGCTTTCCGGCGGAGAGCAGCAGCGGGTTGCCGTGGCACGCGGTCTGGCTAACCGGCCCGAACTGGTGCTGGCGGACGAGCCGACGGGCAATCTGGACGAACACACGTCGGACCGGGTGCTCGACCAGTTCCTGTCGCTGGTCCGGGGCGAGGGCAGCGCAGCCCTGATCGCGACGCATAACGAACGGCTGGCGGCGAAGATGGACCGCGTGGTGCGGCTGCACGAGGGATTGCTCGAATAAACGGGGCGGCGTGCGGAAACCCCGGCGGCTAACCTGCGTTGCACGACCAAAGGAGATTTCAAGAATGAGCGACCATCCCAGTACGTATGAGGGCTTCCCGACCGGCACAAACGCGATCAACTGGGAAGATCGCGCCGCCCTGCATCGCAAGAACGACGGTGACGGCCTGCTCGACGGTTCGAAATCGCTGCGCAATGGCACGTTTGCGGACATGATCCGTCACATGATGCTCCTTCCAGAAGAGGAACGGCGCGACTACGTGATCGAGAAATCCGGCGACCGCGAATTTACTGCCGAAGAGGCAACGGCTCTCGCCCGGCATCCGGATTTCCCGCGCGCAGACTGACGCCCGTGAGCGGACCGGAAAGTCCGTGCCGGCTGCCCCGATCACGGGCGATATTGCTGCCATCAGCATTGGACCAGATATGACGACGATCGCAGATTTTACCGTTCGCACGAACAGGGGCGAAGAGCTCGATCTCGTCTCCAAGAAAGGCAAGGTCCTGCTGGTCGTGAACACCGCCAGCAAATGCGGCTTCACGCCGCAATATGAAGGGCTCGAGAAGCTTCAGGAAACCTATGGCGACCAGGGGTTCGAGGTGCTTGCCTTCCCCTGCAACCAGTTCGGCGCACAGGAACCCGGCGATGCCGAGGAAATCGCCAATTTTTGCCAGTTGAATTACGACACCAGCTTCCCGCTGATGGCGAAGATCGATGTCAACGGGCCCGATGCCTCTCCACTGTTCGACTGGATGAAGGGGGAAGCGAAGGGCCTTATGGGTTCGAAAGCGGTCAAATGGAACTTCACGAAGTTCCTCGTCGACCGCGATGGCAATGTCGTGCGCCGTTTCGCCCCGCAGGACGCACCCAAATCGCTCGCCCGCCATATCGAGAAACTGCTGTAACCGCAGAAGCGCCAGCGGCGAAAAGGCAGGCGTCATGCTTGAAACGATCAATCAGTGGTTCCTGTCGCTCGGCGCGGAATACGGGGTGAATCCCTACATCTTCGGCGCCATCTATGTCGGTGCGATACCGTTTTTCCTGCTCAGCATCGGCTGGCTCGTCCGGCGCGCAAAGGCTGGCCGGTCGACGGTCCTGCCCACGCTCAGCGCCGGGTTCTTCTTCGTCTCCGCCTATCTTTACCTCGCCATTGCCGGACGCAATATCCCGGTCTGGGTATGGATCTTCCTCGCCGCGCTGATCCTCTACGGCGCATGGTCGAGCATCCGCGACACGCGCAAGAAGATCGCCGCGGCGAAGGCGCAGGGCGATGGGTCCGCGTCTTCTTAAATTTCCGCCTCGCCGCGAAGCTGTCGACAGGTCTGGTGACAGGCGGGCAAGGCCGCTTGCGGGCAGCGCGCGAAGGCCTACCTTGGTACCATGGCCTATGCCCCCTTCGTCCCCTTGCGCGTCCTGTCCAGCTATTCGATGCTGGAGGGGGCGATCGATCCCAAGCATATCGCGCAACTGGCGAAAGAGCGCGGTTTCCCGGCCATCGCCATATGTGATCGCAACGGTCTTTACGGCAGCGTCGCTTTTGCAAAGGCCTGTTTCGACGAAGGCATCCAGCCCATTGTCGGCACGCTGCTGGGCGTTGCGCGGGGCGAGGCGTTCGGGCCGGACCCTGCAATCGACCACCTGCCGCTCTATGCGCAGGACGAAACGGGGTGGGACAATCTGTGCCATCTCGTCAGCCGGGCCCATCTGGAACGGCCGCTGGAGCTGGAGCCACATGTCTCGATTGCGGACCTTGAAGGCCATACCGACGGCCTGATCGCGCTGACCGGGGCGAGCGAAGGCGGGCTGACGCGGCTATTGGCCGCCGGGCAGGGCGCCCATGCGGAAGGCTATGCCCGGAAGCTGGAGGAGCTGTTCCCGCAGCGGCTCTACGTCGAGATTGCGCGGCGGAACAACGCGATCGAAACGGCAGCGGAGGAGGCGTTGATCGCGCTCGCATACGAGCGGGACCTGCCGCTGGTCGCAAGCAATCCGGCCAATTTCGCCGACCCCGATTTCCACCAGGCGCACGATGCGATGCTGTGCATCGCCAGCAGTCACAAGATGTTCGAGGAAGAACGCCCGCGCACCGACCGGCAGGCCTTCGTCAAGTCGGCGCCGATGATGCACGAGAATTTCGAGGACCTGCCCGAAGCGCTGGACAACACCCTGACCATCGCGCGCAGATGCGCCTTTGCGCCGCCCAGCCGAGCGCCGATCCTGCCCAGCCTCGCCGGCGATCTGGAAGGCGAGGAGCGGATGCTGGCCGAGGAATCGCGCAAGGGGCTGGATGCGCGGCTGGCGTCCTATGGCGAAATGTCGGCCGAGGAGCGGCGCATCTATGACGAGCGTCTCGATTACGAGATCGGCATCATCAACAAGATGGGCTTTCCCGGCTACTTCCTGATCGTTGCCGATTTCATCCAGTGGGCTAAGGACAACAGCATCCCGGTCGGGCCGGGCCGCGGTTCGGGTGCGGGCAGCATCGTCGCCTGGGCGCTGACCATCACCGATCTCGATCCCATCCGGCTCGGCCTGCTGTTCGAGCGTTTCCTGAACCCGGAACGCGTGTCGATGCCCGACTTCGACATCGATTTCTGCGAAACGCGGCGCGGCGAGGTCATCCGCTACGTGCAGGCGAAATATGGCAGCGACCGCGTCGCGCAGATCATCACCTTCGGCAAGATGAAGGCGCGCGCCGTGCTGCGCGATGTCGGGCGTATCCTCGACTTCGGCTACGGCCGTACCGACCGCCTGTGCAAGATGGTGCCCAACCATCCGACCGATCCGTGGACGCTGGAGCGCGCGATCAACGGCAGTTCGGAGTTCCGTGCCGAATACCACAACGACAACGATACCAAGGCGCTGATCGACCTCGCCCGGCAGCTGGAAGGCCTGCCGCGCAACAGTTCGACCCACGCCGCCGGTGTCGTCATCGGCGACCGCCCGCTGGATCAGCTGGTGCCGCTCTACCGCGATCCGCGTTCGGACATGCCGGTCACGCAGTTCGACATGAAGCACGTGGAATCGAGCGGGCTGGTCAAGTTCGACTTCCTCGGCCTCAAGACCCTGTCCGTGTTGCAAAAGGCTGTCGACCTGCTGGCGAAGCGCGAGATCGATGTCGATCTGGGCGCGCTGAAATGGGACGACCCGGCCGTCTTCCAGCTGCTGAAGCAGGGTAACACCGTCGGCGTGTTCCAGCTGGAATCGGAAGGCATGCGCCGCACGCTGACCGCGGTGAAGCCGACCAAGTTCGAAGACATCATCGCGCTCGTCTCGCTCTATCGCCCCGGCCCGATGGACAACATCCCGCTGTTCGGGAAACGGAAAGCGGGCGAGGTGGCGATCGAATACCCTCACGCCAAGCTGGAGGGCATTCTCGAGGAAACCTACGGCATCTTCGTCTACCAGGAACAGGTCATGCAGGCCGCGCAGATCCTGGCCGGATATTCGCTGGGCGATGCCGACCTCCTGCGCCGCGCGATGGGCAAGAAGGTGCAGGCCGAAATGGACGCGCAGCGCCAGCGCTTCGTCGATGGCTGCCGCGAGACTTCCGGGATCGAGGCAGGCAAGGCGAACGAGCTGTTCGACTTGATCGACAAGTTCGCAGGCTACGGCTTCAACAAGTCGCACGCTGCCGCCTACGCGTTGCTCGCCTACCAGACGGCGTGGCTGAAGGCGCATTATCCGGAGGAATTCTACGCCGCGTCGATGTGCTTCGACATGCACCAGTCGGAAAAGCTGGCGCTCTTCGTCGACGATGCGCGGCGCTACCCGGGCAAGGATGGCGGCGTCACGGTCGCCCCGCCGGACATCAACGCCTCTGAAGCGCAATTCACGGTCGAGCGCACGGACGAAGGCTATGCCGTGCGCTATGCCCTCGCAGGCATCCGCAATGTCGGTGAAAAGGCGATGAAGGCGATCGTGGCGGAGCGCGAGGCGAACGGCACGTTCGAAAGCCTGGCCGACCTGTTCGACCGCCTGCCGCAGGGTTCGATGAATTCACGCCAGCTCGAAGGGCTGATCGCTGCGGGCGCGCTCGACACGCTGGAGCCGAACAGGGCGAAGCTGGCGGCCAATGCGGACCTGCTGCTGGCCACTGCCGATGCTGCCATGCGTGAACGCGACAGCGGACAGGAAGCGCTGTTCGGCGGCGACATGGCGCAGACCGATACGCTGCGATTGAAGGACGCCGAGCCATGGTCCCGTGCCGACCAGATGGCGAAGGAACGCGAGAATTTCGGCTTTTATTTCGCCGAACACCCCGTCAGCGCCTATCGCGAGGTTGCCAGCGCCAACGGGGCGCGGACCTACGCATCGCTGATGGAGGGCGGGGCGCCCGAAGGCGGCCGGGCCAAGGCGGTGATGGCAGCGATGGTGGAGGCGGTGAATGTCGGCAAGACCCGCCGCGGGGCCGATTTCATCCGGGCCGATTTCTCCGATACGACCGGCCAGTTCAGCGCAGCCTGTTTCGAGGAAGGGCTCGTCGAAAGCTTCCGCCAGTGGGCGAAGGACGGCACCTGCATCCTGCTGACCGTCGAACTCGACAGTCCATCGCCCGACGAACCGCCCCGCGTGACCGTGCGCGGCGCGCGCCCGCTGGACGGGGTGGTCAATACTCAGCGGATGCTGCTCACCCTGGAAGTCGCGACGGAAGCGGCCCTGGCGGAACTGGCTGCCTGTCTCGTCCCCGGGCAGCCGGGGCATGGGGAGGTGCAGGTGCGGCTGGAGGCCGGCAATGCCCGTCCGCTCCTAACCCTCGGCAACGATTTCAAGCTGGGCGGCGAACTGGCCGACCGGCTGGGGCAGGTAGAGGGCCTTTCCGCGATCAAGCTGGTGCCCAAATCGGGCCCCCGCCTACACCGCGCCGCGTAACAAAAGCGCCGCTTTAGCCTGCGGCCCGCGATTTTTCCTTGCGACGGCGCGCCCCTTTGCGCACTCCTGTTGCAAACAGAAACCCCTGGAGAGGAGAGCCGCCGATGTTGGGAGCGATGCAGGACTGGACCATGCGCGTGACGCATGTGATCGACCATGCCGCACGGGAGAGCGGGACGCGCGAAATCGTCACGCGCTGGGCCGATGGCAGCGAGACACGGACCGATTGGGCGGGCATCCGCACCGACGCGCTGAAGATGGCGCAGGCGCTGGAAGCCCTGGGCCTGAAGCCGGGTGACAAGGTCGCCAGCCTCGCCATGAACCACTCGCGCCATCTCGTCAGTTGGTACGGCGTCGCCGGAATGGGCGGGGTCCTGCACACCGTGAACCCGCGCCTGTTCGAGGACCAGCTGGAATACATCGTCAATCACGCCGAGGACAAGGTGATGCTCTACGATGCGGCCTTCCAGCCCATCGTCGACATGATGCGGGACAAATGGACGACCGTTGAGCATTACATCTGCTTCGACCCCGGATCGGGGTCCGGGGCAAGCTCCGGCGACCAGTCGCAGAGCTTCGAGGACTGGATCGGCGCGCAGGACGGCAATTACGAGTGGGCCGGGGGCGGTGAAACCGACCCTTGCATGATCTGCTACACCAGCGGCACGACCGGCAATCCAAAGGGCGTGCAATACGAACACCGCAGCACGGTGCTGCACGCAATGGCCGGCCTGCAACCGGCGGCCTTCAACTTCAGCGCGTCCAGCGTGATGCTGCCCGTCGTGCCGATGTTCCATGCGGCAAGCTGGGGGCTGCCCTATGCCGGCGCGATGGCGGGCATCAAGTTCGTGTTCTCCGCCGTGAACGATCCGGCGGTGCTGGACGAATTGATGAAGCGCGAAGGCGTGACCGACAGCGCGGGCGTGCCGACGGTCTGGCTCGCGCACTTCCAGTATTGCGACAAGGAAGGCGTGGACCTGCCGAAACTGAAGGCGGCGACGATCGGCGGCTCGGCCGCGCCCAAGTTCATGATCGAGCGGCTGATGAAGAACGGCACCCGCGTCCAGCACGCCTGGGGCATGACGGAGACCAGCCCCATCGGCACCGTGGGTGGGCCGACGCATGATTGGGACCAGCTCAGTTTCGAACAACAGGTCGAGAAGACCGCGATGCAGGGCCGCCCCATCTTCGGCGTGGAATTGCGCACCGTCGATCTCGACGACTTCACGAAGGTCCTGCCGCGCGATGGCGAGACCAGCGGCGCCTTGCAGATCCGCGGGCCGTGGGTGGTGAAGCGCTATTTCAAGGCGGACGAGGACGCGGTGACGGCAGATGGCTGGTTCGACACCGGCGATGTCGGCATCCTGCATCCCGACGGCACGCTGCAGCTGACCGACCGGACGAAGGACGTCATCAAGTCGGGCGGCGAATGGATCAGCTCGGTCGAGCTGGAAAACGCAGCCGTGGGCCATCCCGCCGTGGCAGAGGCGGCCTGCATCGGTATGGCGCATCCCAAATGGGACGAGCGCCCTGTGCTGTTCGTGGTCAGGAAGGAAGGCGAGGACTGCACGGCGGAAAGCGTGGTTAATTTCCTGTCCGACAAGATCGCCAAGTGGTGGCTGCCCGACGCGGTCGAATTCGTCGATGACATCCCCCACACCGCGACGGGCAAGATCAGCAAGAAGGACCTGCGCGACCGGTTCGCCGATTACACTTTGGAGGCGTGACCATGGCCGAGCGTTACATCGATCCCTCGCCGGCGAATTTCCAGGCGTTCAAGGACCTGCCGCGCGATGAGCCGATCCACATGCTCAACCTGCTGCAATACCGCGAGCAGGCGGAATATCCGGAAGGGCACGAACACCACGGCAATGGTTGGACCGGCCGCCGCGCCTACGAGGAATACGGCAAGACCAGCGGCCCGATCTTCCGCCGCGTCGGCGGGACGATCGTCTGGCGCGGCGCGTTCCAGACGGTCGTGACCGGGCCGGAAGCGATGCACTGGCACGACGGCTTTGTGGCGCAGTACCCGAATGCGGGTGCGTTCTTCGAGATGATCAAGGATGCAGACTATCAGAAGGCGGTGGTGAACCGGACGGCGGCGCTGGAGGACAGCCGGTTAGTGCGGTTCAAGCCGGGCGAGGGCGGGGACGGGTTTTCTTGATTCGCCTCGGAATATTTGGATTAGTGTTGCTTGCCGCTTGCTCTTCTCAAAGTGACGAGGAACGTGCAGCAAGATCGACGAATGATCAGACGTTCGAGGGGATCGCGATACTGGGTGCCTTCGAAGGTCAAGAATTCTTAATTTGCGAGCGTGGCGTATATGAAAATTGCCACGAATCTGCCGAAACGCGGTGCGACTTGAGAACGACCGGCAAGGCGTCTTTGGTCTTTAGCGATTTTCTCGAAGAGCGTAATTTGCAAGCGGAAGGGAGGGCCTCAATCCGTATGCGAGGGAAAGGGACCTATCAGACTGGAGGCATTTTTGGTCATTTGGGGGTCAATAACTGCCGCGTCGATTTTTTTGAGATAACGGCGATCGAAATGACCCGTGACCCCTTTGGCCCTCCTCCGCCTCCCTAAAACAACCGCATTTGCCCACCTACCTCCGGTCGGCGAAACTGCGTACAGTCCAGCGCGAATTTCGCCTTGTCGATACCCGCTCGCTTGCAGGCGAGGCGGAACCTTGCGCGAAACAAATCCGCCCATACGCCTGTCGGTTTCAGGCGGCTGAAGAAGCTTGGGTCGTTGTCCTTGCCGTCACGGATGGAGCGGACGATGCTCATCACCTTGTCGCCGCGTTCGGGGTAGTGGACGCTGAGCCATTCGCGGAAGAGCGGGGCGACTTCGTGCGGCAGGCGGAGCGGTATCCAGCCGACGCTGTCGACGCCGAGCGCGGCGGCTCTAGCGACGATTTCCTCCATGAACTCGTCGGTGATGGCCGGGATGACGGGCGCTACCGAGCAATGGGTCGGCACGCCCGCCTCGGCCAGTTTCCCCAGCGCCGCCAGCCGTTTGGCGGGCGAGGCTGCGCGCGGTTCGAGCTTGCCCGACAGCTTCGGGTCGAGGCTCGTCACGGAAATTGCCACCGCCACCAGCCGCCGCTTGGCCATCGCCCGCAGCAAATCGAGATCGTCCAGCACCCGGTCCGACTTGGTCGTGATCGTCACCGGATGGCGCGCATCGAGGCACACTTTCAGCACGGCGCGGGTGATGCGGTAATCGCGCTCGATCGGCTGGTACGGATCGGTGTTCGTCCCCATGGCGATCGGGCGCGGGCGGTATTTCGGGCGGCTGAGCGTTTCGCGCAGCAACTTCGCCGCATCCGGCTTGGCGAACAGCTGCGTCTCGAAATCCAGCCCCGGCGACAGGTCGTGATAGGCATGGGTCGGCCTGGCAAAGCAATAGACGCAGCCATGCTCGCACCCGCGATAGGCGTTGATTGAACGGTCGAAGAAGATGTCGGGCGACTGGTTGAACGACAGGATCGACTTGGGCCGCTCTTGCGTGACATGCGTGCGGATTTTCGGCGGCGTCCCGTCGAGCAGCCCGACATGGTCGCGCCAGTCGCCGTCCGCTTCGCGAGTCGCTAGCCCGAACCGCGTCGGAACCGCAGAAGACTGCGCTCCTCGGCCGTGACGGGCAGGTTCCTTCCTTTGCTCCATGGGCGGAACATAGAAAGAACATCGCTTGTAGGAAAGGGCCTAGCGCTCCCGCAGGCGCGGCATCACGTCGACGAAATTGCAGGGCCGGTTGCGGCTGTCTAGCTGTTCGGCGAGGATCATGTCCCAGCCATCCTTCACCGCGCCGTTCGATCCGGGCAGCGCGAAGATGTACGTTCCCCGCGCCACGACAGCGCAGGCACGGCTCTGGATCGTGCTGGTCCCGATCTTTTCATAGCTGAGCCAGCGGAACAGTTCGCCGAAGCCTGGAATGTCGCGTGTCTTCACCTGCGCGAGCGCTTCGGGCGTGACATCGCGTCCGGTGAGGCCGGTTCCGCCGGTGGTGATGACCGCATCGATCTGTTCGCTGTCGATCCAGCGGTGGAGATGGGCGGTGATTTCCTCCGCATTGTCCCGGCTGATCTCGCGCGTGACGAGTTCATGGCCCGCTGCCTCTATCCGGTTTGCCAGGATGTTTCCCGAACTGTCGTCGGCTGCCGTGCGCGTGTCGGACACGGTCAGCAGGGCGATCCTTACGGGTTTGAACTCCTGGGCCGGATCGATGGCCATCAGTTGCGCCGCTCGCTCGCCTCGCCGAGCGCGAAGCTTGTGGAGGTCGCCGGGAAGGCAGGCCACTGGCCTTGCGCCAGCGCCGTTCGGGTCGGCGAACGCGTGCCGGCCTGCCGTTCGTACATCCAGTAATTGCGCATCACTATGGAAACGTATCCGCGCGTTTCCCAATAGGGGATCGATTCCATGTAGAGCAGGGGGTCGTCCTGGTCGCGAACTTCGCTGTTCCAGCGCCCGATGGGGGAAAGCCCGGCATTGTAGGCGGCCATGATCTTGGGCAGCTTGCCCTGCGTGGCGCCGCTGTCGCGCAGCATTTGCAGGTGGCTCTGCCCGAAGGCGAGGTTGATTTCCGGGTTCGACAGGTCACGCGCATCGCCGCGCACGCCGATCTTCGCCGCATGGTCCCGTGCTGCAGCAGGCATGATCTGCATCAGCCCACGCGCCCCGGCGGGGCTGACGACCGCCGCACGGAAGTTCGATTCCTGCAAGGTGTGGGCATAGGCGAGGGCCGGGTCGACCTTCCATCCGTCGACCGGCTGCCAGCGCGGCGTCGGGAACCGAAGGGCAGGTTCGCGCTGCGCGCCCGAGGGGGCGTTGTGCGCCATCCAGAGCTGCGTCGCCGGCAGTCCCATTTCACGCGCAAGACGCGACAGGGACTGGTATTGCGCAGGATCGCCGATACGGGCCTGGTGGCGCAGCACCTCGTCGGCGAGGTCATCGCGGCCGATTTCTGCCAGGGCAACCGCGGTCCGGACATTGGAGACGGAGCGCAAGGACTGCCAGTCGTCGCTGCCAAGGTCTGGCGTCGTTCCGGCATCGGGCAGGGCCTGTCCCAGCGCCTCGCGTGCAAGCATGCCGTAAAGCGTTTCGTCCATCAGCGCCGCGCCGCGAAGCTGTTCGGCAGCCGCTTCGGGCTGGCGGCAGCGGACGAGCGCGCGCGAGGCCCAGTAATGGGCGGCGGCGGCCAGTTCGACATTGACCGCGCCGGCAGCGGAGCTGCGGAACGCATTGGCCGCGCTCTGGCAATCGCCCAGGCGCCATGCGGCGAGCCCTTGCACCCAGTCACCTTCTGCGACCCAAGCGCCCGTCCCCTCGGCGACGGTCCGGGCCATCGCCATGGCGGCGGGATCGTTGTTCTCGATATAGTAGCTCCACGCGACACGCTGGCGCCATTCTGCGCGCGCGGCGGTGGAAAGCGATGCGTCGATACCGTCCAGGATCTGGCGCGCACCGTCGGGATCGTCGTTCTTGATCCGGTCCAGGATAGCGGAGCGGACGCTGCCGGGCATCGTACCGTCCTCGACCGAACGGGGGCGCAAACGCTTGGACGCGTAGGGCTGGCTGACGAAACCCTGCTCACGCGGGAGATAGGGCGCGGACATCATGCCGCGTTTCAGGCCGAGGGCGCCGATGCGTTCAGCGTGGGGCAGGTCGATGCCCGTTGCCAGCCATGATTGCAGCGCGGGCAGTTCGATACGCGGGCTGTTCGCGTGAAGGTAATATTCGGCCCTTGCGACATCGTGCAGCGGACCTTCGCCGCGCTGTGCCAGCAGGTTTTCCACCTCGCCCCAGCTTTCGCGGTCGATCGCCTGGAAGACGGAGCGGTAATATTGCTGTTCCGCATCGCTCAGCAATTGGGGCAGGTTGTTCGACACGCTCTTGGCGCGGAAATATTCGGCGCTGGTATTGGCCGCGGCGGGCATCGCGGTCGTGGCAGCGCACGCGGCTGCAAGGCCGAGGGCGAGAGAGTGGATTGGGTTGCGGCGAGCAGTCATCGATTGTCCGTCCATTCGAGCCATTGTTGCCAGAACCGCTTCCGCTGTCCGGCACTTCTCAGGAGGGAGCCGAGTTCGGGAGCAGCCATTAACGGCACGCTGGTCCCTCCATGGTTAAAAATACGTAAATCGGCAGGGTCTTGCGCCGATTCGTGCGCGATGAGCGGCAGGATGCGGCGACCGAAGATCAGGATGCGCTCCGGCGCGGCCAGTGCGAGGTGGTGGCGGGCGATCTCGCCATGACCCGCAGCGCGCAGATCGTCCCAGTCCGGCTGGATGACAGGCGCGGGCAGGACGGAGGCGATGTAGCAGTCGCTGTCCCCAAGGCCCATGGCCCGCAGGATGGCGGAGAGCAGGACACCGCGCGGCCCCTGGAGCAGGGTATCCGTGTCGCCTTGTTCCGGCTGCGGTACGAGCACGCACAGCCTTGCTCCGGCATCGCCGCGCGGCATGACCGGGGCCAGCACCGCGCCGGACAAGGATTTCTTTTCCTGTCCCCACCATTCGCGGAAATCGGCAAGACCGGTCGGCAATCCGCCGTCTGGCCGGGCAACCGGGGCAGCCTGTGCAACCGTGATCCGGTCCCCGCCGACGAGCTTCCTGGGCGGCGGCGGCTTTTTACGGACCACCCGCTTTTCCGTTACGTCAGGAGCGGGTTTTGCCGTGTCCGCGTCGAGCCAGCCGCGGCTTTCGTCCAGCGTATCGACCGTGACGCCGGCCAGCTTCCACCAGTCCAGCACGGCCTGTGCCTGGGCAAGCGCATCGAGGCGTTCCTGGGGGGTGGAGGATGTTACCATGGCCGTTCGCAGGTCTTGACCTCAAGCAGTCCGGCAATCAAGGGTTTGTGCCAGAAAGCGCGCATGGGGAACACGGCTGTGCAGCGCACGTAGAGAAGGAAGATTTGAGCGATGAGCGGCGAGACTATCGAACGGGAATCCATGCCTTGCGACGTCGTGATTGTCGGCGGGGGCGTTGCCGGCCTCGCAGCGGCGATCCGGCTGAAGCAGATCAATGAGGAACTGGAAGTCGTCGTCCTTGAAAAAGGGTCGGAAATCGGCGCGCACATCCTGTCGGGCGCGGTCGTCGATCCCAAGGCGCTGGACGAGCTGCTGCCGGAATGGCGCGACATGGATTGCCCGCTGGCCGAAACGCCGGTGACCGAGAATTTGCACTGGGTCCTGCGCAAGAACGGCAAGTGGGACATGCCGCACATGATGCTGCCGCCCTTCATGTCGAACGACGGCAATTACACCTGTTCGCTGGGCAACCTGTCGCGGTGGATGGGCGAGCAGGCAGAGGCGCTGGGCGTCATGGTCTTCCCCGGCTTCCCCGCCAGCGAACCGATCTATGACGAGAACGGCGCGGTCACCGGTGTCCTGACGCAGGACATGGGCATTGCCGAAGACGGATCGCACAAGGGCGATTTCCAGCCGGGCATGGAAATCCTCGCGAAATACACGCTCTTCGCCGAAGGTGTGCGCGGCAATTTGACCAAGAAGCTGAAGAAGAAATACGATCTCGAAGCCGATTGCCAGCCGCAGGTCTACGGCCTCGGTATCAAGGAATTGTGGGACATCGACCCGGCCAAGCACGAGCCGGGCAAGGTCATCCACACGCAGGGCTGGCCGCTGACCGAAAGCGACAGCTGGGGCGGCGGGTTCCTCTACCACCAGGCGAACGGGCAGGTTGCGCTCGGCTTCGTGACGGCCCTCGATTATTCGAACCCCTACGTATCGCCCTACCAGGAATTCCAGCGCTGGAAGACGCATCCCGACATTCGCGCCTTCCTCGAAGGCGGCAAGCGCGTGGCTTACGGCGCGCGTGCCATCAACGAGGGCGGCTGGCAGAGCGTGCCCAAGCTGGCCTTCCCCGGCGGCGCGCTGATCGGCTGTGCAGCAGGCTTCGTCAACGTGCCGCGCATCAAGGGCAGCCACACCGCCATGAAGAGCGGTATGCTGGCAGCGGAAAGCATCGCTGCGGCGATTGCGGCCGGCCATGAGCATACCGAGCTGATGGAATACGACGCCGCGGTTCGCGAAAGCTGGATCGCCAAGGAACTGAAACTGGTCCAGAACGCGCAGCCCGCCGTCAGCAAGTTCGGCGGCGACATCGGCACGGTCATCGCCGGGGCCGACATGTGGATGCGCTATCTCAAGATCGGACTGCCGATCGCGATGAAGCACAAGCCGGATCACGAGCACCTGCACCGTGCCGACCTGCACCAGCCCATCATCTATCCCAAGCCCGATGGCGAGCTGACCTTCGACCGGCTCACCTCGGTCAGCTTCAGCTACACCAATCATGCGGAGGACCAGCCGGTCCACCTGAAGGTGTGCGACCGCGAATTGCAGCGGGAAAGCGAGCTGGGCGTCTATGCCGGCCCTTCCACGCGCTATTGCCCGGCGGGAGTGTACGAGTGGCTGATCGAGGAGGGGCAGGAGCCCAAGTTCCAGATCAACTCGCAGAACTGCGTCCACTGCAAGACCTGCGATATCAAGGATCCCAACCAGAACATCGAGTGGACGACGCCGGAAGGCGGGGGCGGTCCGAACTATCCCAACATGTGATTGGCTGCGAACCCGGGGGTCTTCGGTGTCCGTGACCGAGACAGCCTATGCCAAGATCAACCTGGCGCTGCATGTGCGGCGGCGGCGCGATGACGGCTATCACGAGCTGGAGACCCTGTTCGCCTTCGTCGATGCAGGCGACGTGTTGACCGCCCGTCCTGCAGGGCAGGACACGCTGACCCAGCACGGCGAATTCGCCAACGCGATGGGCGCGCCTTTCGGCAACCTGGCGATGAGGGCGCTGTTGTCGCTTCCGCGGCCTGCCGGGATCGCGATCGCGCTGGAGAAGAACCTGCCGGTCGCTGCCGGGCTGGGTGGGGGCAGCGCCGATGCTGGCGCGGTGTTTCGCATCGTGCGCGATATGCACGGCCTGCCCGGCGACTGGGAACGGAGAGCCGCGAAACTCGGCGCGGACGTGCCCGCCTGCGTTCTGAGCCGGACATGCATCGGGCGCGGTACCGGTACCGATTTAGAACAGGTGGACAGCGACATCACCGGATGCGCGGCGCTGCTCGTCAATCCACGCATCGAACTAACCACCGCTCCCGTCTTCGCCGCATGGGACGGGAAGGATCGCGGAGCCATGCCGGAAGGGTCCGTCAGGCAGATCGCGCTTGCAGGGCGCAACGACCTCGAAGCACCGGCGACGGGTCTTTGCGCTGTTATTTCGGACGTCCTGTCGGCCTTGCAGGAAACCGACCCGATGCTTGCCAGGATGTCGGGTTCGGGTGCGACGTGTTTTGCGCTATACGGCTCGGCCGAAGCGCGCGACATGGCGCAAGAGGACATAGCCAATCGCCATCCCGGATGGTGGACACTGTCAGGAAATCTCAGATGATCGACGATCTTCCCTATCGCCAGGTCGGCGAACCGGTTCCCGGGCGCATCGTATGCGTGGCCGACCATGCGTCGAACTTCGTCCCGGCCGACGTGCCGCTGGGCATTCCGGCGGAACTGCTGGACACCCATATCGCGGTCGATCTGGGCGTGGAGGGCGTAGCCGACCGGCTTGCGCGTCGCCATGCCATTCCAGCGCATATCGCCACGGTCAGCCGCCTCGTCTGCGACTTGCACCGGCGCGAGGACGAGGAAGCGGTGGTTCCCTTCAGCAGCGACGGGCACACCATTCCCGGCAACATCGGTGCCGATGTAAAAAAGCGTCTGGAACGGTTTTACCGGCCTTATCACGATGCGATGGCGGAATGGCTCGATGCGGCGCGCCCCGAACTGATTGTCGCACTGCACAGCTTCACCCCCGCGCTCGAAACCAGCGACGAGGAGCGGCCATGGGAAGTGGCCTTGCTTTACAACCAGGACGATACCGCCGCCCTTCAGGCTATCCGCCTGTTCGAGGAGGAAGGACTGACGGTAGGCAACAACCAGCCTTATTCCGGCAAGCAGCTGAACGCCACGATGGACCGCCATGCAGAGGCGCATGGCCGGCCCTATCTCACCATCGAGATACGGCAGGACCTTCTCGCAACAGAGGCGGGGCAGGCACGCTGGGCGGCACTGGTCGCGGATATCGCCAACCGGACCGCGCTGGCGCTGAAGGGCGGGTAGGGTCGCGTTTGCTTTGCCCCAAGCTTTCCTGCGCTTGACCGCCTGCGCCAGCCGCGCAAGGACGGGCGCGACACAAGGAAAGCGCGATGACTGCCAAATTCGATAAAGCCAACCTGCCCAGCCGCCATGTCTCCGTGGGGCCGGAGCGTGCGCCGCACCGGTCCTATTACTACGCGATGGGCTTGACCGAGGAAGAGATCGCGCGTCCCTTCGTGGGCGTGGCGAGTGCGGGGAACGACAGCGCGCCGTGCAACACGACGCTGGATGCGCAGGCCGATGTCTGCCGCACTGGCGTGGAACAGGGCGGCGGGATGCCGCGGCGTTTCAACACGATCACCGTGACGGACGGTATCGCGATGGGTCACCAGGGCATGAAAAGCTCGTTGGTCAGCCGCGAGGTCATCGCCGACTCGGTCGAGCTTTCGGTGCGTGGACATTGCTACGACGCGCTGGTCGGCTTTGCCGGATGCGACAAGAGCCTGCCCGGCATGATGATGTCCATGCTGCGCCTGAACGTGCCCAGCATCTTCGTCTATGGCGGCTCGATCCTGCCCGGCACCTATCGCGGGGAAGACGTGACGGTTGTCGACGTGTTCGAAGCGGTCGGCCAGCACGCCGCAGGCAATTGTCCGCTCAAGGACCTGACAGCGCTGGAGAAAGTCGCTTGCCCCGGCCACGGTGCCTGCGGCGGCCAGTTCACGGCGAACACCATGGCCTGTGTGGGGGAGGCGATCGGTCTGTCGCTCCCGAACAGCAACATGGCCCCGGCACCCAACCGCTCGCGCGAAGAGGTCGCCATCGCGGCGGGGCGTCAGGTCATGACCCTGCTGGAGAAAAACCTGCGCCCGCGTGACATCTGCACCCGTGCTGCATTCGAAAATGCCGCCCGCGTGGTGGCTGCCACCGGCGGATCGACCAATGCCGCGCTCCACCTTCCGGCCATGGCGAACGAGGCAGGAATCGATTTCGACCTCTTCGACGTCGCGGAAATGTTCAAGTCGACACCCTATATCGCCGACCTGAAGCCGGGCGGAAAATACGTCGCCAAGGACATGCATGAGGCGGGCGGTGTCTACATGGCGATGAAGACCCTGCTCGATGGCGGGTTCCTAGACCCCGAACCGATGACCGTGACGGGCAAGACCCTGGGCGAGAACATCGACGAAATCACGTGGAACCCCGATCAGAAGGTGTTCTACGACGTAAAGAACCCGATCACGCCCACGGGCGGCGTCGTGGGCCTCAAGGGTTCGCTCGCCCCCGAAGGCGCCATCGTCAAAGTGGCGGGCATGGGGCGGCTGGAGTTCACCGGCCCCGCACAGGTTTTCGAATGCGAGGAAGACGCTTTCGCAGCGGTCGAGGCGCGCCGGATCAACGAGGGCAGCGTTGTCGTCATCCGCAACGAAGGGCCCAAAGGCGGCCCGGGGATGCGCGAAATGCTGTCCACCACCGCCGCGCTGTACGGACAAGGCATGGGCGAGAAGGTCGCGCTCATCACCGATGGCCGTTTCTCGGGCGCGACCCGTGGTTTCTGCATCGGTCATGTCGGCCCCGAAGCGGCCGAGGGCGGCCCTATCGGGCTGGTCCGGGACGGCGACATGATAGCCATCGATGCGGTGAAGGGCACGATCGACCTGCTGGTCGACGAAGCGGACCTTGCCGACCGGCGCAAGGACTGGAAGCCGCATGGCAACGATTACGGGTCCGGCGCACTCTGGCGGTTCGCACGAAATGTCGGCCCCGCCTACAAGGGCGCGGTGACCCATCCGGGCGGAGCGGCCGAAAGCCACGTCTATGCGGACATCTAGCGCGGCAGCACCTCTTTCCTTCGCTGCCCTGCTGGCGGCATGCGGAGGTGATGCGTCAGCGCCGGCGCCCGATCCGGCCGCGCGGGAAGATGCGGAGGTCGTGCCATGCGCCATTGGCGCAGGCAGTGAATTCGCCGCCGATTGCCCGGTCGAGCGCATTGCGATCGATGGCGAGGTTGTCCTCGTCGTCCACCACCCGGGCGGAGGATTTCGCCGCTTCGCACTGGCATCCGACGGGAGCGGAATGACAGCTTACGACGGTGCCGACGAAGCGCGCCGCTCGCTCGACGGCGATTATCTCCTCGTCGAGATCGGCACGGAAAAATACCGCTTCCCGGCGCGCCCCCTTGGCAGGGTGCAGGAAGATGCCGATGGCGGCTCCTGACCGCATCCTGAGCATTTCTGCCGTAAAGGCGGCGGAGCAAGCGCTCTTCGATGCAGGGCTTCCCGAATACGAGTTGATGGTCCGGGCGGGAGAGGCCGCGGCGCAGTGGGTCTGGCGGCTTTCTGCCGGTGGCCGTGTCACGATCCTGTGCGGACCCGGAAACAATGGCGGCGACGGTTATGTCATCGCGCGCTGGCTGCATGAACGTGGGGCGGACGTGGGGGTCGTCGCGGCGATGGAGCCGAAGACGGCGAATGCCCGCCAGGCACGTGAGGATTACAAGGGCGAAGTCCTGCCGACGGACACCGGAAGAGCGGGTGGCACCTTCGTCGATTGCCTGTTCGGTTCCGGCCAGGATCGTCCCTTGTCTGGCGATCTTTTCTCGCTCTTGGAAGGACTGCGTGAACGCCATGACCGGTCGATCGCGGTAGACCTTCCCTCCGGCGTGTCCAGCGACCGTGCCATTCTGCTGAACGACGTGCGGCCCCATGACGTCACACTGGCGCTCGGCGCGTGGAAATGGGCGCACTGGGCGATGCCGGCCTCTGCGGTGATGGGGCAGCGCATGCTCGTCGATATCGGCCTTGCCGCAGGCGACAGTGCAGCGACCCTGATCACGAAGCCCGTTCTCGGCTCGCCGCCGCCCGATGCACACAAATATTCGCGCGGTCTCGTCGCCGTCGTCGCAGGCGAAATGCCGGGCGCCTGCGCGCTGGCTGCCAGGGCGGCCCAGCATGGCGGGGCGGGCTATGTGAAAGTCTTGAGCGGGAAGCCATTGCCGCCTTTGCCCGGCAGCATCGTGATCGATGACAGCCCGCTGGCCGAAGCTCTGGCGGACGAGAGGATCGACGCCATCGTGGTCGGCCCCGGTTTCGGGCGAAGCCGGGACGCGGCAGAGCGGCTGGGCACGGTCTTGAACGCTCGCTCTGACGCCGCGCTGGTGATCGATGCCGATGCCCTGCACTTGCTTTCCCCGGATGCCTCGGATTTCGGAGATCGCCCGGTGATCCTGACGCCCCACGAGGGGGAATTGTCTGCGCTTGAGAAGGCTTTCGGAGAGGCTCAGGAGCAAGGCCCGGTACCCGCGAAGTTGGACAAGGCACGCAATATCGCGGCGAAGACTGGTGCGATTGTCGCCGCAAAAGGAGCGGACACTATCGTTGCAGGCACCGATAGCGCGATGATTGCCCAGCCAGCGCCCAGCTGGCTTTCGACCGCCGGGACGGGCGACGTGCTGGCGGGCCTCGTCGGCAGCCGCCTTGCGACCGGGCGCGGGCCGATGGACGCGGCTGCTGAAGCGATCTGGCTTCATTCGGAGACGGGAAGACGGGCGGGACCGGTATTCTCCGCAGACGGGCTGGTCGAATGCCTGCCGGACGCCTACGCCAGCGCGCGATGAACGACGAAAACCCGATAATCCGGATCGCCGCGCGCGGCGACGGCGTGACGGCGGACGGTAAGCACGTGCCCGGCGGCGTGACCGGCGATAGCCTTGCAGCCGACGGCTCGCTGGTGAAGGGGCCGCATCATGTGGAACCGCCATGCCGCCACTTCCCGAAATGCGGTGCGTGCCAGTTGCAGCACGTGGGCGAAGACGCGCTGGCCGCCTTCGTGCGCGACCGCGTCGTGCTGGCGGCAGAGGGGCAGGGCCTGACGCCCGAAACCATCGCGCCGACCCATCTTTCCCCTCCGCGCACCCGCAGGCGCGCCACGCTGCATTTCCAGCGCGTGGGGAAGCGGATCGTCATCGGCTTCCGCGAGGAACGCTCGCACCGCATCGTCGACATGACCGAATGCCATGTCCTGCTGCCGGAACTTTTCGCCCAGGTTTCAGCAGCGCGGAAACTGCTTGCCAGCTGGCCCCAGGCGAAGGCCGGGGAACTCGGCCTGACGCAGGTAGACCAAGGCGTCGACATGAGTATCGGCGGGGCGGCGCCCGAGGGGCTGGAACAGACCGAAGGGCTGCTCGACTTCGCGCGGGCCCAGGGTCTCGCCCGGCTCAGTGTCGATCACGGCTTCGGCGCGGAACCGGTCTGGGAACCGGAGCCGGTGACCATCCGCCTCGGCGGCGTGCCAGTACCGTACCCCGCCGGCGCGTTCCTGCAGGCGACGCAGGACGGGGAAGCGGCGCTCGTCGCGGCAGCACGGGAATGGACCGAAGGCTGTGACCGGGTTGCGGACCTGTTTGCCGGACTGGGAACGTTCGGCTTCGCTCTGGCCGGGCGCAGCCATGTGACGGCGGTCGAGGCCGCGCGGTCCGCGATCCTTGCCGCGACCGGACCTGCAAGGCGTGTTTCCGGCTCGCTGGACTTTTCGCACCGTGACCTGTTTCGCAATCCACTGGATGCCAGCGAATGCGGAGCCTTCGATGCCATCCTCCTGGACCCACCGCGCGCCGGTGCGAAGGAACAGGTGGCCCGTATCGCCGAAAGCGCGGTCACGGGTGTGGTCTATGTCAGCTGCAATCCTGCCAGCTGGGCGAAGGACGCACGCTCTCTGGTAGAAGCGGGTTTCGCCTTGCAGGAAGTGCGTCCGGTCGGCCAGTTCCGATGGAGCACCCACGTCGAACTGGCGAGTCTGTTCGTGCGCTAGGCCAGGGCAAGGCGCTCAAGCGGCGCGCAAGGCCTCCAGCACCTGTGCGCGGTACCATTCGCTTGCATATGCCCCGGCAAAGGCGTGGGTGGCGTTTTCGCAAGTGTGGATGCGCTGGTCGTCCTGCGGCCAGGTGGCAGCGAACATTTGCGCCGTGCGGTCGGTGCCTGCCAGCAGGAAACGAACCTGCCCGTCATAGCCCTCGATGCCAGCCCGCATCCGCTCGGCAAGTCCGGTCGGCGCAGGTGCCTTGCCCATCGATTTGCGGAGTCCGCCAGCCAGCTTGCGCAGGTTCACGCCGCCACTGACCAGACGCACGACTTCGCGCGGGTTCTTCAGCTTCGCGAGGTAGCGCGCGCGGATCGCATCGGGCGGCGGCGCTGCGGTATCCTGCCCGTCGCCATCCTCTATCGTCCAGGGGTTGGACAGGACCAGGCCGTCGCACCCGGCACCGCCTGCCAGCATCAGCGCGCTGGCAGCATCGCAATTGCCGAGGCCCACGACCTTCTCCATGGTCGGGACGATGGCGCGAAAGGCTTCGAGGGCAGCGCCTATGTCCTTTGCGCTTTTCTCGAACCCGCGATTTTTCCCTTCGCTGTCCCCGATGCCGCGACGGTCGAAACGGAACACCGGAAATCCGGCCGCAGAAATATCTGCAGCAAGCCCGGCCTGCCCCGAAAACGCACCTGAGCGGATCTCGTTACCGCCGCTCACCAGAAGAAGTCCGGTCTTGGCCGGCGCCGTGTCCAGCGTCGCGCCGAGCCGGGATTTGCCGCAGGCAAAGGTCAGGTGAAGCCGGTTCACGCCATTGGCCCTGCAATGCCGAGCGACGCTGTTACATGGCCTGCCAGCGCGTCCGCCTGTTCGGCATCGCTGTCCGGCTCGGCCCTTAGCCAGAGAGGCGTCCCGCCAAGGGCGACATGTTCGATTAGGGACAGGGTTTCTGGCGCCGGTTTCCGAGATTCCTCGAGGTCGCGCACCATCTGCGGCCCCAGCGACCAGCCTGCCAGTTCGAGGCCTTGGGTGCGCCCGGTGCCGAGAAGCGCCTCGCTGCTTTCCTCGCGTCCCTGCTCGCGCGCCGCAATCGTGCGGGCCCGGATCATGGAGCGGAGCAATTGCTTGCCTGCGACCGCGCCGTAAAGCCATCCGGGATAACCGCCGGGTGCAAGCAGGCCGCCTCCGCGCGCTGCCAGCACGTGGGTCGCGCGCCAGTGCTTTGCCGCCGCCTCGATGGCGGTGCGCCAGCTACCCAGCGACTGGTCCTGCAGGGGTTCGAGGCTTTCATTGCTGCCGGGCAAGTCGGGCAGGATGCTGTCGAGGCCGGCGTGATCGAGCCTCTGCATCACCTCGACCAGCTGATGGCGCATCTTGTTATGTTCATCGAACAGCGGCGCCAGCACGAGGATGCGCCGCTTCCGGTCCTGATCGAAAACGCGGGCATTTTCCTGCGCCGTCTTGCCGCCCGGCAGCGGGCAGGGCCATGACGCGAACATGGCGCCGACCTAGCTTTCGGCCACTTTTGCTTCGGTGAATGCGAGCAGCCCGCCATAGGTTTCGAGCATCTCGCCATCGACGTCGTCATCCTCGATCACGATGTCCAGCCGGTCTTCCATTTCGGTGAGAAGACCTGCGACCGCCATGGAATCGAGCTCGGGAAGGTGTCCGAACAAGCCGGTATCGGCGTCGAAATCGTCGACTTCGTCCGTGTCGAGGCCGAGCACGTCGCACAGGATCTGTCGCAGATCGCGGTCGATGGATGCACGGCTGCGCAACGAATTGTCGGTCGCGGGGACCCCCTGTCCGGTCATGATAGGTGCTTCATCCACTGCTGAAAGTGCCGCGCTCCCTAGCTTTCCGCGGGCCTCGGTGCAAGCCGCCGGGCCGCGGAGCGCAGGAGACGTTTCCCGATCGGGCCCCACGCACGCGGCTGGCGCGGGTCGAGACAATCGATGCGGTAACGGGGGCGCACCTCTTCCATCCAGTCCGCCTTGTAGCCATCATTCCCGGTTCCGAAATCCACCAGCGCGACGCCGTCGACGTCGATTACATGCCTGAAAAGGGCTGCGCTGAGCGTGGTGCCGGCACTCAAATTCCGGTGCGATTCCAGGTGTGCCAGCTTGTGTATGTAGGCCGTGCCCCGCTCGACCGTCCAGAACTGCGCTGCGACGGCCAGGCCGTCTGCATGGGCAACAGCCATCCTGATGCGCCCTGCGTCACCCTCTTCCTCGGCGAAGCGGCGGAGGAGGGCGGGAGTCTCTTCGGCAGGCTTCCAGCTGGCGGCGTAGATGGCCTCGTAGCCGTCCCACGCCGCCCCGTCGAAACTTGTGTGCAGAACGACGTCGACCTTCTTGGCCTTGCGCTTGAGCGTGGTCCTCATGCGGCCCGGGCGAGAGGCCCAGTACTGGTCGAATGTGCGGCCAGCGACAGGCAGGACGTGATTGGAGTCGCACTCCTCGCGCTGCACCAGCCAGCCTGCGCTCCGGAATGCGGTTTCCAGCCGGGTGGCCGACCCGTCTTCGTCGGGCACGGGCCACAGGGTCACGCGTGGGGCGCGCGATCGCAGGCCGGCGGCGATGGATTCTAGCAGACGGTCGCCGTCGGTCCCGCCCGACGCCAATTGCCTCCAGGTGAAGCTGTACCAGTTGCGTAGCGGCTCTATCCGTCCGCCGGTTTGCGTGAGAGCGAGCGCAGCCAGGTTCTCGCCCTTGCTGGCAAAGGCGACCAGGGGCGGCGTGTCGCGCGCCAGCAAGGCGAACCATTCCGGCCTGTCGAAAGGAGAGGACGCAAGGTCACGCGTCTCTTGCAAGACGTTAACCCTGTCGTGATAGCTGGCCGCAATCGCATTCACGAGGACAATTCTCCGTTTCCATGCAGCCCCGGCCCGACACGACCCGCGAAGACCTGCCCGGCGAGACGCCGAAACCGCTCGATCACCTGGTCCTGCGCGGTGCGGACGATGCGCCCGCGCTGGTGCTGCGCGAACGCACTCTTAGTTACGAGGACTTAAGAAGCCGTGTCGCCTTGCTGGCGTCATGGCTGAAGGACGTTGTGCCGGAAGAGGGCGCGCGGGTCGCGAGCTGGGCTGCGAAGGGCGAGATGACCTGCCTGCTGCCGCTCGCCTGCGCGAGAGCCGGTCTCGTCCACGTGCCGGTAAATCCCCTCCTGAAGCGGGCGCAGGCATCGCATATCCTGTTCGACTGCACGCCGAAGCTGCTGATCGGCACTGCCTCTCGGTTGAAAGCGCTGGCAGACGAGCCATTGCCGGACGGGCTCCGCCTGGTCGAAGAGGACGAGGCATGGACGCTGGCGGAGGAACATGGCGGAGCGCTCGGCCCGTCCGATGCCGATGTCGGTGCACTGGCAGCCATACTCTACACCAGCGGATCGACCGGCAGGCCCAAGGGCGTGATGCTGAGCCATGCCAATATGTGGCTGGGCGCGGTCAGCGTTGCCGACTATCTGCGAATGGAAGCGGACGATGTCGTGCTCGGCGTACTGCCGCTCAGCTTCGATTATGGCCAGAACCAGCTGCTCAATGCCTGGTATGCCGGGGCCAGCGTGGTGCCCTTCGATTACCTCTTCGCTCGCGACGTTGTGAAAGCCTGCGCGAAGCACCGTGTCACGACGCTGGCTGCGGTTCCGCCACTCTGGGTGCAGTTGACCGAGGTGAAGTGGAGCGAGGAGGCCTCTGCATCAATGCGCCGCCTGACCAATTCGGGCGGGGCGCTGACGGTCCAGCTGGTGGACGATTTGCGCGACCTGTTCCCGGATGCGTGGCTGTTCCCTATGTATGGCCTGACAGAGGCTTTTCGCTCGACCTATCTCGAGCCCGACCTTGTCGAGCGGCATCCGACATCGATGGGCACGGCCATCCCCTTTGCCGAGATCCTGGTGATCGACGATGCAGGCAGGGTCGCCGGGCCGGGCGAGGAGGGCGAACTGGTGCACTGCGGACCGCTGGTCGCGCAAGGGTACTGGCAGGACAGCGAGCGCACGGCCCAGCGATTCAAACCTGCGCCCGCCCAATCGCGATATGGCGGCACCGCGGTGTGGTCCGGGGACAGGGTCGTGCGGGACGAAGAGGGACTTCTCCATTTCGTCGGTCGCCGCGATGCCATGATCAAGAGTTCCGGCAACCGCATCAGCCCGCAGGAGATCGAGGAAGCGGCGCTGGCGACCGGACTGGTGGCCGAAGCCGTGGCTCTCGGCGTCAGGGACGAGCGTCTGGGACAGGCCGTGCACCTCGTCGCGCGGGCAGAGCCGGATGCTGCGGATGCCCAAGAGAAGCTACCCAGAATGCTGGCGAAGGAACTACCGAACTTCATGCAACCGCACGTAATTCACTGGCGCGAGACGATGCCGCTAAATCCCAATGGAAAGCTGGACAGGACGGCGCTGGCACGGGAAATCGGCGCATGAGTATCAAGCCCAAGCCCCTTGGGCCGATTCCCGCCGGGTACGAGGCCGTCGATGGCGAACTGGCGATCGGCGGCAGGAAAGCGTCCGACCTGGTTGCAGAGGCGGGCGGCACGCCCCTGTTCGTGTATTCCCGCGACAGGCTGGCCGCGCGGATGGACGCGCTTCGTGCCGCCATGCCCGACAGGCTGGGCATCAATTACGCGATCAAGGCGAATCCTTTCGAACCCTTGCTCGAATATATGCAACCCATCGTCGACGGGTTCGACATTGCTTCTGGCGGTGAACTTGCGATCCTGCGCGAAATCGGTGCCGACATGGGCCGCGTCAGCTTTGCCGGGCCGGGCAAGAGGAACGAGGAGCTGCGTGCCGCGATCGAAGCCGGCGTCACGCTGAATACGGAATCCGAGGCAGAAGCACACCGCGCCCTGCGGATCGGGGACGAGCTGGGAAAGACCCCTCGTCTGGCCATTCGCGTTAACCCTGATTTCGACATGAAAGGCTCCGGCATGAAGATGGGCGGCGGGGCCAAGCCGTTCGGTGTCGATGCCGAGCGCGTGCCTGCCTTGGGCCGCGAGATCATCGCAGCCGGAGCCGACTGGCGCGGCCTTCACATCTATACCGGTTCGCAGGCGCTGGATGCCGACGCCATCATCGAGACACAGGCCAATGTTCTCCAGCTTGCCGACCGGATCGCGCGCGATATCGGACAGCCCCTGCCGAAACTGAACATGGGGGGCGGATTCGGAATTCCGTACTTCTTCGGGGACGAGGAACTGGATATTTCCCGCATTGGCGATGCGCTGGCGCAAAGGTTCGATACCCTGCCGGAAACGCTGGAAAGCGCGCATCTTTGCATCGAGCTCGGCCGCTATCTCGTGGGGCTCGCCGGGGTTTACCTGACCCGCATCGTCGACCGGAAGGTCAGCCATGGGAAGACATTTCTCGTGACCGATGGCGGCCTGCATCACCAGCTAGCCGCGTCCGGCAATTTCGGGACGGTCATCAGGCGCAATTATCCCGTTGCAATTGCAAGCAATTTTGCCGCTCCCGCCGATGATCTGGCCAGCGTGGTCGGATGCCTTTGCACACCGCTCGACCGCTTGGCGGACCGGGCCGAACTGCCCCGGGCAGAGGTTGACGACCTCGTGGCGGTATTTTGTGCCGGGGCTTACGGCGCAACCGCGTCACCTTCGGCGTTCCTGGGCCAGGGTCCGGCAAGGCAAATGCTCGCTTAACCTTTACGCGGCCATTGTCCCGAAACGGGATCACCCCCCGGAAACTGCCAAAAACTAACGAGATGTTCACCCTTTTTGGCGAGGAAAGCCCCAAATCGCGGGGACCAGTGTGTCCGGACAAGCCGGAGCGCTGCGAACCCCAAGGTCTGGCCAGGGAAGCATCTCGATGTCTAAAGAAGGTATTACCAAGATTCTCGCGACGTCCGTCGTTTCCACACTCGCGCTCGCCGGGTGTGCGGGAGCAGGGGGCGGTCCCGAACTGCCGCCGGCGGCCTTCGTTGCCAACCAGGAAGGGCCGAGCCAGGAATATGTGATCGGGCCGCTCGACCAGTTGTCGATCCACGTCTGGCGCAACCCGGAACTGGGTGCGGAGAAAATCCAGGTGCGTCCCGATGGCCGTATCACCATCCCGCTGGTCGCGGACATGCCCGCTGTCGGCAAGACGCCTGCCATGCTGCAGGAAGACATCCGGCTGCAATTGTCCCAGTTCATCGAACAGCCGATCGTGTCGGTGATCGTGACCGAGTTCGCCGGGACGTTCAGCCAGCAGGTTCGCATCATCGGTGCGACTGCGCAGCCGGCCTCCATCCCCTACCGCGCCAACATGACCGTCCTCGACGCCATGATCGCGGTCGGCGGCCTGAGTGAATTTGCCGCCGGCAACCGCTCCAAACTGATCCGTTTCGATCCCCAGGCGGGGAGGCAGAGCGAATACGGCCTGCGCCTGTCCGATCTTTTGAAGCGCGGCGACAGCAAGGCGAATGTCATGCTGAAGCCCGGGGACGTGATCATCATCCCCGAGAGTAATTTCTAAGGGCGGCCGCGAGAGATGAACGAAGTTTTCGACGAGCTGCGCGCCGCGCTCTATTCCGCCTGGGCACGCAAGTGGCTGGTGCTCGGCGTGGCGTGGGGCGTCTGCTTGCTCGGCTGGCTGGTGGTCGCGATGATCCCAAATTCCTACGAGGCGAAATCGCGCATCTTCATCCAGCTGGACGACGTGCTCGCCCAGCAGATCGGCATTGCCGGCAGCGACAAGACCGACATTGCGCGCGTCAAGCAGACGCTGGTCGGTTCCGAGAACCTCGAAAAGGTCATCCGTTCGACCAACCTGGGGCAGGGCGTTTCCACCCCGCGCGAAATGGAACGCGAGATTGCCGAATTGTCGGAAGATGTTGCCGTGCGCAGCGAAGAGGACAATCTGTTCGAGATCAGCGCGACGATCGGCAAGTCGGAATTGTCGGATGCAGAGAACGCCGCTCTCGCTCAGGATGTCGTGCAGAAGTTGCTCGATATTTTCCGTGAAGAGAACATCGCCGGCAGCCGCGGCGAAGTCGCGGAAACGGTCGTGTTCCTCGACCAGCAGCTGGAAGAACGCGCCCGCGAACTGGAGGCGGCCGAACTGCGCCGTACCGCGTTCGAGGCGGAGCATCCCGAACTGATCGGCGGCGCGGCAGCGATTTCGAACAAGCTGCAGAATGCCCGCACCGAGATGCGCGGCGTGGAGGCGGACCTCGCCGCTGCGCAAAGCGCGCTCGCCGCGATCCAGGGGCAGCTTGCCGGAACACCGGCGACATTGCCCGGCGCGACCATCCAGTCGCCTCAGGGGTCGGCCTCCGCTGCGCTTTCGCAGGCCCAGTCGCAGCTGGCTGGGCTTCGGGCACGGGGCCTTACCAGCAATCATCCGGACGTGATCGCCGCCCAGCGGCAGGTCCAGCTGCTGCGCCAGCAGGCCGCAGCCGAGGGGCCGCAGACCAGCCGCACCAGCAGCACGCCCAATCCGGCCTACAGCTCGCTCGTGTCGATCCGGGCCGAGCGGCAGGCGAACGTGCAGGCGCTGATGGCGCGCAAGGCTTCGCTGCAGGCTGACATCTCCTCCATGATCGCAGACCAGGCAAGCGAGCCTGCCCTTGCTGCCGAGGCGCAGCGCATCAGCCGGGATTACGAGGTCCTGAAGACCAAGTACGACGACCTTTTGCAGGACCGCGAGGAAATGAAACTGCGCGGTCAGGTCGAAAGCGAGCGCAGCTCCTTCAAGTTCGACGTGATCGCACCGCCCGCCCTGCCGCTGAAGCCGGCGGCGCCCAACCGCCCCCTGCTATTGATCGGCGTCCTGATTGCCGGCCTCGGCGCAGGGATCGGTGCGGCATTCGCGATTGGCCAGGTAAAGTCGACCTTCAGCACGACCGCTTCGCTGGAACGGGCGATGGAAGTCCCCGTGATCGGTGCAATCTCGCGCACATTCACAGACGCGCAGCGCGCTGCCGAGGCTCGCCGGATGAAGATGTTCTACGCCGCGACCGCCGCGCTGGGAGGATTGTTCGTGATCCTTCTCGGCATCGAGTTCGTCCAGGTCGGCACGGTTGCGTGAGGGGGATCAGGTAATGACCGAACACAAGAAGATCCCGCTCCCAGAGAACGGCGATGAGAGCAAGACCGGCAAGGCTGGCGAAAGCTCGCTGTTCGAACGGGCGAGTGGCGCATTCGGCCTCGACAGTTTCGGATCCGCGCCCATGCCCGGAAAGCTTGCCGACGCCCCGATGAAACGCGCGCGTCCGGTCCGGCGCAAGGCTGAGGCCGAACAGGCAGACTCTGCCGTCACCGACCGCGAGCCGGACCACGGCGCATCGGCAGCGCGCGTGAACGATCAAGCGGCGCCGGAAAAGACTGTTTCCGCAGACACCGAAACTCCGGCCGAGGAGGCGGCGTCCAGCGTCCCTGCCGTCCAGAAGACCCATGCCCCGGCAACGATCGAGGCACGCGGATACGGAACACCCTTCACCGGCAAGCCGGTTTCCATTGACCGGGACATTCTTGCGAAAAACGGACTGATCGATCCCAAGGACGGCAACAGCGCGCTGCTGGAAGAATTCCGCATCGTGAAGCGGCACGTGCTGGAAGCGGCGCGCGATCGCGGCACCTCGGCCTCCCGCCGGATCCTGATCTCCTCGCCCCATCCGGACGAGGGGAAGACCTATTGCGCGATCAATCTCGCCATCGCGCTCGCAGCCGAGCGTGACCTCGAGATATTGCTGGTCGACGCCGATTTCGCGAAGCCCAGCCTGCCGGACATGCTGGGTATTCCCGCATCGACGGGGTTCATGGACGCCCTCAGCAACGACGATTGCGACGTCGAGGACCACGTGATCGGAACCGATATCGGCAACCTCTGGGTCCTGCCCAGCGGCAACCAGACCAATGCCGATTCCGAATATCTCGCCAGCAACCGTACGCAGCACGTGCTCGGCCGGCTGACGATGGGTCATCCGGATCGGCTGGTCATTTTCGACACGCCGCCCGCGCTCGCCGCATCGACCGCGGCCGAGCTGGCCAAGCATGTTGGGCAGGCAATTCTGGTCGCCCGTGCAGAGCAGACCGGAAGGACCGCGCTGGAAGATTCCTACCGCCTCCTGTCCGCCTGCGACGACATCAAGATGCTGCTCAACGCCATCAATTTCAGTCCGAGCGGTCGACGCTTCGGCAGCTATTACAAGTGAGGGGACCGGTCATGCGCGTCCATTACAAGACAACCGTAGCTCTTGCAGCGCTCGCCCTGCCGGTTTGTGCGCAGGCGCAATATTACGGGAATGACGAAGTTACGGGCGGGAGCAGTCGCCAGCAGGCCGGCGGCCCCGTCAGCAGCGCCGAACCGCTGCAGACCCGGGAGCGGCCCCGCATCGAGCCCTACCTCGAAGTGAACCAGGTGGTCCTGCAGGAGCTTTCGCCGGGTAGCGATACAGTGACCTATACCCAGCTGGCCGCAGGCGCGGATGCATCGGTCCAGGGCCGCAACAACGGCGCTTCCGTATCGATCCGTTACGAACGCAATATCGGCTATGGCGATGCCGCCGTGGACAGCGACACCGTGACCGGCATTGCGCGCGGCTATACCTCCGTCGTTCCGCAGGTGCTGACGGTCGAGGCAGGCGCGCTCGCGGCACGAACCCGCGTGGGCGAGAGCGGATCGTCCACCTTCAATTCCGTCGAGGGTGTCAGCCAGGATGTCGAAGGCGAGATCTACTCGGTCTATGCCGGTCCGACCCTTTCGACCAATGTGGGCGCGGCGCAGGTCGCCGCCAATTACCGCTTCGGTTACAACCGCGTGGAAGGCCCGGACATCGTTCCGGTCGACGGCACCGGCAATCCCGTCGATGTCTTCGACGACAGCACCGTGCATTCGGCCAGCGTGAATGCCGGATTGCGTCCGGGCGACGTGTTGCCTGTGGGCGTGGGTGTCGGCGGCGGCCTCTACCAGGAAGACATCTCCAACCTCGATCAGCGTGTCCGCGACGTCTATGCGCGGGCCGACGTCACCGTGCCGGTCTCGCCTTCCGTCGCCCTTGTCGGCGGGGTCGGGTACGAAGACGTGCAGGTCAGCAGCCGCGATGTCGTGCGCGACGCGGCCGGCGATCCTGTCGTGGATGCGAGCGGCCGTTTCGCGACCGACACATCCGCACCGCGACAGATCGCCTTCGAAACCGACGGGCTGATCTGGGATGTCGGGGTCGTCTGGCGGCCGTCCTCGCGCACCGCTTTCGAGGCGCATTATGGCCGCCGCTACGACAGCGATACCTATTACGGCAGTTTCGCCTACGCGCCGAACGCGCGAAGCTCCCTCAATGTATCGGTCTACGATGCTGTGTCGGGCTTCGGCGGTCAGCTCAACAATGCGCTCGCCAATGTGTCGACCGACTTCACTGCCGGGCGCAACCCGCTGACCGGGGACTTCAACGGCTGCACCGCCGGTGCGGATGGCGGGGCGTGTCTTGGCGGTGCATTGTCGTCCGTCCGCAGTGCCGCCTATCGCAGCCGCGGTATCTCGGCCAGCTATTCGCGCCAGCTGGGGCGGATCAATACCGGCATCGGCCTCGGCTATGACAGGCGCACCTTCATCGCTGCGCAGAACACCATCCTGGGCAATGTCGATGGCCTGACGGACGAGAATTACTATGCAACCGTCTATGTCAGCGGCGATATCGGCCGCGATGCCGGTTTCAACGCCAATGCCTATATCAACTACATCGACAACGGCGCACCCACGGCGGGCGATGCGACCGTGCTTGGCGCATCGGCCGGGTACAACCAGTACATCTGGCAGGGCCTGTCGGCCCGCGCAGCCATCGCCATCGACCATCTCGACAGCGAATTGTCGGTGGAGGACCTGACCACGGCCTCCGCCCTGTTCGGCCTGCGCTACGACTTCTGATCCGGGGACACAGCATGTTTGACGATTTCTATGGCCTGACCGGGCGACCGTTCCAGCTGACGCCGGATCCGGATTTCTATTTCGAGAGCATCACGCACCGCAAGGCGCTGAGCTATCTCGGCTATGGCATGGCGCAAGGCGAAGGCTTCATCGTGATTACCGGCGAGGTGGGCGCGGGCAAGTCGACGCTGGTCGCACATCTGATGAAGAAGATCGACCCGGAACGCCTGACGGTGGGCCAGATCGTGACCAGCAATCTCGATGGCGAAGAACTGGTCCATATCGTCGCCCAGAGCTTCGGCCTGGATATCGAGGGCCATGACAAGGCGAGCGCGCTGGGCGCGATCGAGGACTTCCTTCACGAGGAAGCGCGGGCGGGGCGCCGGTGCCTGCTGGTGGTCGATGAGTCCCAGAACCTTTCGGTCGAGGCGCTGGAAGAGTTGCGAATGCTTTCGAATTTCCAGCTCGGCAGCCACCCGCTGCTCCAGCTGCTGCTCTTGGGCCAGCCGGAGTTTCGCGCCACGCTCGCCAATCACGAAGAGTTGGAGCAGCTGCGCCAGCGCGTGATCGCCGCGCACCATCTCGACGCAATGGAGCCGGGCGAATTGCAGCCCTATATCGAACACCGCCTGCAATGCGTCGGCTGGGACGGAAATCCGGCTTTCGACCAGAGGGTCTTCGCCGAGCTGTACCAGGCAACAGCCGGCATTCCGCGCCGCGTAAACCAGATCGTGACGCGTCTTCTGCTGCTGGGGGCTGTCGAACAGCGCACGCGGATCGATGCGTCGATGCTGGCATCGGTGATGGACGAAATGGCGAACGACAACACCTTCCCCGAAGCGGCACCCAAGCCGATGGCGAAGGCGGACAAGGAGGTCACCTCTCCCGCGCCGCTCAATCACGCGCCGCGGGTCGACATGGAACAGGTCGAGGCATTGCTGGCAGAGCGCGACGCCCAGATTGCCGAGTTGCAGAAGGCCGTCGTTGAACTTTCCGATACGACGCCGGTTTCCGCCGACATTTCTCACCGCCTGAGCGCGCTGGAAGCGCGGATCGACGAACAGGAACAGTCTGTCCGTCACGTGCTCACGATCCTCATCGAATGGATCGAGCGCGACGAACGACGCGCGGCCTGATTACAAAAAAAGCGATCCCTCCCATGCAGGTAACAGCCCCAGCCAAGCCGCGTATCGTCAACGGCCTGTCCGTCGACGTGGAAGACTGGTTCCAGGTCGGCGCGTTCGAAACCGTGATCGAGCGCGACGAATGGGACAGCCTGGCCAGCCGGGTGGAAGACAACGTCCTGCGCATCCTCGACCTGTTCGACGAAGCGGACGTGAAGGCGACGTTCTTCACGCTGGGCTGGGTGGCGAAGCGCAATGCACCGCTGATGCGCCGCATCGTCGAAGGTGGGCACGAGCTTGCCAGCCATGGCTATGACCACGCGCGCGTTTTCACTTTCGACCGCAAGCAGTTTGCCGGCGACCTGAAGCTGGCGCGCATGATCCTGGAGGATGCTTCCGGCCAGCGCGTGACCGGCTACCGTGCGCCCAGCTTCTCGATCGACCACCGCACGCCGTGGGCCTACATGGAACTGGCAGAGCAGGGGTACGTCTATTCCTCCAGCGTGGCGCCGGTCACCCACGATCATTATGGCTGGCGGGAGGCGCCGCGTTTCGCATTCCGCCCGCTTCCGTGGTCGGACCTTGTGGAAATCCCGGTGACCACGGCAATCCTCGGCGGCAAGCGTGTCGCGGCGGGCGGCGGCGGCTTTTTACGCGTCCTGCCATATGCCTTCAGCCGGTGGGCCATAAGGCAGGTCAACCGGCGCGACGAGCGTCCGGCCGTATTCTATTTCCACCCTTGGGAAATCGACCCGAAGCAGCCGCGCGTCGAGAATGCGCCGGTGAAATCGCGCCTTCGTCACTACACCAATCTTGACAAGATGGCCGGCAAGCTGGGTGAATTGGTGCACGAATTCGAATGGGGCCGGATGGATGCACTCGCCCATCGCGAGACGCCGCGAGCGACGGAGCTTGCTGCGTGAATGCGCCTTTCGGCCTGTGTGATGAGGTCCTGACGCTGGCGGACCTGTCCGATCCCGGCGAGGCCGCGCGGATCGAGCAATTCGTTTTCGCGAACGCCGGGTCCCCGTTCCACCTTCCACGCTGGCTGAAGGCGGTGGAGCAGGGCACCGGCCAGACCGCCCTCGGCCTGCTGGCGGAACGGGGCGGCGCCATCACCGGCTGGCTGCCCCTGACCGAGGTGCATTCCCTCGTATTTCCACGTGCCCTCGTTTCGAGCGGCTTCGGGGTCGAGGGAGGCATTCTGGCAAGCGATCCGCGAACCGCGCGGCGCCTCGCCCGGGCTGCGTGCGAACTGGCGGAGCGCCGGGCCTGTGCATCGGTAGAGCTTCGCGGAGGGGACCCCCTAGAAGGCTGGACCATACAGTCCGACAGCCATTGTGGTTTTCGCGCAGGACTTGCCGAAGACGACGAGGCGCAATTGCTCGCCATCCCGCGCAAGGCCCGCGCCGAGGTCCGCAAGGGGCTGAAGAACGGCTTTCGCATAACCACGGGCAACGGGGAGACCGACCGGGCGGCGCATTATGCCTGTTATTCCGAGAGTGTCCGCAATCTGGGCACGCCGGTTTTCCCGCGAAGCCTGTTCGGCGCAGTGCTGGACGCGTTTGGCGACGATGCCGATATCCTGACGGTGTGGGACGGCGACCGTCCCGTCGCCAGCGTCCTGTCGCTTTACCACCGGGGCGACGTCATGCCCTATTGGGGAGGGGGCGTATGGGACGCACGGACCCTGCGCGCGAACGAGGTCATGTATTACGAGCTGATGTGCCATGCCCGGCGCAAAGGCTGCGTCGCGTTCGATTTCGGACGCAGCAAGACCGGCAGCGGTCCCTTCGCGTTCAAGAAGAACTGGGGCTTCGAACCGCAGCCGCTAACCTATTCGAGCTGGTCCGCCGGTCCGTCGCAGGCGCGCAATGTCGACCCGACGAGCGAGGCCTACAGCCGCAAGATCGAGCTGTGGAAGAAGCTGCCGCTCGGCGTGGCGAACATGGTCGGCCCGCCCATTGCCCGCGGACTGGCGTGATGGGAGAAATCCTGTTCCTTTCCCACCGTATCCCGTTCCCGCCGGATCGCGGTGACAAGATACGGTCGCACCACCTGCTGCGGGCCCTTGCGAAAGAGCAACGGGTCCACGCCGCGACCTTCGGGGAAACGGACGCCGACATGGCGGCCGAGGCCGATCTCGCGGCTATATGCGAAAGCCATTGCCTGGTCCGCCGGACGAAGCCGCTTGCCCTCGCCGGGGTGGAGGCAGTGCTCGCCGGGAAACCGGTCAGTCTCACGGCCTTCGACCATCGCCGCATCCGCGCCTTCATCGACGACACGATCGCGCGCAGGCCGATCGACGCCATCTTCGTGTTCTCGGGCCAGATGGGGCAATACATTCCCGGAAGTTTCGGCGGGCGGGTCGTGATCGACTTGTGCGATGTCGATTCAGCGAAGTTCGAGGCTTACGGCAAAAAAAACTCCGCACGCGCCATCATCGACCGGCGGGAAGGGTGCATGCTTGCACGGGAGGAAGAGCGGCTGGCGCACCGGGCGGACACGGTCATCCTGATCAGCGACAAGGAGGCGGGCCTGCTCGCCTCGCGCATGGAGTACCCCGCCGGCGCGAACATCCGCGCAATCCGGAACGGGATCGATACGGCAACCTTCGACCCGGAGCAGACGGCAACCCACCCGGTGCTGGAGAAGGCAACCGGACCCAATCTCGTTTTCACCGGGCAGATGGATTATCCGCCCAATGTCGAGGCGGCGCTGCGGATGATCGACGATATCCTGCCCCGTATTCGCGAGCAGCATCCGCACGCGGTGTTCCACTGCGTCGGCCGTGCGCCTGTCGCTTCTCTACGAAACCGCGACGGCGAGCCGGGTGTTCGCATCTGGGGCGAAGTGCCTGATGTGAAACCATTCCTGCGATCGGCCGACATGGTTGTTGCGCCGCTGACCATCGCCCGAGGTATCCAGAACAAGGTGCTGGAGGCCATGGCCATGGCACGCCCGGTCATCCTTTCCCCCGAAGCGGCAACGGGCATAGACGCCGCCGACGGCACCCATTTCGTCATTGCACGCGGTGACGCCGATTTCGCGGAGGCCGTCGACAGGCTTCACTGCGATGCCGACCTTGCATCACGTATCGCGCGGTCCGCTCGCGATTTCGTAGTGCGGGAGCAGGGGTGGGAGGCCATGCTGGCTCCGCTCCATGACATCATGACGGGCGAGCTTCGCAATGCCGCCTGACATCGCCCTGCAAGCCATCAGGACGGGAAGCTGGCGCTCGCGCCTGCCGATTAGCTGGCGCAGGCCGCTAGCTCATCTCGCGCTGAGCTGGATCGCCCTGATGGTCCTGACCGCGAGCGCCTGGGCCGAAATGGCGGTGCAGTGGTGGAATATCTCCACCTACAACCACATCCTGTTCATCCCGCCCATCGTCGCATGGCTTGTCTGGCTGCGACGGGCAGAGCTAGCCAGGCTGCAGCCGCTCGGCTGTTGGCCCGGCCTCGTTCTCGTCGCCGGTGCGCTGTTCGTCTGGCTGCTGGGGGAACTGGCGGGCGTGAACATCGTGGCACAGGCCGGAGCTGTGGGTGCGCTGCAAATGAGTGTCCTCGCTATACTCGGGCCGCGGGTAACGGCCGGCCTGCTGTTCCCGCTGGCCTACATGGTCTTCCTCGTGCCCTTCGGCGACCAACTGGTACCGGCCCTGCAGATGATTACCGCAGATGTGGTCATCTGGCTCACCCGGATCAGCGGCATCCCGGCAGTGATCGACGGCGTGTTCATCGATACGCCTGCCGGTCTTTTCGAAGTGGCCGAGGCGTGTTCCGGCGTGAAGTTCCTTATCGCGATGATCGCCCTGGGCGTGCTGGTAGCCCAGACATGCTTCGAGAGGTGGGGCCGCAGGTTGGCGTTCATGGCGACCTGCATCGCGGTGCCAATCATCGCCAACGGGGTCCGCGCGTGGGGGACGATCTATATCGCCCAGTCGCAGGGTATCGAGTTCGCTGCAGGCTTCGATCACATTTTCTACGGCTGGATCTTCTTCGCCATCGTGGTCGCCGTGATCCTGGGGGCGGCGTGGCGCTTCTTCGACCGCGATCCGGAGGAGCCGGGAATCGACGGGCAAGCACTGGCAGAAAGCAGGGCTTTCTCGAAGCTGGAGGCTTTCACGGCAGAAGGTCGGAGCATCCTGCTTGCGATTGCTGCGATCATCCTGATTTTCGCCGCGTGGAACACTCTTGCATCGCGGCTCGAAGCAGATCTCTCGGACCGGCTTGTCGCACCGCAGGCGAACGGCTGGACGCAGGAAGCCCCGTCGATGCAACTGGATTGGGAGCCGCGCGCTAGCGGAGCCGATCTGCGATTGCTAACGTCCTATGTCGATGGTGAAGGGCGCCGCGTCGATCTGTTTGCAGCCGCCTATGCGACGCAGGGACCGGGACGCGACCCGGCGGCGTATGGGGAAGGGGCTCTGGTCCCCGATACGGACTGGCGCTGGCTTCGCTCCGGCGAAAATAGGCCCGATGCGACCTCGGACTATCTCTTCGCATTGGGATCGGTGAAACGGCTGGCGCAGACCAGTTGGCGCATCGGGGACGTGACCACGGCCAGCGCGGCGCGGCTGACGCTTGAGGCGATGCGCGACAAGCTGCTGCTGACCCCGCGTCCGGCCCTGACGGTCATCGTCTCGGCCGAAGACAGGCCGGGAATGCCGGCAGACGAAGCCATTGCCGCATTCCGCCGGTCCACAGGTCCGCAGGACGTCTGGATGGACGGCCTGCTGGATACGCCCTAGCGCCTCGGCCATGTGCGGGATCGCAGGCCTTTTCCATGTCGGGACTCCGAAGCCGGTAGACCCTGCCCGCGTGCGGCAGATGACCGACACGCTGGCTCACCGCGGTCCGGACGGTTCGGGCATATGGACGGCGCGGGGTGTGGGTCTCGGACACAGGCGCTTGTCGATCATCGATCTCGAAGGGTCGCCGCAGCCGATGCATTCCGCCGATGGCCGTGCGACCATCGTCTTCAATGGCGAGATCTACAATTTCGCCGAATTGCGGCGCGAACTCGCCGGTCTCGGCGCCGTTTTCCGGACCGACGGCGATACCGAAGTCATCCTCGCCGCCTGGCAGAAATGGGGGCCAGCTTGCCTTTCGCGCCTGAACGGCATGTTCGCCTTCGCACTTTACGACCATGGCGACCGGACCCTGTTCCTCGCGCGCGACCGGCTGGGGGTGAAGCCCCTGTTCACGGCGCAGCTCAGTGACGGGAGCTTTGCCTTCGCCAGCGAACTGAAGGGTCTTCTCGGCCATCCGCTGCTGCGCCGCGATATTGATCCCAGGGCGGTGGAGGACTATCTCGCCTGGGGGTATGTCCCCGATCACCGTTCGATCCTGAAAGGGGTCGAGAAACTGGGTGCCGGCCACTACCGGCTGCTGCGCCACGATGCGGAACCGGCGCGCCCCGTCCAGTGGTGGGATGTCGACTTCAGCAAGCGTCACGGCGGATCGGAAGCCGACCTTTCCGCGCAATTGCTACATCATCTTCGCGAAGGGGTGACTTCGCGCATGGTGTCCGATGTACCGCTGGGGGCGTTCCTTTCGGGCGGCGTGGATTCGTCCAGCGTCGTTGCGTTGATGGCCCAAAACAGTGGCTCGCCGGTCAATACCTGCTCGATCGGGTTCGATGTGGCGGCCCTCGACGAAACGTCGCACGCGCAGAAGGTAGCCGCGCTGTTCTCGACCGATCACCGCGAACGGATCGTCGATCCGGACGATTTCGGCGCCGTGGACTCTCTTGCCGCGATGTTCGACGAACCCTTCGCCGACGCGTCCGCCCTGCCGACATTGCGCGTGTGCGAACTGGCACGCGAGAACGTGACCGTGGCGCTATCGGGAGACGGCGCGGACGAGGCATTTGCCGGTTACAGGAGGCAGATGTTCCACGCTCGGGAGGAACAGGTGAGGGGCCTTCTGCCGCAAGGCCTTCGCGGGCCTGTTTTCGGCACGCTGGGAAAGGTCTGGCCGAAAGCGGACTGGGCACCGCGTTTGCTGCGCGCCAAATCGACCTTCCAGTCGCTCGCCAGCGATGGGGACGAGGGTTATGCCCGGGGTCTTTCCGCTCTCGCACCCGAACAGCGCGGCTTGCTCTACACCGGCGAGATGCGCCGCGCCTTGGGCGAATATTCGGCCGAGCAACCCTTCCTCGAACTGATGCGAGATGCTCCTGCACAAAGCGGTCTCGACCGGGCGCAATATGCGGACCTGAAATTCTGGCTGCCCGGAGACATCCTGACAAAGGTCGACCGGACCAGCATGGCCGTCAGTCTGGAAGCGCGCGAGCCGCTGCTCGATCACCGCCTGATCGAATTCGCCGCAGGCCTTCCGCATCGCTCGCGCATCAGGGGCAGGCAGGGGAAATACCTGCTGAAGCACACGATGGGGCGCTACCTGCCGGACGATATCCTGTATCGTTCGAAGATGGGGTTCGTCACGCCGCTGGCGCAGTGGTTCCGCGGCCCGCTGGCTGGCGAAGCGCGGCAAGTGGCGAAAGGCGGCACGCTGGCAGCATCGGGTTGGCTCGATTCGTCCCGCATGGCGACACTGGCGGAAGACCACATCGCGGGCCGGTCCGACAACAGCCGGGTGCTGTGGCAATTGATGATGCTTGAGCGATCGCTGGGCGGACTTTCCGCGCGGGTCTGACGTCCGGCGCGGGCATCCAGTTCCTACTTTTCTTCGCCGGACGCCCCGTGCCCCAGCGCCATGTAATCGGCGCTGCGCATTTCCATCAGGCGGCTGGCCGTGCGTTCGAATTCGAAGCTGCCGTCGCCCGCCGTATAGAGATCCTCAGGTTCCGCATCTGCGGTCGCAAACAATTTGACGCGGTATTCGTACAGGGCATCGATCAGGGTGACGAAGCGCGCGGCCTCGTTACGCATATCGGGGCCCATTTGCGGGATGCCGACGATGATGACGGTGTGAAATTCCTGCGCAATGGCGAGGTAATCGGGGGCGCCCCGCGCTTCCCCGCACAGCCGCTTGAAACTGAAGACGCCGACGCCTTTCAGCGCCTTGGGCACATGGAGGGATCGCTTGTCGCCGACCGGCAGATCCATCGATGGCACTTCGCCATCCTCCGGCTCGTAATCGGTCAGCCTGAAGAACGCCTCGCGAACCTGCGCCGTGGCCTCATCCCCCAGCGGGGTGTGCCAGTTTTCCAAATCGCCGAGCCGGTCGAGGCGATAATCGGTAGGCCCGTTCAGTGGCAGGACGTCCAGACGGTCCTCGATCAGGGCGATGAAGGGCAGGAAATGCTCGCGGTTCAGTCCGTCCTTGTAGAGATCCGAAGGCGGCCTGTTCGATGTCGCAATGATGGATACGCCTTCATCGACGATCAGCGCGCGGAACAGCCGGCTCATGATCATCGCATCGGCGCTGTTGTTCACCACCATCTCGTCGAAAGCGAGGCATTGCAGATCCGCACCGATATCCGCCGCCACGGGCGGGATGGGATCGCCGGTTTCGCTCTTGCGGGCCTCGCGCAGGCGGCGATGGACGTCCTGCATGAAGGCGTGGAAATGGGCGCGGCGCTTGCCCTCAATTTCCAGCGTGGCGTGGAACAGGTCCATCAGCATGGATTTTCCGCGCCCGACGCCGCCCCACATGTAGACGCCTTCAGGCTGCTGCGGTGTCTTGCCGAAGAGCTTCCCGAAAAAGCCGGTTTCCTCGCCTTTCTCCAGGGCCGCCTGAAGTGTTTCCAGCCTGGCAGCGACGGCCGCCTGCTCATCGTCCGGGCGTAGTTCGCCAGACGCGACCAGCGCGTCATAACGCGCCAGTATGCCGCTCACGATCGCTCTTTCGGCGCCGATGCCTTGCGCACGATCCCGCTGAAGGCTGCGACAAGGTGGCTGTCGTCCGGGCCCTGTACGACTTCGCCCCTGAGGAACATCAGGCGCCCCGTTTCGCGCATCACCTCGACCACGGCGTCCAGCGGCCGGTCGACCTTTCCGGCCCCGGTGAATTGGGTCGACAGTTCCAGCGTGACGGCCATTCCGGCATCGGTTTCGCGGAGCGTGTGCATCCCTGCAAACAGGGCGATGTCGATCAGCGACAGCGTAATCGCGCCGTGGATCATGTCCTGCAGATTGGTATGCCTCTGCTGCGGCATCATGCGCAGGCGCGCCCGCTCGCCTTCCTGCCGCACGCGCAAGGGACCCATGACGACCGCATTGAAGCGCGTGTCGTCCTTCAGGTCCCAGCTATACCAGCCGGGTTCGCCATCCACCGGCTCGCAGTCGAAGAAGCTGGGCGGGTTCTTCACGCGCGATCAGATCGTGCGTTCGGCCATCATCTTCTTGGTTTCCGCAATGGCCTTCGCCGGGCTGAGGCCCTTGGGACAGACATTGGCGCAGTTCATGATGGTGTGACAGCGATAGAGGCGGAAGGGATCTTCCAGCTCGTTCAGACGCTCGCCCGTCATCTCGTCGCGGCTGTCCGCCAGCCAGCGATAGGCCTGCAGAAGGATGGCGGGACCAAGGAACTTGTCGCTGTTCCACCAATAGGACGGACACGCGGTCGAGCAGCAGGCGCACAGGATGCATTCGTAAAGCCCGTCCAGCTGTTCACGCTGTTCCGGTGATTGCAGGCGTTCCTTGCCGCTGGGGGTCGGGGTAACGGTCTGCAGCCAGGGGCGGATGCTGGCATATTGGGCGTAGAAATGCGTGAAGTCGGGAACCAGGTCCTTGATCACTTCCATGTGGGGCAGGGGCGTGATGCGGATTTCGCCCTTCATGTCCTCGATGGCGGAAGTACAGGCCAGCCCGTTCTTCCCGTTCATGTTCATCGCGCAGGAACCGCAGATTCCTTCGCGGCAGGAACGGCGGAAGGTCAGCGTAGGATCGATATCGTTCTTGATCTTGAACAGCGCGTCGAGGACCATCGGTCCGCAATCGTCCAGATCGACTTCGAACGTGTCGTAGCGCGGGTTTTCCCCTGCGTCGGGGTCGTAACGATAGATCTTGAATTTCTTCACCCGGCCACCGCTTTCGGCGCGGTGCGTCTCACCGTTCTCGCGAATCTTGGAATTCTTTGGGAGGGTAAAAGTGGCCATTGGTCTATCGAGATCCTGCTGTTTCTGGCCCTCTATCTAACGATTACGCCGCGCGACACAAGCTGGCCGAACGGCCTATCTTCCAACAAGCCTTTCTGTTGCGGAAACGGAACATTGTGACACCGCCGATCGTCCTGATCGCATGGCAGACGGACAATACCCCCCCTTTACCCGCGCGGCTGTTTTCGGCGCGAGCGGCGGGATCGGCAATGCGCTGGTACGGCTCCTGCAAACGCGCGGAGTTGAAACCATCTATGCCGGCTCGCGCAGCGGGGACGTGCCTGCAGGAGACAGCATCTCTCCCTTCCGCTTCGACTATGACGACCCTGCTTCGCTGGATGCGGTCGGCAAGCTGATGGCCGATGCGCCCCCGCAACTGGTGATCGTTGCAACCGGCGTCCTGACCCTGACGGACGGTACCGGCCCCGAGCGGAGCGTTAGACAGATCGATGCCGATGCGATGGAGCGCGTGATGCGGGCCAATGCGATCGGGCCGGCCCTCATCGCGAAAGCGCTGTTGCCCCTGTTCGACCGGAAAGAGCGGAGCGTCTTTGCCGCCCTGTCGGCACGGGTCGGTTCGATCGGCGATAACCGTATCGGGGGCTGGCACAGCTACCGCGCGTCCAAGGCGGCGCTCAACATGCTGGTGCGGAATTTCGCTATCGAGCTGTCGCGCACGCACAAGCAGGCGCTTGCCGTTTCGCTTCACCCGGGGACGGTCGATACGGACCTATCCCGGCCATTCCAGTCGAACCTGCCGGAAGGGCAACTGACCGGGGCCGACGAGGCTGCAGGCAATCTGCTGTCCGTGATCGGCGGCCTGGGGCCGGAAGACAGCGGCTACCAGTTCGACTGGAAGGGTGAGCGCGTACCGGACTAGGCTTCGTGCCTTCGGGCTTCCCGCTTCATACCTTCGCCGGACGGCCTGGCAGCAGTTCCTCGCATACGGCATAGGTCCGCTCGTTATCGACATCGATTGCCAGCGCGCCGTCTTCGAATTCGACAGCCTTCACCGTGGTGCCCAGCCGGTCGCTCAATACCTCCATCGCGGGGTGCAGTTTCATCAGGCCGGCGCGCAGCAGGACGATGTTCAGCAGCCCGAATGCGCGGATCATCCGGCCGGGATTGGACATGAATTGCCCGCCCTCGCGGAAAACCTCTGCTGCCTTGAATGCCTTCCGGCTCGACAGTCCGTAGAGATTGCAATTGGCGATCTCGCCATCGGAAAAGCCGTAGTAATTGCGCTGCCCTTCGGGGTGCGCGGCCTTCACGTTCTTCTCGCGCGCGATGCCGATGACGGCATCGGCTTCCCGCATGGCATCGACGACCTGTGCCACGGCGTCGCGGGTCAGCAGGACATTGTCGGCGGTCGTCACCACGAAGGGGCCCTCGCTCTCCCCGGCGGCCTTTACCACGCTTTCCACGATATTCTCGTCGCTGGCGACAAGGGTGATGGGCAGATCGGCCGAGGCATAGTCCGCCAGAACGGCTTCGAGTTCGGCATGGACCTCGGGCTCTACGGAAACCCGGATCGCCTCCACATTCGGCACGGTGACCAGCGTTTCCATGACATGGCGGATCAGTGCCTTGCCGCGGATGGGGGCGAGGCATTTGTGGCTGACGCCGGCACGGGTCGCGAGCGGATTGACCACTCCGGTCCGCTGGGCGGCAAGGACGATGACAGTAATGGCGGTTGCAGACATCGGTGTTTCTCCGTCAGGTGCCCGGCGCCGGGATCAGGCCGTTGCGGCGCCATGCTTCGGCGAGCAGGGTTTCCAGCAGGTCGGCATGGCTGAACCCGGCCTGCGCTGCAGCCTTGGCCATGACCTTTTCCGACCAGAGGTTGCAGTTGAGATTGATCTCGATGAAATTGATGTCGCCGGTCTTGAGGTCGACACGAAATTCGATCCGCCCGTAATCGAACGGGACGAATTCCTGCGCAACCCGCTTGGCGTAATCTTCGACCTTGGCGGCAAGGTCTGCGTGTTCGAACGGTTTGAGCGCCGCTTTCTCGGTATTCTGGACCAGGTCGCGTTTCTCGTAATAGGTCCACAGCTTCTGCGTGTCTTCCCGCTCGTACCAGAGCATGGGAAGGGCCGTCGGCCGGTCGTTGATCGTGATGAAGGCGCACTGCACGTCGTACCCGTCGAGATACGGCTCGACGATGGCGTCGTGACCCTGCCCGTGGATATTGGCGATCGCATTCGTGACCCCCTGCCAGTCATGCGCGTCCGAGATGCCCCAGCTGGCCGAGGAGGCGTTGGGCTTGATGACCCAGCGGCCGTCCGGGGAAGGCGGCAGGTCCTTCTCCAGCACCGGCGCCCCGCGGCGGTATCCGAACCACGGGGCGGTCGGCACGCCCGCATGGGCGCACACGAGTTTCGATACGCTCTTGTCGTCGCCCAGCCCGCGCAGGAACGGCATCGCGCCCAGATACGGAATGCGGTGCATGTTGCTGAGCACCGGGATCAGCATCTCGGAGTTCACGAAGCCGCCGCGATTGAGCAGCGGGAAGATGAAATCTACCTGTGGGGGTTCGAACAGCACGTCGTAGCTGTTGGCGAATGCCAGGTTCAGCCCGAGGCTTTCGAGCGTCGTGCGGACCTCGTGATGATAGATTGCGTGGTTGCCATCCTCCGGATGCATCCCGCCACCCCAGAGCGCATGCTTGGCCATGAACAGGGTCTTGATGCGTTCCCTGGCTTCTTCGGGGATGGAAAGAGGGGCGATTCCCGTCATGCAAAATTCTCGCGCTGTTTCCCGCGCGCTTAGGCGTAATGCGGGTGCGGGGGAAGTCCCGCCTCGTCGCAAAGCGTATCAGGCGTCCGCCGCTTTCGACGGGCGACGCATCGGGGAGCATTCTCCTGTTCCGGAAAAAAATGTGCCATACTTCCTTACGCGAAGGACTGGAGGTTCGGCATGGGACTTGCTCGGTGGTGGGAACGGCACGGCGTACCGCGTGTCATAAGGCTGGCCTGCGGAACGCCGGCAATCATGAAATTCCGATCGAAAATCGTCCCGCTCGCAAGCGGCGATGTCTTCGAGATCGGGTGTGGCGGCGGTATCAACCAGCGTTTTTACGAACAAAGCTCCGTCACCAGCTATGCCGGGATCGACCCGGGGGAAAAGCTTCTCGATTACGCCCGCGCAGAGGCTCAACGGAAAGGCTGGGCTGCGGATATTCGTCAAGGGGTAGGGGAGGCCATCCCGTTCGCCGATGCAAGTTTCGACACGGTCGTCTGCACCTACACGCTGTGTTCCGTGACCGACCAGTCGCAGGTCCTGAGCGAGATGCGCCGTATCCTGAAGCCGGGAGGAAGGCTGCTATACCTCGAGCATGGCCGCGCGCCGGAACGAAGGGTTATCAAGTGGCAACGGCGGATTGAACCGTACTGGAAACCGCTGGCCGGCGGCTGTCACCTGACCCGGCCCGTCAGCGGTGCAGTAGCGAAGGGCGGCTTCGATGTGGATCGACTCGGTGCGCGTTATGCGCCCGGAACGCCCAAAACCGTTGGCTGGATGGAGTGGGGCATCGGCGTAAAACGGGGCGCCTGATAACGACATTTGGTCGCCGCAGGGCCTGTGATGCTTGGGTAAGAAAAGGCCCGCACATTCCCAAAAGAACGTGCGGGCCGATCTTTTCCTGGCGACGGAGCTTTATTCGCCGAAAGTGCGCTGCCACCAGCCGCCGCGCTTGGGCTTGGCAGGCTTTTCCTCTTCCTCGGCCATCGCCTCAGCCGCTTGCGGAGCGTCGTCGGGGCCGGAAACCACTGCGGCGTCTTCCTTCACCTGTTCGGCAACTTCCTCGGCAGCAGCCACGGCTTTCTTGCGAGGGGCGCGTTTGCGCTTCGGCTTCTCCCCGGTTGCTTCGGAGGCGTCTTGGCCACCGGCAGGTTTCTCGTCGGCGTCCGCCTTCTTGCGCGGAGCACGCTTGCGCTTCGGCTTCTCTTCCTTGTCGGTCGCTTCGACCTCGGCAGAGGCGCTGTCCGGCGCGGTGTCCGCTTTCTTGCGCGGGGCGCGCTTGCGCTTGGGCTTCTCCGCCGGCTGATCGTCTTCAGCCATGGCTTCCGCAGCTTCCGGCGCATCGTCCGGACCGGCGACAACCGCCATGTCGTCCTTCACCTGCTCCGACACTTCCTCCAGCTGTTCGGCGCCGTTTGCGGCATCGCCTTCGTTCGCTTCGGAGTTCTCGGATTCGTTCTCGCCGCCATTATTGCCGCCGCGACCACGTCCACCACGCCTGCGGCCACCGCGCCGACGACGCTTCCTGGGGCGGTCCCCGTTTTCGTCGTCGCCGTCGCCACCACCCGATGCTTCGGACGAAGTGTCGTCGGCGTTCTCGTCCGAGCTATCGTCGGTGGAATTGTCGCCGTCCTGATTGCGGTTCTTGTTGCGACCACGGCCACCCCGGCGGCGGCGTTTCTTGCGCGGACGATCGTCATCACGGTCGTCGCCTTCCTCGTCGCCATCTGCCGCGATATCGTCATCCTCGTCGTCGTCTTCATCGACGATAGGCTCGAACTTCGGGGCTTCGGTAGGTTTGGGACCCGAACTGCCAATGGTCATCTTGGCGCCTTCGTCCTCGCCTTCGGGCACGACTTCGACGCTGACATTGTAGCGATCTTCGATTTCCTGGAGTTCCGAACGCTTGCTGTTCAGCAGGTACACGGCAGCCTCGGTGCTGGCGGACAGGGTAATCGTGGTTCCCTTGCCCTTCGCAGCCTCGTCCTCGATCAGGCGCAGGGCCGAAAGACCGGCGCTGGACGCGGTGCGGACCAGCCCCGTGCCGTCGCAATGCGGACATTCGCGGGTCGATGCCTCCAGCACGCCCGTGCGCAGGCGCTGGCGGCTCATTTCCATCAGGCCGAAGCCGGAAATCCGGCCGACCTGGATCCGCGCGCGGTCGTTCTTCAGCGCATCCTTCATGCACCGTTCGACCTTCCGGATATTGCCCATCCGTTCCATGTCGATGAAGTCGATGACGACCAGGCCCGCCATGTCGCGCAGGCGCAGCTGGCGGGCGATTTCCTTTGCCGCTTCCAGGTTCGTCGCGAGCGCGGTCTGCTCGATGCCATGCTCCTTGGTGGAGCGACCGGAGTTGATGTCGATCGAGACGAGCGCCTCGGTCGGGTTGATGACGAGGTAGCCACCCGATTTGAGCTGGACCACCGGGTCGTACATGGCGCGAAGCTGGTCTTCGGCGCCATAGCGCTGGAACAGCGGAACAGGATCGGAATAGGCCTTCACCCGGCGTGCGTGGCTGGGCATCAGCAGTTTCATGTACTGCTTCGCCGCCTTGTAGCCATCCTCGCCCTCGACGACGACTTCCTCGATCTCGCGGTTGTAAATGTCGCGGATGGCGCGCTTGATCAGGTCGCTGTCGGAATGAATGAGGCTGGGCGCACTGCTCGACAGCGTCGTTTCGCGAATCCCGTCCCACAGCCGGGCGAGATAGTCGAAGTCACGCTTGATCTCGGTCTTGGTGCGCGAGATGCCTGCCGTGCGAACGATCAGGCCCATGGTCTTGGGCAGGTTGAGGTCGCCCACGATCTGCTTCAGCCGCTTGCGGTCGCTGGCCGAATTGATCTTGCGCGAAATGCCGCCGCCATGGCTGCTGTTCGGCATGAGGACGGTATAGCGGCCCGCAAGGCTGAGATAGGTGGTGAGGGCGGCGCCCTTGTTGCCGCGCTCTTCCTTCACGACCTGTACGAGCAGGACCTGGCGGCGCTGGATGACGTCCTGGATCTTGTAACGGCGGCGAAGCGCCTGGCGACGTGCGCGCACGTCGTCGACTTCCTTGGCACGGCTGCGGCCCTTGCCCTTACCCTTGCCCTGGCGGCGTCCACGACCACGGCGACCGCGCTTGCCGGATTCCTCCGAACCTTCGTCATCGTCGTCCTCGTCGTCGGAATCGTCATCGTCTCCATCGACGTGACCTTCCTCGATCGTGGCGACCTTTTCCTTGTCGGAGGTATCGATTTCCTCGACACCGTCTTCGGCGAGGTCTTCGGCGAGGGCTTCGCCGCTTTCCTCGTCTTCCGCATCATATTCGTCACCGGGCATTTCACCGCGGTCTTCTTCCTCTGCGCGAAGACGGGCTTCTTCCTCTGCCGCTTCTGCTTCTTCAGCAAGCAGTGCCTCGCGGTCGGACTGCGGGATCTGGTAATAATCGGGATGGATTTCGCTGAAGGCGAGGAAGCCGTGGCGATTGCCGCCGAAATCTACGAACGCGGCCTGCAGCGAGGGTTCGACCCGCGTGACCTTGGCCAGATAGATATTTCCCTTGATCTGCTTGTGATCGGCAGATTCAAAGTCGAATTCCTCAATCCGGTTTCCCTTGAGGACCGCCACCCGGGTTTCTTCCGTGTGGCGCGCATCGATAAGCATGCGCGTTGCCATGTAGTATTCTCCATGCGCCATGCCCCCGCCAGACAGCCCCTATGGGGATGCGAGAGACAGGGGAGGGGCGCAGATATGTGTGAAGACCGCGCGCATCGAAAGCGCGTGCGGTCGGTATGAAAGGGGCTGGACGCTCTGCCGTCCGGCCTCGGAAATGCGTGTCTGCAGGCAATGCAAGGCGGTGAGTGTCCGCAATCGCCTGGCCATGACACACGGCGCGGCCCGCAGGCTGCGTTATGGTGTTGGCGGGGCGGATTTGCATTGTCGCTTCAACCTGTTGTCGTACCCGGCAGCACACGTAGGGCTGCAAGGGTTGCCGAACCGTTGCCATCTTGGAAAAGCCGGTTCGGCTTGGGACAAGCGTGCTAGCACCCTGTCACCGAAGCGGCAACCATATTGCGCTGCGCCCCCGCCACGCCCTAAGCATCGCGTCGTATGTCGCTCAGAACGCAGATCTGGCTAATCTTTCTCGCGCCGCTAATCCTGGTGGGCGCCCTGTATGCGTTTGGCCTTACGATTCCGGTGCCGCATCTGGGCCGGGACTATGTGTTGAGGCTGGCGCTGCCCGAGGCTGGCGATCCGGTCGACCTTCCAGAAATCTCCGGCCCGCAGGACCGGTCCCGCCCGCTGGTCGTCATCGATGCCGGCCATGGCGGGAAGGACCCGGGAGCTGTTCAGGACGGCGTGCGCGAGAAGGACATCGTTCTGGGTCTGGCAAAGGCCCTCAAGAGCGAATTGCTGCAGGCGGGCGGTATCAGGGTTGCCATGACGCGCGAGGACGATACCTTCCTGGTGCTGCAGGAAAGGCCCGAGATCGCCCGCAGGCTGGGCGCCGACCTGTTCGTGTCCATCCATGCCGACAGTGCGGGGGATGTCAGCGGCGTAAGCGGGGCGAGCATTTACACCCTGTCGCGCGAGGCATCGAGCGAAGCCGCCGCCCGCTTTGCCGAGCGGGAGAACGACGCGGACCGGTTGAACGGCGTTTCGGTAGAGGGGCAGAGCGAGGCGATCAGTTCGATCCTGGTGCAATTGTCGCAGCGACGGGTGCAGCAGAATTCGTCCGAGTTCTCGCAACTGGTCGTGCGTGAAGGGGACGGAACGCTCAGCTTTCATCCGCAGACACGCCGCTCGGCAGAGCTGGCAGTCCTGCGCGCTCCCGATGTGCCGGCAATCCTCTACGAGGCGGGGTATCTCACCAACCCGGAGGAGGCGAGAGCGCTCGCGTCGGAGGAGGGGCGCGAGAATTTCGCCCGCATCATGACCCGCGCCATCCGCATCTATTTCGCGCGCCAGAGTGGCGCCTGACGGCGGGATATGGCCTTTGCGGTGGGCAAAATGGGCGCAGGGGCTTTTCGTTATGGCACGGGACAGGATCGCCGTGCTAGGCGCCCTCTTCGATCATGACTGACGGCCAATTACAAGAATCGTTCCGTTACCGCATTCGCCGCGAAGCGTCGGGCGCGCTGGTATTCGTGAAGCGACACTGGGCGGAAAAGCCCTGGCTGCGCTGGTTGTCCTACGCGGCGTGCGCAGCGCTGCTTGCCTTGCTTGCATTGTGGATGGTCCTGGCGCGCGACCTGCCCGATGCGGAATCGCTGGTCGGTTACGAGACGCCGCTGCCCTCCGTCGTGCGCGGGATCGACGGCGAGATCGTCCATTCCTATGCGCGCGAACGCAGGGTCCAGCTGCAGTACGAGGATTATCCGCCGCAGCTGATCGAGGCGTTTCTTGCGGCCGAGGACAAGACCTTCTTCAGCCATGGCGGGGTCGACTTCACCGGCACGCTGAACGCCGTGTTCGATTACGTGACCAAGTTCGGGTCCGGCCAACGCGCGGTCGGCGGTTCGACCATTACCCAGCAGGTGGCGAAGAACCTGCTGCTGGGCGACGAATATTCGGTCACGCGCAAGCTGAAGGAAATGGTGCTCGCCCGCCGTATCGAGGCGGTGCTGACCAAGGAAGAAATCCTCACCCTCTACCTCAACGAAATCCCGCTCGGGCGGCGCAGCTTCGGCGTGCAGGCCGCAGCGCGGGCCTATTTCGACAAAGATGTTGCCGATCTCGACCTGAACGAGATGGCGTTCCTTGCGATCCTGCCCAAGGCTCCGGAACGCTATGGCCGCGAGGCTAATGAACAGGCCGCTCTCGACCGCCGCAATTTCGTCCTGTCGCAGATGGTGGCGAACGATTTCGTATCCGCTGGTGCGGCGCAGGCCGCGCGCTCCACTCCGCTCGGGCTGGTGAACCAGCGCAGCCAGCGTTCGGCCGATGCCGGGTATTTCCTCGAGGAAGTCCGCCGCCAGCTGATGGCACGGTTCGGCGAAACGGCAGAAGACGGCGAAAACAGCGTTTACGCTGGCGGCTTGTGGGTGCGGACCTCGCTCGACATGGAAATGCAGGATGCTGCCCGCGATGCTCTGCGCACGGGGCTGCTTCGCTATCATGCCGGGCGTGGTTGGCGGGGCCCTGTCGCGACGGTCAATCCGGACGATGGCGACATGGTGCGCCAACTCGCGAGTTCGACCCTCAGCATCAATTACGAAAACTGGCGCGTGGGCGTCGTGACCGAGCGGTCCGGCTCGCAGGCAACCGTCGCATTCGCGGACGGTGAGAGCGGCCCACTGGTGGGAATGCCCAATGCGGTCGCTGTGGGCGACATTATCGTTGTCGCGCCCTCGGGCAGCAACTGGGCCGTCCGAACCGTGCCCGAGGCGCAAGGCGGCATCGTGGTGCAGGATGCGCAGATGGGACGCGTCTATGCAATGCAGGGCGGGTTCGACAGCCGGCTCGGCAGTTTCAACCGTGCCACACAGGCAAAGCGGCAGCCCGGCTCCACCATCAAGCCCTTCGTCTATGCGACCGGCCTCGACAACGGCATGACCCCGGCGACGCAGATCGATAACGGCCGCTATTGTTACTACCAGGGCAGCCGCTACGGCGAGAAATGCTTCCGCGGCGGTCGCAGTGGACAATATCCGCTCCGCTACGGGCTGGAGCAGTCCCAGAACGTCATGACCGTCCAGGTCGCGATGACGGCCGGAATGCCCAACGTCGTGAAGCAGATCGATGCGCTGGGCATCGGCAAGTACGACCCCTATCCGGCTTTTGCGCTCGGCGCAGGCGAAACCACGGTCATGAAGATGGTCGCAGCCTATGGCGCGCTCGCCAATCACGGGCGGTTCAACCAGCCGACGGTCATCGACTATGTCCAGGACCGGCGTGGCAAGGTCATCTGGCGGGCCGACAATCGCGATTGCGAAGGCTGCAACATGGCGGAATGGGACGGGCAGCCGATGCCCCGTCTTGGGCTGAAAGGCGAACAGGTCATGGATGCGCGCACCGCGTTCCAGACCATGCACATGCTGCGAGGAGTGGTGCAGCGCGGCACGGCTACCACGCTCAATTCGATCGACCTGCCGCTGTTCGGCAAGACCGGAACGACGACGGGCCCCAAGGACGTGTGGTTCGTCGGCGGGACGCAGGACATCGTGGCCGGCGCCTATGTCGGTTTCGACCAGCCGCGCAATATGGGCGGTTACGCGCAGGGCGGGACAATCGCCGCACCGATCATCAAGGACCTTATCCGAGGATCGCGAGACCTGTGGAGCGACAGGGCGGCCGTTGCTCCCGCCGGGGTCCGCATGGTCCGGATCGATCGCCGCACGGGCAAACGGGTGTTCGATGCCTGGCCGAGCGGCGACGACAAGGCTGCGGTTATCTGGGAGGCTTTCAAACCCGATACCGAACCGCCCCGGGCTACCGCTGCCGACGAGATCGCGTCCAAGCGCGCCGAAATTCTCGAACTGATCCGCAAGGCCCGCGCCTCGACCGCCGCTTCGCGCAGGACCGCGACGACCCCCGCGCCCGCCAGGGCCGAGGAACCGGCAGAGAGCTTAGCCGAGGAACAGGGCGGCATCTACTAGAGGGCACAGCGGGCGCTACGCCGCCGCTGGTCAGTCCGTTGAGCGATACCGCGCGGTTGCTAATCGCGCGGCAATCGCTACTTGCCTGTGACATGATCTCGACCACACGAACTTACGGAAAAACCGTCTGATGCGCGCCGAAGGACAGGGCCATATCGACCGTATCGAAGCTGCTCTGGCGCTGGTGCGACAGTCGCTGGACTGGGAGCGTGCCCTTCGCCGCCTGGACGAGCTGAATGCCCGCGTTCAGGACCCCGACCTGTGGAACGACCCCAAGGAAGCGCAGGCCGTCAACCGCGAGCAGAAGCTGCTCGAAACCGCGGTCGAGACGGTGAACGAAATCTCCGCGGAAATGGCGGATGCCATCGAATTCGTCGAAATGGGCGAGGCCGAAGGCGACGAGGACGTGGTCAATGACGGCCTCGCCAGCCTCGCGAAACTGGCCGACCGCGCGGATGCGGACAAGGTGCAGGCATTGCTTTCGGGCGAGGCGGACGGAAACGACACCTATCTCGAAATTCATGCCGGCGCGGGCGGAACGGAAAGCAATGACTGGGCCGAAATGCTGTTCCGCATGTATGGCCGCTGGGCGGAACGCCGCGGTTTCAAGGTCGAAACGGTCGAATACCAGGCCGGCGACCAGGCCGGTATCAAGAGCGCGACCCTGCTGATCAAGGGCGACAACGCCTATGGCTATGCAAAGACGGAAAGCGGCGTCCATCGCCTTGTTCGCATCAGCCCCTATGACAGTTCCGCCCGGCGCCATACGAGCTTTTCCAGCGTATGGGTCTATCCCGTCATCGACGACGATTTCGAAGTCGAGATCAACGAGAGCGACTTGAAGATCGACACCTACCGCGCATCGGGTGCAGGCGGCCAGCACGTCAACACGACCGACAGCGCGGTGCGGATAACCCACCAGCCGACCGGCATCGTAGTGGCTAGCCAGAACGACCGCAGCCAGCACAAGAACCGCGCGACCGCGATGAACATGCTGAAGGCACGCCTTTACGAGCGCGAGATGGCGGAACGCGAGGCGGCTGCCGGATCGGAATACGAGGCGAAAACCGATATCGGCTGGGGCCACCAGATCCGGTCCTATGTCCTGCAACCGTACCAGATGGTGAAGGACCTTCGCACCGGCGTGACGTCGTCATCGCCCGATGCGGTCCTGGACGGGGCGATCGACGAGTATATCTCCGCGGCCCTTGCCCAGCGGGTCACCGGCGAGACTGTGGAGGTGGAGGACGTGGAGTGAGGCGCGCAGCCTCTTTTGTCCTTTGCGCCAGCTTCGCAGGCGTGCTGGCTTCGTGCGAGCCGGTTCCGCCCGAAGGCGACCGGCCTGAAAGTTCGCGCGAATTCCCGCTTCCCGACCGCCCGGTTTCAGATCTCGGGAGCAACCAGTTCAGCACCGAAACCGCGCGCGACAGCCGCGGCGAAGCCCAGACGGTGATGGATTTTGCCGAGATCGAACCCGGCATGACCGTTGCCGATATCGGTGCGGGCGAAGGCTATTACACGGTCCGCCTGGCAGAGCGCGTGGGGGCGGAAGGCCGCGTTCTGGCGCAGGACATCGACGACGATGCCATCGTGCGCCTCGGGCGCCGGGTCGAGCGGGAACGGTTCGACAATGTTTCGATCAAGCTGGGCGCGCCGGACGATCCGCGGTTACCGGACGACAGTTTCGACCGGGTTTTCCTGGTCCATATGTATCACGAGGTGGAAGAACCCTACGCTTTCCTGTGGCGGATGTGGCCTGCCTTGAAGGAAGGCGGAATGGTCATCGTGGTCGATGTCGACCGCCCGACCGACAGGCACGGGATCAACCCGTTCCTTCTGGCCTGCGAATTCGAGCAGGTCGGCTTCACGCTCGACACCTTCCGCAACGCGCCGGAACTTGCCGGGTACTATGCACAGTTCCGCAGAGCCGCTACGAGGCCCGAACCCAGCACTATCGAAACGTGCAGCGGGTCGGCAGCGCAGGCTGCGAACGGGGCCGCCGGGGGCGGTACGAACTAATTTGATCTGAGAACGGATTTTTCATGGCATTCAAGGGTTTGCAGCCGGTTTCCTATGGCGGACGCGAGGTGTGGCCTCTGGTAGAAGGCGGGAAGGGTGTCTCTGCCACCAATCACATGAGCTCCGGCGCCTGGGCCGCAGCGGGCGGCATCGGCACGGTCAGTGCCGTGAACGCCGACAGCTATGACGAGGTCGGCAACCCGATCCCCCAGGTCTATGACGCGGCGACCCGCAAGGAACGCCATCAGCAATTGATCCAGTATGCCATCGACGGCGCGACCGAGCAGGTGAAGCGCGCCTATGAAATGTCCGAGGGCAGGGGCGCGATCAACATCAATGTCCTGTGGGAAATGGGCGGCGCGCAGGAAGTGCTGGAAGGCGTCCTGTCGAACACCCCGGGCATGATCACCGGCGTCACTTGCGGCGCGGGCATGCCTTACAAGCTTGCGGAAATCGCGGCCCGTCACAATGTGCACTACCTGCCGATCGTGTCGTCGGCCCGTGCATTCCGCGCACTTTGGAAGCGCAGCTATTCCAAGGTGCCGGACCTGATGGCGGCAGTGGTTTACGAGGACCCGTGGCTCGCGGGCGGTCACAACGGGTTGTCCAATGCAGAGGACCCGCGCCAGCCGCAGGATCCCTATCCCCGTGTCCGCGACCTTCGCGAAACCATGCGCAAGGAAGGCGTCAGCGAAGACGTGGCCATCGTGATGGCGGGCGGGGTCTGGCAGCTGAAGGAATGGAACGACTGGATCGACAATCCGGAGATCGGCAAGATCATGTTCCAGTTCGGCACGCGCCCGCTCCTGACGAAGGAAAGCCCCATTCCGCAGGTCTGGAAAGACATGTTGCGCACGCTCGACGAAGGCGACGTCCTGCTGCACAAATTCTCACCGACAGGCTTTTATTCCAGCGCGGTAAAAACTCCGTTCCTTTACGATCTGATGCATCGCAGCGAGCGGCAGATTGGTTTTGCCAAGGAAGAGAGCGAGGCGCATTCGCGTCAGCTCGATTTCGGCGTGAAGGGCAAGAAGATGTACGTCTCTGCCGAGGATTACGACCGGGCGAAAGTGTGGTTCGGCGAAGGCCATACGGAGGCGCTGAAGACCCCGGAGGATACGCTGGTCTGGGTAACGCCGGACAAGCGCGACGAAATCCGCAAGGACCAGCAGGACTGCATGGGCTGTCTGTCGCATTGCCAGTTCTCGAGCTGGAAGGACCACGACGATTACACCACGGGCCGCCTTGCCGATCCGCGCAGCTTCTGCATCCAGAAAACGCTGCAGGACATCGCCCATGGCGGCGATCCCGACGACAACCTCGCCTTTGCGGGTCACGCCGCCTACCGGTTCAAGACCGACCCGTTCTACTCGAACAACTTCACCCCGACGGTGAAGGAGCTGGTCGAGCGGATTTTGACGGGCGAGTGAGGGCGGCTCTCAGTCGACGATCCAGCCACGTTCTCCGTGGCTGGATATGTCGAGGCCGTCGCGCTCTTCTTCCTCGCTGACCCGCATCGGGAAGACCACGCTGCACATCAGGGCGAGGATGACGGTCGCCACCGCGCTCCACATGGCCACGACTCCGACACCGATCAGCTGAGCGACGAGCTGGCTGGTGAAGTCGTAGCCTTCTGCGTAGCCCAGGCCGCCAAGGGCTGGCATCAGGAAGAGCGGGAGCAGGATTGATCCGACGATCCCTCCCACGCCGTGAACTGCGAACACGTCCAGCGAGTCGTCGATGCCCAGCCGGAACTTCACCAGCTGGAGACAGCCGTAACAGGCAAGGCAGCCTGCGAGCCCCAGCAGGATAGCCGCGCCGGGGCCGATGAAACCGGCTGCGGGCGTTATCGTGGCGAGCCCGGCGATGGCGCCGGTGGCCCAGCCCACGCTGGTCGCCTTCCCCAGCTTGACCTTCTCGAGCAGGATCCATGTCAGCGAGGCTGTTGCGGCGGCCACATGGGTATTGATGATGGCAGCGGATGCGTCATCCGTGGCGGTCAGCGCGCTGCCTCCGTTGAAGCCGAACCAGCCGACCCACAGCAGCGCTGCGCCTGCCATCGTCAGCCCGGGAGAGTGGGGCAGCATCGCGGTCTTCAGGAACCCCTCGCGCTTGCCCAGCAACAGGGCGATGACCAGCGCGGAGATGCCCGCTGTCGTATGGACGACGATACCGCCTGCAAAATCCAGTGTCCCCAGTCCGGCGAGCCAGCCTCCGCCCCAGACCCAGTGGACCGCCGGGGCATAGACCACGAGGCCCCACAAGGCGCAGAACGCGACCACCCACCCGAAGCGCGCCCGGTCGACCCACGCCCCGACCACCAGCGCCGGGGTAATCACGGCGAAGGTCATCTGGAACAGGGCAAAAGTGCTTTCGGGAATGGTCGTGCCTTCGCGCACCTGGCCGAGATTTCCGAACAATTAGAAAATGCCGTTGCCTATCCACCCACTGGTCGATGCGCCGAAGGCCAGCGTGTAGCCGGTGACTACCCACAGGACGGAGGCAACGCTGGCGATCGCAGCCACCTGCAGCAGGACCGACAGGACATTCTTGGCCCTGACCAGACCGGCGTAGAACAGGCCAAGCCCGGGCAGGGTCATCAGCAGGACGAGAGCGGATGCCGTGAGGATCCAGGCCGTATCGCCGCTGTCGGGGACGAGCATTTCGGCCGGATCCTGCGCCGAAGCGGCAGCGGGAAGGGCGGCAAGCGCCATTGCAAGTAGGGTGCGGCCCATGGTCACGGTTTATCCCCCCCGGTATCTTGTCGGCGGGAAACTGGCCGAGCCGCCCCCGGGAGGCAAGATTGCAAAGACTTGCGGCAGGCCCAAGCCGCTCTTTCGCGCGGGGGGGCCTAGCGAACCAGCGCGTCGAGGACCTGGTCGGGCGGGCGATGCCCGTCGGCCCAGAACCGGATATTGGCAATCACTTTCTCGCCCGAGGCCTCTCGCCCCTCCACCGTCGCACTGCCGATATGGGGCAGGGCTATGACGTTGGGATGATCCAGCAGGCGCGGGTCGATGTCGGGCTCGTCGGGAAAGACATCCAGGCCCGCACCGGACAGGTGACCTTCGTGCAGGGCCGTGATCAGCGCTTCGTAATCTACAAGGTCGCCGCGTGCCGTGTTCACGAGGGCAGAACCTTCCTTCATCGCGGCGATCCGCCCGGCATCGATCATCCTCAGCGTTTCGGGCGAGGCAGGGCAGTGCAGGCTGACGATGTCGGACTGCGCCAGAAGGTCGTCCAGCGAATCGACATAGGTCGCGCCGAACATGGTTTCGACCGCACGGGGCAGGGGCCTGCGGTTGTGATACCGAATTTCCAGCCCGAAAGCTCTGGCGCGGTGGGCAACCGCCTGGCCGATCCGGCCCATGCCGACAATCCCCAGCACCTTTCCGCCCAGCTGGCGCCCGAGCAGGGCGGAGGGTGCCCAGCCGGTCCATTCGCTGCGCCTGACAAGGGACGTGCCCTCGCGCACACGGCGCGGGATGCCGATGATCATCGCCATGGTGAGATCGGCTGTGTCGTCGGTGAAGACCCCCGGCGTATTGGTGACCATGATGCCCCGCCTCGCCGCCGCGGCCAGGTCTATATGATCCGTTCCGGCACCGAAGCTGGCGATCAGCTTCATCCGCTCGCCCGCGCTTTCGATGAGGTCTGCGTCGATCGTGTCGGTCACCGTCGGGACCAGCACGTCGCAATCCTGTATCGCAGCGCGCAATTCCTCGCGCGTCATCGCCCTGTCGTCCGGATTGAGGGAAGTCTCGAACAATTCGGACAGGCGTGCCTCGACGCTGGGCAACAGGTGCCTGGTGACGACGACGCGCGGGGCGCCGGAAACTCTCCGTCCGCTTGCACCCTGGGCGCCGGGACTGATGACGAGGTCGGATTGCGAGGGCGTGTTCATTGCCCGGACGATTGGACAATGCGCCTGTTCGGGTCAAGCACCGGAAAGGCGAGCAGGGACCGGCGGCGTTTCCCGCTTGAAGCGACCGCGGCGGGTGAAGTATCGATGGCCGGGTCATGAAAAACCCGGCACACACCGTCCTCGCCCTGATTTTTACCTCGATCCTCGCGGCGGGTCCTGCCTCGGCGCAGGAGCGGGAGACGCCCTATTGGGCCAGCATCGACACCTCCCAGCTTAATATGCGGGTCGGGCCGGGCCGTGATTACCGTATCGAGTGGGTGTACGAGCGGGACGACCTGCCGCTCAAGGTCCTGCGCGTGCAGGAGGGCTGGCGGTTCGTGCAGGATCCAGACGGGACGGAAGGCTGGGTTACCGCCGCACTGATCAGTGCTGACCGCACGGCCTACGTCACGGGCAAGGGTCTGGCTGCGATGCGTGCTTCGCCGGCGGGGAACGCCGCTTTGCGCTGGAAGCTGGAAACCGGAGTCATCGGCAGTCTGGGCGATTGCGATGCCGGTTGGTGCGAATTCACGGTCGGCCGCAGGAGCGGTTTCGTCGAGCAGGATCGCCTGTGGGGCGCTGGCGAGCCCTGAGATAACCACCCCGGGGCTTGCCAACGTGGATCTGCCGGACGGTCAGACGATTTCGACAGCTACAGCCGTGGCTTCGCCGCCGCCGATGCAGAGGCTGGCAATACCCTTCGTCTTGCCTTGCTTCTTCAGCGCATTGAGCAACGTGACGATGATGCGGGTCCCACTGGCGCCGATGGGATGACCCAGCGCGGTGCCGCCGCCGTTCACGTTGATCCGGTCGTGCGGAATACCGATGTCGCGCATAGCGAACATTGCGACGCACGCAAAAGCTTCGTTCACTTCCCACAGCTCGACCTCGTCGGCGGACCAGCCGGCCTTTTTCAGGACCTTCTCTATCGCGCCAATGGGAGCGATGGTGAACTCGCTGGGCTCGCGGGCGTGGGCCGACATTGCCATGATTCGGGCGACCGGCTGCTGTCCTGCGTCCTTCGCAACGCTCTCGCGCGAAAGGACGACGGCTGCCGCGCCGTCGGAGATCGAGCTGGAGGTAGCTGCCGTGATCGTGCCGTCCTTCGCAAAGGCGGGGCGCAGGGTCGGGATCTTGTCCGGACGGCCGCGACCGGGCTGTTCGTCCGTACCGACGGTCACGTCGCCCTTCCGGGTGGAGAAAGTGACAGGCACGACCTCGCCTTCGAATGCCCCGCTCTCGATGGCGGCATTGGCACGGCGCAGGCTTTCGATGGAATATTCGTCCATCTCCTCGCGCGTCATCTGGTAATCATTGGCGGTATCCTGCGCGAACGTGCCCATGGCGCGGCCTTCCTCGTAGGCGTCTTCCAGCCCATCGAGGAACATGTGGTCATAGGTGGTGTCGTGGCCCAGGCGCGCACCGCTGCGATGCTTCTTCAGCAGATAGGGCGCATTGGTCATGCTCTCCATGCCGCCCGCTACCACGTAGTCCACCGTGCCGCTGGCCAGCGCTTCTGCGCCCATGATGACGGTCTGCATACCGCTGCCGCAGACCTTGTTCACGGTTGTCGCCTGGACGGATTTCGGCAGACCCGCCTTAACCATCGCCTGACGGGCCGGAGCCTGGCCGAGACCAGCGGGCAGGACGCAGCCCATGTAGGCGCGGTCGAATTTCGCGCCGTCCACACCGGAACGCTCGACCGCTGCCTTCACTGCAACCGCGCCGAGTTCCGTTGCGCTGACGTCGGACAATGCGCCCTGCATCCCGCCCATCGGCGTGCGGGCATAGGACAGGATCACGATCGGGTCGTTGGGGGAAAACTGGGTCATCGGTAACTCTTGCCTTTCGAGAGCATGTCGTGTTGCAAAGCGTATCTACGACAAGGCAGCTAATGCTGCGCTGCAAGATAATCAAATGGAGAGAGCGATGGCGGACGGCGACACGAGCGACAAGACAGGTGAACTGGAGCGCATCCTCGACGTCCAGCGCAAGGATTTCACCGCCGCCCGTCCCGAACCGATGGAAATGCGCAAGGATCGCATCAAGCGCGCGATCGCCCTGCTGGTCGATCATGGCGAAGAACTGGCACGCGCGATGAGCGCCGATTTCGGCAATCGCAGCCACGATGCCTCGATGATTACCGACATCACCGGCACGATCGGCTTCGGCAAATACTGCCTTAAAAAGATGGATCACTGGGCAAAGCCCGAAAAACGGTCGCTGCGCTTCCCCCTGCCGCTGATGGGCGCGAAGGCGGAGCTTCGCTACGAACCGAAAGGCGTCATCGGCATCCTCAGCCCGTGGAACTTCCCGGTCAACCTGTCGATGGGACCGCTGATGCAGGTGCTGGCGGCCGGCAACCGCGCCATGATCAAGCCGAGCGAGTTCACCGAAGGCACGAGCGATCTGCTGCAGAAACTCGTCTCGCAATATTTCGACGAGGCGGAAGTCGCTGTCGTGACCGGCGGTCCCGAGGTTGCGCAGGCGTTCTCTTCGCTGCCGTTCGATCACCTCGTCTTCACCGGCTCGACCCAGACGGGGTCGAAGGTCATGGAAGCCGCGGCAAAAAACCTCGTCCCGGTCACGCTGGAACTTGGCGGCAAGAGCCCCGTCGTCCTGGGACGCAGCGCGAATTACGAGCAGGCGGGCGAGCGGATTGCGCTGGGCAAGATGCTCAATGCCGGGCAGATTTGCCTCGCGCCCGATTACATGCTCGTGCCCGAGGACAGGGAAGAGGCGGCCATCGCCGCGGTGCAGCTTGGCGTCCACAACATGTATCCCACGCTGCTCGACAATGACGATTATGCATCGGTCGTGACGGACCGGCATTTCGACCGGTTGCAATCGATGGTGGAAGACGCCCGCGAAAAGGGCGCCGAGGTGATCGAGGTCAATCCGAGCGAGGAAGACTTCTCGTCCAGCAATACCCGCAAGATGCCCCTGACCATCCTGCGCAACGTTACCGACGACATGCAGGCCATGAAGGAGGAAATCTTCGGCCCCGTCCTGCCGGTGAAAACCTACAGCCAGGTCGGCGAGGCGATCAATTACATCAACCGGCGTGACCGGCCGCTCGGCCTGTATTATTTCGGATCGGATGCAGCGGAGCGTGAGACCGTCCTGTCCCGCACGATTTCAGGCGGCGTGACGGTGAACGATGTCATCATGCATGTGTCGATGGAAGACCTGCCGTTCGGCGGAGTCGGCCCGTCCGGGATCGGCAGCTATCACGGGCCGGAAGGTTTCCGCGAATTCAGCCATGCGCGTTCGGTCTACACCCAGCCAAAGATCGACGTGGCCAAGCTCGCCGGGCTCAAGCCGCCATATGGCGATACCACGCGCAAGACCATCGAACGCGAGATGAAGAAGGCTTGAGCCGTTCTATAACCCTCCTCTTGTGCGCACATCGCCGCACAAGAGGTTGCGTGAATTGCACCTTTTCGCGGGGATATACCGCTTAAGGCCCCCTTGCACCGCGATGGGCAGGGGACTAGGGCGCGCATGAACCTTTCTGCAGCGTTTCGCTGCGTGATTCCGGCTGTAAGCGAGTCCCGACTTGGTTGACCTGTCACAATATCTGCCGATCCTGCTCTTCCTGGGCGTTGCGGTCGTGCTGTCGTCAGCATTCGTGTTCCTGCCGATGGGCGTGTCCCGCCTGACCGGCGCTCACAATCCGACGACCGAGAAGCTGAGCGAATATGAATGCGGCTTTCCCGCGTTCGAGGAACCGCGCAGCCAGTTCGACGTGCGCTTCTACCTCGTCGCGATCCTGTTCATCATCTTCGACCTGGAAGCTGCGTTCCTGTTTCCCTGGGCTGTCAGCCTGGGCATTACGGGCATGATCGGCTGGACGTCGATGATCGTCTTCCTCGCCATCCTCACCGTGGGTTTCGCCTACGAGTGGAAGATGGGCGCGCTGGATTGGGAATAGTTTCATGAGCCAGCAGATGACCACCAGCCCGCATGGCCGCGATGCGCTGATCCAGCCGACGGCGAAGGGCGGGGATGTGCGCCAGCCCGACGCGGAGTATTTCAACGCGCTCCAGACGGAAGTGAACGACAAGGGCTTCCTCGTCACCTCGACGGAAGACCTGTTTCAGTGGGCGCGTACCGGCAGCCTTTGGTGGATGACCTTCGGCCTTGCCTGCTGCGCGGTCGAGATGATCCACGTCAACATGCCGCGTTACGACATGGAGCGTTTCGGCGTCGCCCCGCGCGCCTCGCCCCGCCAGTCGGACGTGATGATCGTGGCCGGCACGCTGTGCAACAAGATGGCCCCGGCCCTGCGCAAGGTCTACGACCAGATGTCGGAGCCGAAATACGTGATCAGCATGGGTAGCTGCGCCAATGGCGGCGGTTATTACCATTACAGCTACAGCGTCGTTCGCGGCTGCGACCGCATCGTGCCTGTCGACATCTACGTGCCCGGCTGTCCCCCGACGGCAGAGGCGCTGCTTTACGGCGTGATGCAGCTACAGCGGAAAATCCGCCGCAGCGGGACGATCGAGAGGTAATCCGATGGGAACCGTCCTTCATTCCGCACCGAAATACGCCAGCAATGACGGCGTGCAGGATACGCTGGTCTCGGCGCTCGGCAGTGCAGTCACCGGCGCGCGCGAGGAGCATGGCGAGATCCTGCTGACCGTCGCGCGCGATGAGGTGGCGAACGTCCTGCAGGCGCTGCGCGATGACCACGCATACCAGCAGCTGATGGAAATCGCCGGGGTCGACTATCCCGGCCGGGCCGAGCGGTTCGAAGTCGTCTACATGCTGCTGTCGGTCACGAAGAACCACCGCATCATGGTCAAGACCTCGACCGACGAGGCGACGCCGGTGCCGACCGTCACGCATATCTGGCCCAATGCCGGCTGGCTGGAGCGGGAGGTGTTCGACCTCTATGGCGTGCTGTTTGACGGCAATACGGACCTGCGCCGCATCCTGACCGATTACGGTTTCGAAGGTCATCCCTTCCGCAAGGATTTCCCGCTCACCGGCTATACAGAGCTGCGCTATTCCGAAGACGAGAAGCGCGTGGTGTATGAACCGGTCAAGCTGGCGCAGGACCTGCGGCAGTTCGACTTCATGAGCCCGTGGGAAGGGGCTGACTACGTGCTCCCGGGCGACGAGAAGGCCGATACGCCTCCGATCGACGATCCGAAGGTGACGGAAAAGCCGTCCGATACCGGTGCGGGCAAGAAAACCGACAAGCACGCGGCCGAAAAGGTCAGCGCAGGCGCTCCTGCCGAAGAGCCCACGGACGAAGAACGCACCCCGCCGCCGGAGCCGACCGAGGACCAGCCGGCCCGCGCCGCGCGCAAGGGCAAGACGACCGATACCGGTCCCGCCACCGAGCCGAAGGGAGACGACGCATGAGCATCCAGCTTGAAGAGTCGCCCACCACCGGCGACGAGGTCATTTCGAACTACACGATCAATTTCGGTCCCCAGCATCCGGCAGCGCATGGCGTGCTGCGTATGGTGATGGAACTGGACGGCGAGATCATCGAGCGGATCGACCCGCATGTCGGCCTGCTGCACCGCGGCACGGAAAAGCTGATCGAGCACAAGACCTACCTGCAGGCTCTGCCGTATTTCGACCGGCTCGATTATTGCTCGCCGCTCTGCCAGGAGCATAGCTACGTCCTGGCGATCGAAAAGCTGCTGAACATCGAGGTGCCGGAGCGCGCCCAGTACCTGCGCGTGCTGTTCGCGGAATTGACGCGCATTTCGAACCACTTCCTCAATATCGGCGCGCACGTCATGGATGTTGGCGCGATGACGCCGAACCTGTGGGTGTTCGAGCTGCGCGAAGACTGCATGAATTTCTTCGAGCGGGCATCGGGCGCGCGCATGCACAGTGCGTATTTCCGTCCCGGCGGCGTCCATCAGGACGTGCCGGAGAAGCTGCTGGTCGATATCGGCGAATGGCTCGACACGCGCCTGCCGGAACTGTTCGGCGACGCGATGAGCCTCGTGACCGACAACCGCATCTTCAAGCAGCGCAATGTCGATATTGCCGTGGTCAGCAAGGATGATGCGCTGGTATGGGGCTTCTCCGGCCCGATGATCCGCGCCGCCGGCATCCCGTGGGACCTGCGCAAGTCGCAGCCCTACGACGTTTACGACCGGATGGAATTCGACGTGCCGGTAGGCACGAATTCGGACTGCTACGACCGCTTCATGGTCCGCGTGAACGAGGTCTACCAGTCGGCTCGCATCATCAAGCAGTGCCTCGCCGAAATGCCTCAGGGTCCGATCGCCAGCACAGACGGCAAGGTCTCCCCGCCCAAGCGCGGTGCGATGAAGCAGTCGATGGAAGCGCTGATCCACCACTTCAAGCTCTACACCGAGGGCTTCCACGTGCCCGCGGGCGAAGTGTACGTCGCGACCGAGAGCCCTAAGGGCGAATTCGGCGTTTACCTCGTCAGCGACGGGTCGAACAAACCCTATCGCTGCAAGATCCGTCCGACCGCCTTCAGTCATCTCCAGGCGATGGACATGATGAGCAAGGGCCACATGTTGCCCGATGCAACCGCCATCTTGGGCGCGATCGACGTGGTGTTCGGGGAGTGTGATCGATAGTGCTCCGCGAACTCTTCATCTTCGTTGCAGCTTTCGCGGCCTTCGCTTCGGCGGTGGCGGCGTACATGCTGGCGTTTCACGGGCAATCGACGCTCAAGGAAATTCTCTCGACGGCTTGTGCCGCCGTCATCGGCCTCTATGCGGGCCGCTATCTGCAACACAGGCTGACCCATGGCTGATCGTTCCCTGGACCCCGACACGCCCGAATTGCGCGAGCGGTGGGGCAATTTCGCTTTCACCGAAGCCTACAAGGCGAAGGCTGACAAGCACATCGCGAAGTACCCGGAAGGCCGCCAGAAATCGGCGGTGATGCCGCTGCTCGACCTCGCCCAGCGACAGGTGGGCGAGGAAACCGACACGCAGGGCTGGCTGCCTCTGCCGGTCATGGAATATGTCGCCGCCTATCTCGACATGCCGATCATCCGCGTGGTCGAGGTCGCGACGTTCTACTTCATGTACAATTTGCGCCCGGTCGGGAAATTCCACGTGCAGGTATGCGGCACGACGCCCTGCATGCTGCGCGGCTCCGACGACATCATCGCCGCCTGCAAGGCGCGCGGGATGGAGAAGGGCAAGGTGTCCGAAGACGGCCTGTGGACCCTCACTGAAGTCGAGTGCATGGGCAATTGCGCCACCGCGCCGATGGTCCAGATCAATGACGACAATTACGAGGACCTGACGCCGGAACGCCTCGACGCTGTGCTGGATGCGCTGGCGAAGGGCGAGCAGCCCAAGGCAGGCACGCAGGAGCCAGGTCGCCACACCTCCGAGCCTAAGGACGGCCCGACCACGCTCAAGGAAATGGTCGACACCAACCACGATTACCGGGGCGCGTGGTAATGGCAGAACTCATCACCATCGTGGTCGCCATCGCGCTCGCTTTCGTCGCGTGGAAGGTGCTGATGGGCCTCGTGAAATTCGGCGCCATGATCGTCATCGGACTGGGCGCTCTCTATTTCCTCACGCAAGGAGGTGTGGGCTGATGTCGCTTCAGGACAAGGACCGCATTTTCACCAATCTCTACGGCTTCCAGGATTGGGGCCTGAAAGCGGCGCAGCAGCGCGGCGACTGGGACAACACCAAGTCGCTGATCGCGCGCGGACAGGACGCGATTATCGACGAGATCAAGGCGTCGGGCCTGCGCGGGCGGGGCGGGGCGGGCTTCCCGACCGGCCTCAAATGGTCCTTCATGCCGAAGGAGAGCAAGGACGGTCGCCCAAGCTTCCTCGTCATCAACGCCGACGAATCCGAACCGGGTTCGTGCAAGGACCGCGAGATCATCCGTCACGATCCGCACAAGCTGGTCGAAGGCGCGCTGGTCGCCGGTTTCGCCATGCGCGCACGGGCGGCCTATATCTACATCCGCGGCGAATACATCCGTGAGGCAGAGACGCTGCAGGCTGCCATTCAGGAAGCCTACGATGCAGGCCTGATCGGCAAGAACGCGGCCAAGTCCGGCTACGATTTCGATGTCTTCCTGCACCGCGGTGCGGGCGCCTACATCTGCGGCGAAGAAACCGCGATGATCGAAAGCCTGGAGGGCAAGAAGGGCCAGCCGCGCCTCAAGCCTCCGTTCCCGGCGGGCGCGGGGCTCTATGGCTGCCCGACCACGGTCAACAATGTCGAGAGCATCGCGGTCGTCCCCACGATCCTGCGGCGCGGAGGCGCGTGGTTCGCCAGCTTCGGACGCGAGAATAACAAGGGGACGAAGCTTTTCCAGATTTCGGGCCATGTCGAGCAGCCCTGCGTCGTCGAAGAAGCGCTCTCCATTCCGTTCCGCGAGCTGATCGAGAAACATTGCGGCGGTATTCGCGGTGGGTGGGACAACCTCCTCGCGGTCATTCCGGGCGGTTCGTCCGTTCCCCTGGTGCCGGCCGAGCAGATCATGGATGCCCCGATGGATTTCGACGGGCTGAAGGAACTCGGCTCCGGCCTCGGCACGGCCGGCGTGATCGTTATGGACAAGTCGACCGACATCGTCCGCGCGATTTCCCGCATCAGCTATTTCTACAAGCACGAGAGCTGCGGCCAGTGCACGCCCTGCCGCGAAGGTACGGGCTGGATGTGGCGCATGATGGAGCGCCTGCGCACCGGCGATGCAGCGATCGAGGAAATCGACATGCTGCAGCAGGTGACGAAACAGGTCGAGGGCCACACGATCTGCGCGCTGGGCGACGCCGCCGCATGGCCGATCCAGGGCCTCATCCGCCATTTCCGCCCCGAGCTGGAACGGCGGATCGAAGAACATAACGCACAATTTGCAGAGGCAGCCGAGTAATGCCTAAAGTCACCGTAGACGGACAGGAACTGGACGTTCCCGACGGCGCGACCGTCTTGCAGGCGTGCGAGCTGGCCGGGAAGGAAATCCCGCGCTTCTGCTATCACGAGCGGCTGAGCATCGCCGGCAATTGCCGTATGTGTCTCGTCGAAGTGAAGCCCGGGCCGCCCAAGCCGCAGGCATCCTGCGCGCTGCCCGCGACCGAGGGGCAGGAAATCCGCACCGACACGCAGATGGTCAAGACCGCGCGCGAAGGCGTGATGGAATTCCTGCTCATCAACCACCCCCTCGATTGCCCGATCTGCGACCAGGGCGGCGAGTGCGACCTGCAGGACCAGGCCGTCGCCTATGGCCGTGGCGGCAGCCGCTACGACATGAACAAGCGGGCGGTGACCGAAAAATACATGGGTCCGCTGATCAAGACGATCATGACCCGCTGCATCCACTGCACACGCTGCGTGCGCTTCTCCGAGGAGATCGCCGGCGTGGACGAGATCGGCGCGCTCTATCGCGGCGAGGACATGCAGATCACGACCTATCTGGAGCAGGCGGCGAGCCACGAACTTTCGGCCAACGTCATCGACCTGTGCCCGGTCGGCGCTTTGACCAGCCGCCCTTATGCGTTCGAGGCGCGTCCGTGGGAGCTCAAGAAGACGCTCAGCATCGATGTCTCCGACGCCGTCGGCGCGAACATCACGCTGTATTCGCGGGGGCGCGAGGTCATGCGGGCTACGCCGCGCATCAATGACGACGTGAACGAGGAGTGGATCTCCGACAAGGCGCGCTACCAGGTCGATGGCCTCGGCAAGCGCCGCCTCGACAAGGTCTTCATGCGCAAGAAAGGCAAGCTCCAGCCCGCTGGCTGGGACGAGGCTTTCGAGGCTATTGCGAAGCAGCTTAAGGGCGATACATCCAGCATCGCGGCGATTGCCGGCGACATGGTCGATTGCGAAACGATGTTCGCGGCCAAGGCCTTGCTGAAGGCATCCGGCTCGGGCCTGCTCGAAGGCCGCCAGACCGGCATGGATTACGACGTGTCGAACCTCGCTGCGGTCAATTTCAACAGCACCTTTGCCGGGATCGAGACGGCCGATGCGATCCTGATCGTCGGCAGTCAGGTCCGTCAGGAGGCGCCTCTGATCAATGTCCGCCTCCGCAAGGCAGCGAAGCGCGGCGCGAGGGTCTTCATCGTCGGCCCGCACTGGGACCCGACCTTCCCGGTCGAGTATCTCGGCGAGGATACGAGCGTGCTGGGCGACCTGCCGGGCCACGTGTCCGATGCGTTCAAGGCGGCCGAGCGGCCCGCCATCATCATGGGCGGTGCTTCGCTGGCCGCTGGCGCGCTGAACGCCGGTCTCGCCTTCGCCGAAGAGTTCGGCCTCGTGAAAGATGGCTGGAACGGCTTCAACGTCATGCATTTCTCGGCAGCGCGCATGGGCGGGCTGATGCTCGGTTACGCGCAGAAGGGCGGCATCAAGGATGTCGCAAGGGCCGCACCGAAAGTTTTACTGGCCCTGGGCGCGGACGAGATGGATTTCGAACCCTTCGCCGACAGCCTGAAGGTCTATATCGGCCATCACGGCGACCGGGGCGCGCATGCGGCGGACATCATCCTGCCGGCGGCGAGCTACGCCGAGAAGGACGGAACCTACGTAAACACAGAGGGCCGTGTGCAGTTCGCCGAGAAGGCCGTCTTCGCCCCCGGCGATGCGCGCGAGGACTGGACCATCTTGCGCGCGCTGGCAGATAGCCTGAAAGTAAACGTCGGCTTCGACAGCTTCGCCGAATTGCAAAGCGCGATGATCGCCGAAGTGCCTGCGCTGGGCGAAGAAGGACTGGCCGCTTTCGGCAAGTTGCCGAAGGCGAAAAAGGCTGGCAAGGGTAAGGCAATTTCCGCTTACCCAATCAAGGACTTCTATCTCACCAACGCCATCGCCCGCGCCAGCGACGTGATGCAGCGCTGTTCGGACGAATTGCTCCACGGCGATGAACTTGCGGAGGCGGCGGAATGACCGACTTCTTCCAGTCCTGGGGCATGTCCTACGAAGTAGCTTGGACGCTCGCGACATTCGCTGGCATCCTGCTGATCGCGCTGCCGCTGATGCTCAGCGTGGCGATGGTGATCTATGTCGACCGCAAGGTCTGGGCGGCAATTAACCTGCGGCGCGGTCCCAATGTGGTCGGGCCATTCGGGCTGCTGCAAAGTTTTGCAGACGGGCTGAAGGTCTTCCTGCAGGAAACCATCATTCCCAGCGCGGCGAACAAGGGCATTTTCCTGCTTGCGCCTATCGTGACCTTCACGGTCGCCTTGGCGGCATGGGCCGTCATTCCCTTCGATGCGGGCGTGGTGCTGGCGGACATCAATGTCGGTCTGCTCTACATCCTCGCGATCAGCAGCCTGTCGGTCTACGGAGTGGTGATGAGCGGTTGGGCGAGTAACTCCAAATATCCGTTCTTCTCCGCCATGCGCGCAGCGGCGCAGATGATTTCCTACGAAGTCTCCATCGGCTTCATCCTGGTCTGCGTCGTCCTGTGGGCGGGCAGTTTCAACCTGACGGAAATCGTCGAATCGCAGCGCGGTCATGGCCTCGGCATCGTCAATGGCTACTGGTTCAACCTGCTGCTGTTCCCGATGTGGATCATGTTCTTCATATCGGCCCTGGCGGAAACGCAGCGCGTCCCGTTCGACCTTACCGAGGCGGAGAGCGAGCTGGTTGCCGGCTACCAGACCGAATACAGTTCGATGAGCTTCGCACTCTTCTGGCTGGGCGAGTATGCCAACATCCTGCTAATGTGCAGCCTCAACACGATCCTGTTCTTCGGTGGCTGGTTGCCGCCGATCGACTGGGCACCGCTGTATTATGTGCCGGGCATCGTGTGGTTCCTGCTGAAGACGTTCTTCTTCTTCTTCATGTTCAGTTGGGTCATGGCGACCGTGCCGCGCTATCGCTACGACCAGCTCATGCGGCTCGGGTGGAAGGTGTTCCTGCCGCTGAGCCTCGTCGCAATCGTCGTCATTTCCGGCTACCTGATGGCCACAGGACATTTCTCGTCATGAGCATCGCGCAGACCATCAAGGCGTTCACGCTTTGGGAGTTCGTGAAGGCGCACGCCCTCACGCTGAAGTATTTCTTCAAGCCCAAGGTTACGATCAACTACCCTTACGAGAAGAACTCGCTGAGCCCGCGTTTCCGTGGCGAGCATGCCCTGCGCCGCTATCCCAACGGGGAAGAACGCTGCATCGCGTGCAAGCTGTGCGAAGCGGTCTGCCCGGCGCAGGCGATAACCATCGAATCGGAACCGCGCGAAGACGGCAGCCGCCGCACCACGCGCTACGATATCGACATGACCAAGTGCATCTATTGCGGCTTCTGCCAGGAAGCCTGCCCGGTGGATGCCGTGGTCGAGGGGCCGAATTTCGAATATTCGACGGAAACGCGCGAAGAGCTGCTCTACGACAAGGCCAAGCTGCTCGCGAATGGTGACAAGTGGGAGCGGGCGATTGCCGCAAACCTTGAAGCCGACGCGCCCTACCGCTAACCGCGCGCTCATCTAACCGGGGCACCATGATACAGACTATCGCCTTCTACCTGTTTGCAGGGCTCATGATTCTCAGCGGCGTGCTGACGATCATGGCGCGCAACCCCGTGCATTCCGTGCTGTGGCTCATCCTCGCCTTCTTCAATGCGGCAGGACTGATGGTGCTGGTGGGGGCGGAGTTCCTCGCGATGCTGCTTGTCGTCGTGTATGTCGGCGCGGTCGCGGTGCTGTTCCTGTTCGTCGTGATGATGCTGGACATCGATTTCGCGTCGATGCGGGCCGGCTTCATGAAGAATTTCCCGCTCGGCATTGCCATCGCGTTGGTCCTGCTGGCGGAACTGGTGCTGGGCATCGGGGCCTACCGCGCAGGCGCACTGGCGTTGGGAACGCCAGACGGCAGCGCCGCTCCCATTGTCGGCGCCAGCAATATCCAGAGCCTCGGCGCGCTGCTTTACGGGCCTTACATCTTCCTGTTCGAAATGGCAGGGGTGATCCTGCTGGTCGCCATGGTCGGGGCCATCGTCCTGACCCACCGCGAGCAGAAGTCGGTGCGCGGTCACCAGAACATCCAGAAGCAGGTTCGCCGCAATCCGGACGAGGCGGTCGTGATGAAACAGCCGACCATCGGTAAAGGGGTCGAGCTATGATCGGCATCGAACATTACGTCATCGTCAGCGCGATCCTGTTCGTGCTGGGCGTGCTGGGCATTTTCCTCAACCGCAAGAACATCATCGTCATCCTGATGGCGATCGAGCTGATCCTGCTTGCAGTGAACTTGAACCTCGTCGCGTTCAGCGCCTTCCTCGGCGACCTGACGGGACAGATCTTCGCGATGTTCGTCCTGACCGTCGCCGCGGCAGAGGCCGCCATCGGCCTTGCCATCCTCGTCATCTATTTCCGTGCGCGCGGCACCATTGCCGTCGACGACGTCAACCGGATGAAGGGGTAATCGCCCGGTGTCCTCGCAAATCCTGATCATCGTATTCCTGCCGCTGCTGGCAGCGATCGTAGCCGGGCTCGGCAACCGGGCGCTGGGCAACACGGTTGCCAAGTCGATCACGACCGGCGCCCTGTTCGTGTCCGCTGCGCTGAGCTGGCCGATCTTCCTCGGTTTCCTCGGGGGGACGGAGCAGGCGACCGTCGTGCCCGTGCTCGACTGGGTGCGTTCGGGCGACCTGACCTTCGACTGGGCGCTGCGGGTCGATGCGCTGACCGCCGTCATGCTGGTCGTGATCAACAGCGTGTCCGCGCTCGTCCATCTCTACAGCTGGGGCTACATGGACGAAGATCCGGACCAGCCGCGGTTCTTCGCATACCTGTCGCTTTTCACCTTCGCCATGCTGATGCTGGTGACGGCAGACAACCTCGTCCAGATGTTTTTCGGATGGGAAGGGGTGGGCCTAGCGAGTTACCTGCTTATCGGATTCTGGTTCAAGAAGCCGAGCGCCAATGCGGCGGCGATCAAGGCTTTTACCGTCAACCGCGTGGGCGACCTCGGCTTCATGCTCGGTATCTTCGGCACATTCCTGGTGTTCGGCACGACGTCGATTCCGGAAATCCTCGAAGCCGCGCCCGGTATGAGCGGTAGCAGCATCACGTTCATCGGGTTCCGTTTCTACACGATGGATATCCTGTGCATCCTCCTGTTCATCGGTGCGATGGGCAAGTCGGCACAGCTGGGCCTTCACACCTGGTTGCCGGACGCAATGGAGGGGCCGACGCCGGTGTCCGCGCTGATCCACGCCGCAACGATGGTGACGGCCGGCGTGTTCATGGTCTGCCGCCTGTCGCCCATGTTCGAGACGGCGCCGACTGCACTGGCGATCGTGACCTTCATCGGCGCGATGACTTGCCTGTTCGCTGCAACGGTCGGCACGACGCAGTGGGATATCAAGCGCGTCATCGCCTATTCGACCTGTTCGCAGCTCGGCTACATGTTCTTTGCTGCAGGGGTCGGGGCGTACGGTGTCGCCATGTTCCACCTGTTCACGCACGCCTTCTTCAAGGCGCTGCTGTTCCTCGGTGCAGGCTCGGTCATCCACGCCATGCATCACGAGCAGGACATGCGGTATTACGGCGGCCTGCGTAAGAAAATCCCGATTACGTTCTGGGCGATGATGGCAGGCACGCTGGCCATTACCGGCGTCGGCGTCCTCGGGTTCTTCGGCTTCGCCGGTTTCTATTCCAAGGACGCGATCCTGGAAGCAGCGTTCGCGCGCGGCACGAACATGGGCAACTTTGCGTTCTGGGCCGGTGCCTTCGCCGCGCTGCTGACCAGCTTCTACAGCTGGCGCCTGATGTTCCTGACCTTCTGGGGCAAGCCGCGCTGGATCGAGAGCGGGCATATCCAGCACGCTGTCCATCACGGCCATGCCGAACCGGAAGAGCACAATCCCCCGATTCAGGAAGATGCCGGCTACGATGCGCATCACGCAGTGCCGTCCGCCGATCACCAGTCCGGTACGGGCGGTTATCATCCGCACGAGAGCCCGTCGGTCATGCTGATCCCGCTCGTCATCCTGAGCGTGGGCGCCATCTTTGCGGGTTACGTCTTCAAGTACCCGTTCATCGACGGGTCTTCCGACGGCGTCGACCCGAACGGCTTCTGGGGCGCAGCGATCTATTTCAACGAGAACCTGATCCATGCGTTGCACGCGGTGCCGCTCTGGGTGAAGCTGACGGCGACCGTGTCGATGCTGCTCGGCCTGCTCTTCGCGTGGCTTGCCTATATCAAGGACACTTCGATCCCCGGGAAGACGGTGGAGCAGTTGGGTCCGATCTACCGGTTCCTCTACAACAAGTGGTATTTCGACGAGCTTTACAACATCCTGTTCGTCAAACCCGCTTTCATCGTCGGCCGCGCCTTCTGGAAACTCGTCGATATCGGGACGATTGATCGCTTCGGGCCTGACGGTGTCGCCTGGCTGGTCAGGCAGGGGTCCGCCGGTGCGAAGCGCTTCCAGTCGGGCTATCTCACCAGCTACGCGCTTGTCATGTTACTCGGCCTCGTGGCCGCCATTACCTGGGTATTGATGTGATGGACGGTCTTCCGATCCTCTCCCTGATGCTGCTGGTGCCGCTGGTCGGCGGCCTGGCCTGCTTCTTCCTTGCAGCGAGCGAGGCGCGTCTGGTCGCGCTAGCGGCCACGCTGATAAACCTTGCGCTCGGCATCCTGCTGTGGGCCGGGTTCGAGATTGGCGGCCCGCAGTGGCAATTCACGGAGCGGGCAGACCTCTTTGCCGGCTTCCAGTACGCGCTCGGTATCGACGGCATCGCGCTGATGCTGATCATGCTCAGCGTGTTCCTGATGCCGATCTGCATCCTTGCAAGCTGGGACGGCATCACGAAGCGCGTCGGCGAATACATGGCGTCTTTCCTGATCATGGAAACGCTCATGATCGGTGTGTTCGCGGCGCAGGACCTGTTCCTGTTCTACATCTTCTTCGAAGCGGGCCTGATCCCGATGTATCTCATCATCGGCATCTGGGGCGGGGCGGACCGTATCTATGCCAGTTTCAAGTTCTTCCTCTATACGCTGATCGGTTCGGTCCTGATGCTGATCGCGATGTTCTGGATGGTGAACGCTGCCGGAACGTCGGACATCCCGACCCTGATGCAGTACGATTTCGCGCCCGAAGCGCAGACGTGGCTGTGGCTCGCCTTCTTCGCCAGTTTCGCTGTGAAGATGCCGATGTTCCCGGTGCATACGTGGCTTCCCGCCGCGCACGTCCAGGCGCCCACTGCAGGCTCCGTCATTCTTGCAGGCGTGCTGCTGAAACTGGGCGGCTACGGTTTCATCCGTTTCAGCCTGCCGATGTTCCCCGAGGCGAGCGCCCAGTTCGTCTGGCTGGTCCTGATCCTGTCGTGCATCGCGGTGGTCTATGCCTCGCTGGTGGCCCTGGTTCAGCAGGACATGAAAAAATTGATCGCCTATTCCTCGGTCGCCCATATGGCCATCGTGACCGCTGGCCTGTTCGCCTTCAATATACAGGGTCTGGAAGGCGCGATGATCATGATGCTGAGCCACGGGCTGGTATCGGGCGCGCTGTTCCTGTGCGTGGGCATCATCTACGACCGGCTGCATACGCGCGAGATATCGCGCTATGGCGGACTTGCCATCAACATGCCGCGTTATGCGCTGTTCTTCCTCCTTTTCACCATGGCCAGCATCGGGCTTCCCGGAACCAGCGGCTTCGTCGCGGAGTTCATCAGCCTCGCCGGCGTATACGAGATTTCCAGCGACGTGACGCTCATCCTGACCACCGGCATCATCCTTGGTGCAGGCTACATGCTCTATCTCTACCGCCGCGTTGTTTTTGGAGCGCAGGTGAACGAGGACGCTGCGGCCATGTCCGACATGAATGCGCGCGAATGGGTCATGCTCGCCCCGATCGCTGCAGCGGTTCTGTGGATGGGTATCTATCCGGAAAGCTTCATCGCGCCGATGCGTAGCGACATCGCGGCGCTGGAGGCGCGTGTGGCACGCGCTGCTCCGCAGGGCGATGCGAAGCTGCGGGCAGGGGAGCCGCGTGCGAATGCGGCCAATTACGTCCCCTACGAGCATGCGGAAGGGGGAGAGCACTGATGGATATCATGCAGTCCCTCGGCCTCATGGCTTCGGAGCTCTTGCTGAGCGCGGCGGCCATGCTCCTGCTGCTCGTGGTCGCTTACGGCGGGCGCTCGACAGCACGGCTCGTCTTCATACTGGCCGCGACGGCTCTCGGCGCCGCGCTGTTTTTCGTGGTTCCAACCGTGACCGGGGGGACCGCCGGTGCGGGAGCGATGGCGTTCCTGACGCAGTTCTCGGCTGACGCCTTCGCCGCGTTCGCGAAAACCCTGATCTACCTCGCCGGTATTGCCTGTCTTGCGATCGGTCCGTCCTTCCTTGCCCGCAACGGAGCGCTTCGCGGGGAATATGCCATCCTGGTTCTGCTTGCGACGACGGGCATGAGCCTGATGGTTGCCGCGACCGACCTGGTTTCGCTGTATATCGGCCTGGAGCTCAACAGCCTCGCGGCCTACGTCCTCGCCAGTTTCCTGCGCGACGACCAGCGCTCGGCAGAGGCCGGCCTGAAATATTTCATCCTTGGCGCGCTGGCCTCGGGCATCCTGCTTTACGGCATGAGCCTTACATACGGCTTCACCGGGACGACATCCTTCGCTGGCATTTCGGTAGCGTTGTCCGACGGGATTTCGACAGGTGGCCTTTTCGGACTTGTCTTCATGTTCGTGGGCCTTGCATTCAAGATCAGCGCGGTGCCGTTCCACATGTGGACCCCCGACGTTTACGAAGGCGCGCCGACACCGGTCACGACTTTCTTCGCGACCGCGCCCAAGGTTGCCGCGATCGCGCTTCTTTCGCGCGTGGCGCTTGAGGCGTTCGGCGGGCAGGTCGCCGAATGGCGGCAGATCGTGATGACGGCGGCGGTGCTATCGATCGTCGTCGGTGCGCTGGGGGCCATCGGGCAAAACAATCTGAAGCGCCTGCTGGCGTATTCCTCGATCAACAATGTCGGCTTCATTCTCATCGGTCTCGCCGCTGCGACCGTCGAGGGCCTGTCCGCCATGCTGGTCTATCTCGCGATTTACGTCGTGATGTCGCTGGGCAGCTTCGTCGCAGTGCTGATGCTGCGCAATGCGCAGGGCGATCAGCTCCAAACGTTCGACGATATCGCCGGCCTGTCGACCACGCGCCCGCTGATGGCCTGGTGCCTGCTCATCCTGATGTTCAGCCTTGCCGGTATCCCGCCGCTGTTCGGCTTCTGGGGCAAGTTCGTCGTCTTCCAGGCGGCGGTCCAGGCCGATCTGGTCCTGCTCGCGGCCATCGGTATCGCGGCAAGCGTCATCGGCGCGTTCTATTACATCAAGTTCGTCAAGGTTATGTTCTTCGATGATCCGGTGGACCGCGCTACGGGCGAGGCGGACATGGCCAGCTGGGCGATCCTGATCGGCAGTGCCATCCTCGTCAGCCCGCTTGCCTTCCTGCTGACGAACTGGCTGGGCGATCAGGCGGACACAGCAGCAGCGTCGCTGTTCCTTGGTTGAGGGCAGCGCCCGCTCGATCCGCATTGCGGCCGAGACCGGCTCAACCAATGCCGACCTGCTGGACGCCCTGCGCAGCGGGGAGCGTGTGCCCGAAGGCGAGTGGCTGGTAACAGACCGCCAGACCGCCGGCAGGGGCAGACAGGGCCGCGAATGGTTCGATGGCGCGGGAAACTTCATGGGCTCCACCGTGGTTCGTCCGGGTCCCGGCGATCCGCCTGCCCACACCCTTGCGCTGGTGGCTGGACTGGCACTGCACGAAGCAGCGACCCCGCTATCCGGCGACCCTTCACGGTTGCGGCTGAAATGGCCGAACGACCTCATGCTTGGTGAGGCCAAGGTGGCCGGAATACTGCTCGAGAGAGAGGGAGACGCCGTCGTCCTCGGCATCGGTGTCAATCTTGCCAAGGCTCCCAAGGTGCCCGGCCGCAGGACGATGGCCTTTGCCGAAGTCGGGCCGGCACCGGACCGGGACCTGTTCGCTTGCGATCTCGCCATTGCGCTGGACCGTGAGCTTGAACGCTGGCGTACCTATGGGCTTGAGGCGATCCTGCGCCGATGGCAGGCTGCCGCCTTCGCCATCGGTACGAAACTATCCGTGCACGAACCGGACGGGACTGCTCGGGAAGGTGCGTTCGGCGGGCTGGACGACAATGGCTCGCTGCAATTGCGCTTGGGCGACGGTTCTTTGCGTACCATTCATGCCGGCGATGTGATGCTCGCCAAGGAGACCTGATTTCATGCTGCTCGCCATCGATGTCGGAAACACGAACCTCGTTTTTGCCGTTTTCGACGGGGACGAGGTGCGTGCGCGCTGGCGCATCGCGACCGATCCGCGCCGGACGGGCGATGAATACGCCGTCTGGCTGCTGCAATTGCTGCAGATCGAGAATATTTCCCGCAGCGACATCACGCAGGTCATCTTCGGATCTGTCGTGCCGAGGGCGGATCATAACCTGACCGTCCTGATCGAGAAATATCTCGGCCTTACGCCGCTGGTGGCCGGGCAGGGCGCCGCGAAATGGGGGTTCGAGATCGACGTCGACCAGCCCAGTTCGCTCGGCGCGGACCGTGCGCTTAACTGCGTGGCCGCGCACGAACTGGTCGAAGGGGACAAGGTGGTCGTCGACTTCGGAACCGCGACGAAGTTCGAAGCGCTCGATTTCAACGGCACTTACAAGGGCGGCATCATCACGCCGGGGATCAATCTGTCGCTCGATGCGCTGGTGGGGAAGACGGCCAAGCTGCCCCGCATCGCAATCCGCGCTCCGGAAAGTCGCAGCGTGATCGGTCGTAACACCGAAGACCAGATGCTGATCGGCATTTTCTGGGGCTATGTCGCGATGATGGAAGGTCTGATCGAGAGAATGCGTACGCAAATCGGCAGGCCGGCAAAGGTTGTTGCGACCGGCGGCCTCGCAGTCCTGTTCGATGACCATACCGACATCTTCGATGTCGTGGATGCCGACCTGACGATACGCGGGCTCAAAATCCTCGCGGACAGGGCCGGCTCGTGAAAAAGGATTACACGCCCGAAAACGAACTGCTGTTCCTGGCCCTTGGAGGTTCCGGAGAGATCGGCATGAACGTCAACCTGTATGGCTGTGACGGCAAGTGGCTAATGGTCGATCTCGGCATGAGCTTCGGCGCAAACGAATATCCCGGCACGGAACTGCTGTTCGCCGATATCGAGTTCATTGAGGATCGCGCCGATGAGCTTCTGGGGATCGTGCTGACCCATGCTCACGAGGACCATATCGGGGCCATTCCCTATTTCGCAGCCGATCTGGGCGTCCCGCTATACGCAACGCCGTTCACCGCCGAACTGATCCGCCGCAAATTGCAGGAAGCAGGGCTGCTGGACGAAGTAGAGGTCCGCATCATAGAAGAAGATCACGGCCACATCGAATTGGGACCGTTCGAAGTCACCTATCTTCCGCTGGCGCATTCCATCGCCGAAGGAAACGCGCTGGCCATCGACACGCCTTATGGCCGGATCTTCCACACCGGCGACTGGAAGCTGGACGAAGACCCGATCATCGGCGAACCGACGACCGAGGAAGAACTGCGCGAAATGGGCGCCGAAGGCGTGCTTGCGCTGGTTTGCGATTCCACCAACGTGTTCAATCCGGAACCGAGCGGTTCGGAAGGTGCGGTCTACAAGGGCCTGATGGAAGAGGTGAAGAAGTGGAGCGGGCGCCGCGTGCTGGTGACCACTTTCGCCTCCAATGTCGCGCGGCTGCAGACGCTGGGTGAAGTGGCAAAGGCGACCGGGCGCGAACTGGTTGTCGCCGGGCGATCGCTCGACCGGATGATCGAAGTTGCACAGGATAACGGTTACCTGCAGAACTTCCCCAACACCGTCGACTGGGACACAGCCATGGGCCTGCCACGCGGCAAAGTCCTGATCATGGCGACCGGCGGACAGGGCGAACCGCGCGCTGCGCTGAGCCGCATTGCAGAGGACAACCACCCGCTGTCCTTGAGCGAAGGCGATGTCGTCCTGTTTTCCAGCCGCCAGATCCCCGGTAACGAAATCAGTATCGGCAAGGTGCAGAACCGCCTGTCCGAACGCGGCATCGTCATGGTCACCGACCGGCAGAGCATGATCCATGTCTCGGGCCATCCGGGCCGCCCCGAGCTCGAGGCCCTGTATGAATGGCTGGAACCGGAAATCCTCGTCCCTGTCCATGGCGAGATCCGCCACATGCAGGAACAGGCGAGGGTCGGACTGGCCGCCGGGATTCCCAGTGCCGTATTCCAGAAGAACGGTGACATCGTGCGGCTCGCTCCCGGGAAGCCCGGAAAGATCGCGGAGATAGAAGCCGGTCGCCTGGTCCTGGACGGCGACATTATTGTGCCTGCCAATGGCGAGAGCATCGTGATGCGGCGCAGGCTGGCGCACAATGGTGCCGTGATCGTCATCCTCGAACCGGATGGCGGGGTTACCGTGGAAAGCATCGGCCTTCCGCTGGATGAAGACCACGACGACTTCATCGCCGAAGCGAGGGCCGATGTAGCAAAGGCGATCGGGCGTACCGGCAAGGGACGGGGCAGGGGCCCACGACGGGGCGGAGGCTCGGCTGCCGGCGACAGGCTGGAAGCGGCCCGTCTCGCGGCAAGGCGGGCTGCCACGCGCTGGTCTGGCAAGAAACCGCAGGTCCGGGTCGTGGACCTGGCAGGCTGACCGGAATGCAGATCACCTCCATCCTTGCGATCTATTTCCTGTTCTGGGTGATGTGCGCCTTCGTCCTGCTACCTTTCGGCGTAAAAACAGCCGACGAGATGGGGGTGGAAAAAATTCCCGGGCAGGCTGACAGCGCGCCTGCCAATTTCCGGCCCGGCAGGATCGTGATCCGAGCCACGATCATGGCTGCTGTGCTGACCACGCTGTGGGTACTCAACTACGAATACCGCTGGATCGGCGTCGATGCGATCGACATCTTCGAGCGGCCTGGCCACCTCGTCACCGAGGATACCGCTAGCTGAGCCGAAGGGGCCCGCCGATCAATCGGAGCGAAGCCGTTCGATCGCCTGTGCGAGAGCGACATAGAGCTTGCCCATGTCGGAGCTGAGCAGGGTAACGCCCAGAGCGTTTCCGTCGCGGGTCGAAAGCATGGTGCGAAGCATCGCCTCGAAATCGTGGATATAGCGGCTGACGTGGTCCGCGAAGTCGGGGTCGGTGTCGTAAAGTTCCGCGACCTTGCGCGCTTCCGTGTTTCCGATCAGGCTGACGGCCCGGCGGGTAAAGATGCCCCTGTCGCCGCGCAGGTACGATGCCCATGCCGTATCGGTTACGTCGCTGGACAGCGACTTGGCAATGTCGATCGCGTTGGAGTTCAACGCTTCGGTAATCAGGGCCACACGGCGCGCGAAATCGTTGTCGACCTGCTCTTCCGCCCGTTCCCGCGCCAGGGCAACCCGGTTTTCCAGATTGCCTGCCAGTTCGTTGACGAGGGCAAGCTGGTCCCGCAATTGCATGGCTGCCTGCCTTGCAGCCTCCGCTGCCTTTGCTGCGGCGGCGTCGAGATCGGCGATGCTGCGCGATGATTGCTGCGTCAGCGCGGCGTCGATCGCCCCGGCTGTCTTTTCGCCGATGGTGTCCGCCAGAAGCCCGAGGCGTTTTTCCGTTTCCGTGTCGGTCAGCGACAGCGCCTCGCGCGCCTTGCGATCCAGATCGTCGATCGAAGCCCGCAGCGTTGTCGATGCCTTTTCGCCGACAGCATCCGTATCGTCCTCCAGTGCGGCGAGCGAGACACGAAGCGCTTCGACCTCGTTCGCAAACGTCTGGCGCAGGCCATCAAGACGGGAGCCCAGACCGTCGAGATTGGCATCGACCTTTTCGGTCTCTTCACGCGCAAGAATGACGTAGTCGGAGACCGAGCGCGAGCGGCTCCCCGTTTCGCCCAGCAGTGCCTGTAGTTCTTCTCCGGCCTCGCGGGCTGCAGTCAGGCGGGTTTCCGCTTCTTCGAGCGAGGAGGGCAAGGTTTCCCGGCTGTGATTGGCGCCGGCCTGGATGAGTTCGAGCAGTCGCACGCTCGCTTCGGTCAGTTCCTCGATGGCCGGTTGCAGGACTTCGCTATCTTCCCTCGCGCCTGCCATACGCGCCGCCATGGTCTCGCTCGACGCAGTCAGGCGTTGCTGGGCATTCTCGGCCCTGGCAGCCAGTTCCTCCGATTGACCGGCCAGTTCCGCCAGTTTCGCCAAGGTTGCCTCGGTACGTTCCTGGATGGTTTCGGCGTATTCCGCCTGCTGGTCCTTGCGATGGGCCAGACCGGCGTCGAAGGCGGCAAAGCGGTCTTCCAGTGCCGTAAGCGAAGCGGCCTCTGCACCTTCGATTTCTTCCCGGCGCGCGGACACACGCGATCCGAACGCGGCGTCCCGGTCCGCCATGGCGGCATCGACCCGCTCGGCCTCGGCGCGAAGTTCCGCCAGCTTGGCCTGCGCATTTTCGAGCGCCTGTCCATCCAACGCCTGGATTTCCTCCACCGCCTGTCCAAGGCGTTCGCGCAGGGCATCGACCTGGCGGGACCAGCTGTCTCCCGCCTGCTGCTCGGTGGCTCTAAGGCCGGCGGACAGCGAGGCGCTCTCATCGGAAAGTCCGGCGAGGCGCTCTTTCAGACTGTCGATAGCGGCGGTTTCGGCACGATCCAGTTCCGCGCTGCTGGCAGCCAGTTCCTCGCCGAGGCTGTCCATCCGGCGCCGCATGGCGGCCAGTCCGGCGACTTCTCGCGAGTCCAGTTCGCCCCGATATTCCTCGCTTGCCTGGCGCAGCGCGGCGAAGCGTTGTTCGGTCACATCGCCCATGTGCGCTGCCTGCGCTTCGAATGCGGCGAGGGCGGCATCGATCCGTTCGCTGAGCGAGGCGACCTGCTGCTCGCTCGCCTGCCCGAAGACATTGAGCCGTTCGAACCCGGTCACGAGCCTTTCCAGCTGTTCGCTGGCGCCTTCACCGGCGGCGCCGATCTGGTTCGAGGTGTCGCGGGCAGAGTTTGCGATAACGGGGAGTTCGTCGCGCAGCCGGTCCATATTGGCGAGCGCGTTTTCGCTGATGGTTCCGATCCGCTCGACCTGGTCATGGTTTTGACCGATCAGGGACTGGAGGCTTTCCGCGTGCTCCGTGATGCGCGTCCCGGCGACACGGCCAAGCGTTTCGAGCTCGCGTGTTTCGGAGGACAGGAATTCGCGTGCCAGGCTCAGCTCCCGGTTCACCGTGACGAGTCGTTCTTCCAGCAGGGCGGACTCGGCCGAGAGCGCGTGGGCGGCATCGGCAAAGCGCGATGCCTCGCGGCGGCTCGTCCGCATGGCGATAAGCCAGATTCCGATGACCAGCAGGACGGGCAGGGCCCAGTCCCCGGCCCAGCGTATCCAGTCTTGCGCAGACGCCCCGGCCAGCATTTCTTCGCGGTAGGTCCAGCCGAAAAACACGGTCCAGCACCCAATCGCGATCAGCGCGAGGGCAGGCCATATCCATTCGCTGCGAGTCGCGCGGCCCGCACCGGCCTCCTCCTCCCACAGCTCTTCCTCGGGCTCGTAGGAGTCTTCCGACTCCGCCGTGCCATATTCCTCGGTCGCGGCGTCGGCCGCGCGGTGCGCGTCGTCGCCCTCTGGCTCGGGCCCGATCGCCCGTATGGTGTGACCCCCAGTCATTCTTGGGCATTTACCATAAAGCGTCAGTCTTGAAACCCTGCCTTAACCATTGGATCGCTATTGACCGGGCCCATGGCGTTCGAACGTGCGAACTTTTCTGCGAACCTGGCGGCCGCTGCGGGCGAAGATGCCGCGCTGCATGCGGAACTGCGTGCGGCTTTTCGCGATAGTGTCGAACAGCAGGTGGACCTGCTCAAACGGGCACGATGTGACGGCAACTGGCTGGTCGCGGCGCAACGGATCAAGGGTCTCGCCGCGAGTTTCCATGCCGAGCCGCTGATGGTGCTGGCCGAGAACGCCATCGCCAGCGCACCGGGCGATCCGCTGATACTGCGCGAGCTCGACGGCTTTCTCGCAGACTTCGACCGTTGATCTCACTTCGCGTGCCGAGCCTGCTTGGCAGGAGGCCGCGCTACCCTTAATTGGCCGTCATGGTCCAGGGCAGCAGACTTATCGCCATGCTTGCATTGGCGGATTCGGGAGAGCGGCCTTGCGTCAATCGAGAGCGCTATGCCGGCACTACAGTCCTGCAAAGGCAAGTGGACATGGCAGTCGCCATGGGCTGCGATGCAATAATGCTTCTCGGCCGGAACCCTGCAGATGAAGACGTGCTGGCAGCGCAGCACCTGGCGGAAAGTGAAGGTCTGGCATTCCGGCTTGTTTCACGGCCCGGGGACATCGCAGCTTCCGTGCCAGAAGATGCGGAACTGATTGTCATAGCGCCGGGCGTCCTTGCCCGTAATTCGGCCGTTCTGGACGAGCTGAGCGCGCAAAAGGCTATTGCGACCTTGCCGGCCGATCATGCCTTCGCCGCCGGTCTGGAACGTCTCGATCTGCATGGCGCATGGGCGGGGATATTGCGCATGCGCGGTCGTCATGTGTCGCAGCTTGATATGCTGGGCCCTGACTTCGAACCGCTCAGCGCCTTGCCGCGCATCGCCCGATCGTCGGGTGTCGAGGAGCGCGCCGTACCGGTCCCTATGCTGGAAAATGGCGATTGGCGTTTGCCCGCAAATGACCGTCCGTTTTCGCTCCGAGCCCCTGAAGCACCGAGCGCGGTGACGAGTTTGACGCAGCGGTGTGCAGGCTATCTGGCCGCTCGCAACTTGCCGGGTGCGTATGCTTACGGCGTTCTTGTCCTGGCGCTAGTCGGGAGTGTCGGCCTGATCGGGCTGGGCAGACCCGCAATAGCTATCATCCTTGCAGTCGCGGCGATGGTGGCCGCCGATATCGGTCGACAGGTCCGCAAACTGGGCCAGCCTCTGCGCCTCTCGCGTCCCGAAACCGCTGACTGGAGCCGATTGCCTGAACCGGCCTGCGAGGTCGTTGCTGCCATCGCAGTCGGAACCGGGCTGGCTGGCGGGGAAAGCATTACGGCTGCGGCGTATTCTTCGGTCATCGCCCTGCTGCTGGTCTGGATCGGCAGGCCGATTGCTCCAAAGCGATTCCGGGCCTTCGTACAGCCACCGGTGATATGGACGCTCACTGCCATCCCGGGAGTTTTCGGTATCTGGTGGGGCGCCGTTTTCGTGCCGACCATGCTGGGCTTCGGCGCGCTGGCATTTCATTTCCGCGGCACGGGACGCATAACGCAGTCTTAACCATGTTGGGCTATGCGATCTGCCATGAGTGAGCAAAGTACGACCGACAGGGCCGATGAAGGGCAGCCCGCAATGTCCGTGCAGGATATCTTGCGGGCCGAACTGGCCTATGGCGACACCGTACTTGGCACGGTCGGTCCGATCCTCGGCCACCTGGTGATGAACCACGATCACTCGCTGTTTACCGATGCCATCGTCGCGCGCGTTCGCGGAATGCTGGTCGACGTGGCCCGGCAATTGCTGGAGCTCGAGGGCAAGCATTGCCCTGACCCGTCAGTACCGGACACAGACGAAGAAGAGGCAGGCGGGGCGGCCAAGGGGCAGGCCGATATCGCCGCCATGCGTACCGACGACCTCGTGCATGCAATCTCGGGCAGTTCCGAATTTCTGGAGCATTGCCATGCGCTGGCGATAGAGTTCCAGGTGGCAGAGCGCCTGAAGGCGCGCAATTCGCTCGATCCCGTGCTGACGCCCATGCTGCAGGCTTTCATCGCTGCGAAGGAGCAGGACGTCGCCAGCAAGGGTATGGCCGCCCTGACTGCGCAGGCCCGGTTCATGGAGCAGCAGCGGCGCATGGTCCTGCCGCTCGAGGAATTGCCGGGTTCGTTACTGAACCATGCGATCGCTTGCTGGCAGGGCGCGAACAGTGTGGACGATCCGCAAGCGGTCGCGTCCATCCTTGCGGACATGCGCAAGGCTTCGGTTCCGGACAATACGCGAACCGCTCTGTTTTCCTCCCTTCTGAGCGGAGCAGCAGCCGTTACCGAAAAGGCGCTTGCGTTACCGCATGCAGGGGTTTCGCTCTTCATTTCCGCTCTCGCGACGAGTTCCGGGATTCCTCGCGAGAAAGCTGCCCTGCTGACAAATGACCGCCAGATGGCGCGTCTCGCGCTTTCCCTGAAGGCCGCAGGGTTGCAGCCGCGCACGATCGAGGAACAGTTTCTCTACCTGCATCCGGAAATTGAACTGCCGGAAAACTTCGACAGGATGCGCGCGGGCGAAGCGCGCACGATCCTTGGCGAAAGTACGGCAATGGGCGCAAGCGGACGATGATTATTGCTTCCTCATCCACCGTCCATGGCCGAACGGATGCGCAGGACAGGCTTGTCTTCGCCGACGAGGTTCTGGCGTCGCTCCAGACACGGTGCGGAGGAGAATTGCCCGGCGCGGTCGCGGTGCCGGAATTGCGCGAGCTGATCTCGAAGACCAGGAGGTTCGGTGTCGCTCTCTCGCGCGATATTCGTGCGTTCGACGGTGAACGCACCATACGAACCTGGGCCGATGCGCGGCCCGACAGCAATGGCGAGGGATGTATCATCACCCTGGCCAACTGGCGTTCCGCGACCGGCGGCCTAGATGCCGCGTCCGAACAGCGTCGTCGCAACGCATCGGATCGCGCGACGGCCGATGCCATCGTCAGGCTCGATTCACGGCAATCCATCGTCCACGCGGTCGGCGAAGGGCAAGACGTCGAGCCCCTTGTCGAGCAAATGAACAAGGCAGCAGGACAGGACTGGAAGAAATTCGTCGACCTGCTCGATATTGATCACCACCAACCGGTTCACTGGCGCCTGCTGGACGGCGCAAAATGCCGTATCGAAAGCGAAGGCCGCAGCTTCTCGATCCGGCTATTGCCCTTGGGGCAGCGCGATCCGGGAAGCGAGGGCTTCGAACTCTTGCTGGTAGCCGACGATCCCTTGCCGACCAGGACGCGGGGGCCACAGCCGCTGGGCAACCACCCGTCGCCGGATGGTCTCGCAGGCGAGCTGGGTCCTGTATTGCGGCAACCAATCTCGCGCATCATCGCTAATGCCGAAACGATCAGGGCGCGCCTCGCGGGACCGTTGCCCGACGAATACAGCAATTACGCCGCCGATATCGCAACCGCAGGGCAGCATTTGTTAGCCTTGGTTGAAGATCTCGCTGACCTGGAAATCGTGGAATCCGATAATTTCACGACTGCACCCGATCCGATCGATCTCGTCGATGTCGCAAGGCAGGCGACCGGGATCCTCGGCGTTCGTGCGCGCGACAAGCAGATCACCCTGGTCGAGCCGGCGGAAGGCAGCAGGCAACCGGCTACGGGCGAGTTCCGGCGGGTCCTGCAGATATTGCTGAACCTGATCGGGAACGCGATCAACTATGCACCGCCGGGCACGAAGGTCACTATCGAGACCCGCGAGATCTCGGGTAAGCCGACGATTTCGATCATCGACCAGGGGCCGGGAATGTCGGCCGAAGACGCCGCACGCGCGTTCAACAAGTTCGAGCGTCTGGGGCGAAGCGGCGATGGCGGCTCTGGCCTGGGCTTGCATATATCGCGCCGCCTCGCGCGGGCGATGGGCGGCGACATCGTGATTGAAAGCGAGGAAGGGAAGGGCGCGCGCTTTACGCTTTTCCTGACACCACAGGACTGACGATCAGCGTCCCGTCTTGCGCAGATAGGTCAGTAGGGCGATACCGATCAGCCCGGCAACCCCGCCGATGGCGAGAAAGCGACGGTCGCCGGCAATGAAGCTGGTGCCGGGGTCCCCGATGATGCCTGCGCCCTGCAGGACCCACCAGACCCCGGTCAGCAACAGCGTGACACCGGCAACCTGCAACAGGAAGCGCGGTGCACGCATTACCTTGTACCGCTCAGCGTTCGCTTACGGGAACGTAGTCGCGCTGCGTCGGGCCCGTGTAGAGCTGACGCGGACGGCCGATGACCTGGCCGGGATCGGAGATCATCTCGTTCCACTGCGCGACCCAGCCAACCGTGCGGGCAAGCGCGAAGAGAGCGGTGAACATGGTGGTCGGGAAGCCGATCGCCGACAGGATGACACCCGAATAGAAGTCGACATTCGGGAACAGCTTCTTCTCTTTGAAATAGTCGTCGTTGAGCGCCATTTCCTCGAGCTGGAGAGCCGTTTCGAAGACCGGATCGGTGACCTGCAGGGCCTCGAACACTTCGCGCACGGTCTTCTGCATGACCGTCGCACGCGGATCGTAGTTCTTGTAGACGCGGTGTCCGAAACCCATCAGGCGGAACGGGTCGTTCTTGTCCTTCGCGCGTTCGATATAGTGCGGGATCTGGTCCGGCGTACCGATTTCGCGCAGCATGTTGAGCGCAGCTTCGTTGGCGCCGCCATGGGCAGGGCCCCACAGGCAGGCAATGCCGGCAGCGATACACGCAAACGGGTTTGCGCCCGAAGAACCGGCAAGGCGAACGGTCGAGGTCGACGCGTTCTGCTCGTGGTCCGCGTGGAGGATGAAGATACGGTCCATCGCGCGCTCGATCGCGGGATGCACTTCGTATTCCTCAGCCGGGACGCCGAACGTCATGCGCAGGAAATTGCCGGTATAGCTGAGCGAATTGTCCGGCTGCATCATCGGCTGACCGACAGAGTACTTGTAGGCCGCAGCTGCAATTGTCGGCATCTTGGCGATCAGGCGATGGCTGCTGATCTTGCGGTGCTCGGGGTCGGAAATATCGGTGCTGTCGTGATAGAACGCAGACAGGGCGCCGACCACGCCGCACATGATGGCCATCGGATGCGCATCGCGGCGGAAGCCTTGGTAGAACTGGCGCAGCTGGTCATGCAGCATCGTGTGGCGGGTGATGGTGTAGGTGAAATCGTCCAGCTCTTCCTGCGACGGAAGCTCGCCGTTCAGGAGCAGGTGGCTGACTTCCATAAAGCTGGAATGCTCTGCCAGTTGGCCGATGGGATAGCCGCGGTGCAGGAGCACGCCTTCATTACCGTCGATGAAGGTCAGGGCGCTTTCGCAGCTCGCGGTCGACTTGTAGCCCGGGTCGAACGTGAATGCGCCGGTCTGGCCATAGAGCTTGCGAATATCGACCACGTCGGGTCCGCAGCTGCCCTCGAGCACCGGAAATTCGTATGCATTGCCGCCGAGTTCCATTTTTGCCGTGTTATCAGCCACCAGCGTTTCTCCTTCAAATACAATCAATAGCGTGCTGCTTCAGCTGCGAGGTTCCGCCTGCGCGTCGATCCGCGCGAGGGACTCCTCTCTGCCCAGCAGGACGAGAACGTCGAAAATTCCGGGGGACGTCGTCGTCCCCGTCAGCGCCGCTCGCATGGGCTGCGCCAGTTTTCCGAGCCCCAGTTCAAGGCGCTCGGCAAGTGCTTTCGTAGTGGCTTCGAGGGCCTCGCTTGTCCAGTCATTTTCGGCATGAAGTTCGGCAGAAACCTGACCTAATCTTGCGCGGGCTTCGTCATCGAGCAAATTCGCCGCCTTGTCCGTCATGGCGAGCGGCCGTTTCGCAAACAGGAACGCTGCGCCCTCGACCAACTCGTGGACGTCCCTTGCCCGGGGCTTCAGGAACGGCATGGCGTTTTCGAGCAGGCCCAGGTCGGGTTCCCCGTCCATCTCGCCGGCGACCAACCTGGCGAGGCGCGCATCGTCCGCCTCGCGGATATGATGGCCGTTGAGGTTCAGCAACTTCTTCGTGTCGAACCGTGACGCGCTTTTTCCGACACCGTCGATGTCGAACAGCTCGATCGCTTCTGCGCGGGTGAACACTTCCTTGTCGCCATGACCCCAACCGAGGCGCAGGAGGTAGTTGAACAGCGCTTCGGGCAGGACGCCCAGTTCGTCGCGATAAGCTTCCACGCCGACGGCGCCGTGCCGCTTGGACAGCTTCGCCCCATCCGCCCCGTGGATCAGGGGGACATGGGCATAGACCGGCTCTTCCCAACCCATGGCGCGGATGATCGGCAATTGCCGGAACGCATTGTTCAGGTGGTCGTCGCCGCGAATGATGTGGGTGCAGCCCATGTCGTGATCGTCGACGACCACGGCCAGCATGTAGGTCGGCGTCCCGTCGGCGCGCAGAATGATGTAGTCGTCAATTTCTGCATTGGCGACGCGTACTTCGCCCTGGACGGCATCGGTGATCACCGTTTCACCTTCGTTCGGCGTTTTCAGCCGAACGGTGAAGGGCGCGCCTTCGGGCGCTTCGGAGGGGCCGCGATCTCGCCAGCGACCGTCATAGCGCATCGGCTGCTTGGCAGCGCGCTGGGCGGCCCGCATCTCTTCCAGTTCTTCGGGCGTGGCGTAACATTTGTAGGCATTGCCCGACCCGAGCAGGGCCATCGCGACCTCGCGGTGCCGCTCGGCGCGCTTCGACTGGAACATGGGTTCATCATCGTAATCGAGACCAAGCCAGTCCAGTCCGTCGATGATCTTGTCGATCGCGTCCTGGGTGGAACGCTTCTGGTCGGTATCCTCGATCCGCAGCAGCGCCTTGCCGCCATGGTGGCGGGCGAACAGCCAGTTGAAGAGCGCGGTGCGAGCGCCGCCAAGATGCAGGTATCCCGTGGGAGAGGGGGCAAAGCGTGTCACCACGCCGTTGATTTTCCCGCTGTTTTTCTGGTCGCTTTCGCTTGCCATCTGGCGCGGCTTCCTTTTCTATTCTCGTGACCATGGCGTCGAGAGGGGTAACCGAGGTTCCGCTGGGGAGCGGCGACGCCGGGTCAGGCCATGCTGCATTGCAGCACCGGCATTGGCAGGGGCGCTTCCGCTTGTCCAGCATCGGCGACCGTCTGGATACAGCGCTCGAGGATGCAGGCTTCGAGAGAGCGCCGTGGCTGGTCGTGGCGCTTGGGGGAGGGGTCGCTGCCTGGTTCCTCCTCCCGGCCAGCTGGATGTGGGCGTCGGCAATTGGCTGCGGCATCCTGCTTGCGCTCGCCGGGTGGCACTGGACAACGCGCGAAGCACGGATGCGGCTCGGCCTCGCCGCCATCGGCATGGGCTGCGCGTTCGCGCTCGGCGTTTCGCTGATCTGGGCACGATCGGCGGTAGTGGGGGCAGAGGCGTTCGAGTATCCGCGCGTATTGCACTTCAACGGGAAAGTGCTCGACCGGGAGGAGCAGCCTTCGCGGGATCGCGTGCGCCTGACCCTTGCCATGCGCGATGCCGAGACGGCGACGGCGCGCAAGGTCCGGGTGAACGTTCCGCGCTCGAGCGATGATCCTGCCTTCATCGAAGGGGCGACAGTGCGGCTGCGCGCTCGTCTGATGCCGCCGGCACCGCCCATGGTGCCGGGCGGATACGATTTTGCGCGAACCGCGTGGTTCATGGGCCTGTCCGGCACCGGTTCGGTCATCGGTCCGGTCGAACTGGTTCAGGCGGCCCCGCCGGATACGGACCGATTGAAAGCATTGCAGCGAACGCTGTCGGCTCATGTCAGGGCCAACGTGTCCGGATCGGAAGGGACGATCGCCGCCGCTTTCGCCAGCGGGGACCGGGGATCGATCCGCGAGGCGGACGAGGACGCCATGCGCGACAGCGGGGTGACCCACCTGCTTTCGATCAGCGGCCTGCATGTGAGCGCCGTAATTGCCGCAGCCTATTTCGTGGCAATCAAGTTGTTGGCGCTTTGGCCGTGGCTCGCCTTGCGCGTGCGCCTTCCGGTTTTGGCAGCAGGCGTCGGCGCAGTGGCTGGCATTGCGTACACGCTGCTGACAGGCGCGGAAGTTCCCACGGTGCGAAGCTGCGCTGCGGCCTTGCTGGTGCTGGGCGCACTGGCGCTCGGGCGGGAGGCTTTATCGCTGCGCATGGTGGCGCTGGCGGCAGCTTTCGTTCTCTTCCTGTGGCCCGAATCTCTTGCAGGCCCCAGCTTCCCGATGAGTTTTTCCGCCGTGCTGGCGATTGTCGCACTGCACAACAGCGCTCCGGTGCAGCAGTTTCTTGCGCCTCGGGAAGAAAGCTGGGCCGCCCGAACCTCGCGGCGCGGCGCGATGCTGCTGGTTACGGGGCTGGTCATCGAATTTGCCCTGATGCCCATCGTGCTGTTCCATTTTCACAGGGCGGGGGTTTACGGCGCTTTCGCCAATGTAGTGGCCATTCCGCTTGTGACCTTCGTATCGATGCCGCTGATAGCGATTGCCCTGTTTCTCGATACCGTCGGCCTAGGCGCACCGGCGTGGTGGATGGCCGATTTCTCGCTCGAGCTATTGCTTCGCATTGCGCACTGGACCGCCGAGCAGCCCGGGGCAGTCAAGCTGATGCCGCAAATGTCGCGGTTCACATTTGCCCTGTTCGCCGCCGGTGGCCTGTGGCTGGCGCTCTGGAAGGAGCGTAAGAGGATACTGGGCCTCGTGCCTGCCGCAGTCGGCGTTTTTCTCGTAGTGACGACGCCCACGCCCGACCTCCTGGTTTCCGGTGACGGGCGCCATGTCGGTATCGCTGGCGAGGACGACAGGCTTCTCATGCTTCGCGAGAGCCGATCGGGTTATGCGCAGGACAATCTGCAGGAACTGGCCGGAACTTCGGGAGAGGTCATACCGCTTCGCGATTGGAAAGGCGCAGAATGTTCACGCGATTTCTGCGTCATCGCATTGGAGCGAGGGGGGCGCGGATGGCAGGTCCTGATGGCAAGAAGCCGTGACCTCGTCGGTGAGCGCGCGCTGGCCGCAGCTTGCGAAAGAGCCGATATCGTCGTCGCCGACCGCTATCTGCCGCGCTCCTGCCAGCCCCGCTGGCTTCGCGCGGACCGCCGGTTCCTGAACCAGAGTGGCGGACTGTCGATAGCGCTGAGCGAAGGGAAAATCAGCCGCGTCGCCGATACGCAAGGCCGGCACGGATGGTGGAGTGGCCGGGACAGCGACTGATGCACTGGTCCCGGCCTATGCGATGTCCCGACAAATGGCAGGAAGCCTGAGGATCAGTGATACCGGCGCAGAAGGCCTGCCAGCTTTCCCTGAACCTCGACCTGTGTCGGGGCGTAGACCTGCGCTTCGTAAGCGGAATTGGCCGGGTCGAGGCGAACATTGCCGCTGTCGCGGTGCAGGTATTTCAGGGTCGCTTCCTCGTTGTTGACGAGCGCGACCACGATCTCACCGTCACGGGCGGTATTCGTCCGCCGGATCAGGGCGAAGTCCCCATCGAAGATGCCGGCTTCGATCATCGAATCGCCCGATACTTCGAGCGCATAGTGATCGCCCGGGCCGAGCAGGGCAGCCGGGACCGGCAGGCTCTGGTGGTCTTCCAGCGCTTCTATGGGTGCACCGGCCGCGATACGACCATGGAGAGGAATCTCGATGACATCGTTCGCCGGTTCGGGCCGCGCAGGAGGTACGGGAGCGCGCGCCCCGACGAGATCGTTCGCGGCCTTCGGCTTCGCGGCACTGGCAGGCACAGCATCTTCCGGCTGCCGGATGACTTCGAGTGCACGCGCGCGGTTGGGCAGGCGCCGGATGAAGCCGCGCTCTTCCAATGCTGAAATCAGGCGATGCACGCCGGATTTGCTCTTGAGATCTAGCGCTTCCTTCATTTCTTCGAATGAAGGGGAAATTCCCGTTTCCTCCAGCCGCTGCTGGATAAACTGGATCAGTTCGTGCTGCTTCGCCGTGAGCATCGGCAAGCTCCTGTATCGTTTCGCCGTATCCGTGCGCGATAACGCGAACGAATGCGGAACGATTAGGGAACCTATCTGGCTAAGTCAAGCAATTGCGCCATTCTGGAGCAGTTCGGGCCGGAACAGGCGTTCCTGCTTCGTGCCGCTTTCAGTTCGAAGCAAACCAGTCGCCGGACTTGCCGCCGGTTTTGGACAGAAGTCTGACGCCGGAAATCACCATCTCGCGGTCCAGTGCCTTCGCCATGTCGTAGATGGTGAGCAAGGCGACGCTCGCCGCGGTCATTGCCTCCATCTCGACGCCGGTGCGCCCGGACAGGGAGGCTGTCGCAGTCACCCTGACACCCTCATCTTCGACGGTGCAATCGACCGTCACCGCGTCCAGCGACAGCGGATGGCAAAGGGGGATGAGTTCGCCCGTTCTCTTCGCAGCCATGATGCCAGCGATCCTTGCTGCCGCCAGCACATCGCCTTTCGGAACGGTGCCATCGCGAATGGCGCCCAGCGCGGCCGCATTCATGGCGATCGTGCCCTCGGCAACCGCCTTGCGCGAAGTTGCCGCCTTGTTTCCGACATCGACCATGTGTGCCGTGCCGTCGGCGCCGAGATGGGTCAGTTTGCTCATGAGGGCCTTCCTGCCACACTGCCGCTTTCGAGCACAGAGATCTAGCGACCTTCGAGCAGCGCGCGCGTCGCCGCCGCGACATCGTCTGCGCGCATCAGGCTTTCCCCGACCAGGAACGTCCGCACACCGCTGTGCGAAAGGCGGGTGCAATCGGCATGGCTCCCGATCCCGCTCTCCCCGACCAGGAGCGCGCCTTCGGGCGCCAGTGGTGCCAGTCTCTCCGTCACCGCCAGATCGGTCGTGAAGGTTTTGAGGTCGCGATTGTTCACCCCGACGAGTCTGGATTGCAGGGCATGCGCACGCTCCAATTCCGCCTCGTCGTGCACCTCGACCAATACGTCCATCTGGTGGTCGCGCGCGGCAGCCTCGATTTCCAGCATCTGGGCATCCGACAGGGCGGCCACGATGATGAGGATGGCATCGGCGCCCATTGCCCGCGCCTCGATGCATTGCCACGGATCGACCATGAAGTCCTTCCGCAGGACAGGCAGGTCGCAGGCCTCGCGCGCCTCGACAAGGTAATCCGAATGCCCCTGGAAATACGGTTCGTCCGTCAGGACGGAGAGGCAGGCCGCGCCGCCCGCCTCGTAATCCCGTGCGTGATCGGCAGGGCGGAAATCGGGGCGGATCAGTCCCTTGGACGGAGATGCCTTCTTGATCTCGGCGATTAGGGCGAAGCCATCGCGCGAGGCCGAGCGGAGCGCAGCCTCGAAACCGCGCGGCTGTGTTTGCCCGGCTGCGCGATCAGCCAGGTCGGCCACCGAAGCGGCAGCCTTGCGCCGGGCCACTTCGTCGCGCTTTGCCGCGCAGATTTCCTCGAGCTTGTTCATGGTGCGAAAGCCAGTCTCAGACAGCCATGTCGATCCAGCGGACGAGCAGTTTGCGCGCTGCTCCGCTGTCGAGCGCTTCCGCTGCCATTGCGGCCCCGCTGCTCCAGTCCTCCGCAGCATCTGCCACGAGCAGGGTAGCCGCCGCGTTGAAGATCACCGCATCACGGTAGGGGCCGGGCGACCCGCGCAGGAGCGATTTCAGCGCGGCTGCATTATGCTGCGCGTCGCCGCCGCGGATCGCCTTGACCGGCGCGTGGGGCACGCCCACGAAGGATGCATCGGCCCGACGCATGTCGAACCGGTTGCCCATGACGTCGGCAATTTCGTTCCCGCCCGCGAGGCTGAGTTCGTCCAGACCCTCGTCGCCAGACACGATCATGGTTCTCTGCGTCCCGAGCCGCGCCTTGGCACCGGCATAGATCGGCACATATCCTGGGCGGGCGATGCCGATGAGCTGTCGCTGGACCCGTGCCGGGTTCGACAAGGGGCCCATAAGGTTGAAGATCGTGCGCTTGCCGATCTTCAGGCGGATGGGCTGGATGCGTCCCATCGCGGGATGGTGGTTCTTTGCAAACAGGAAGCAGATGCCGAGTTCGGCAAGCGTTTTCTCCGCTGTCCTGCCCGCCGCTTCCATGTCCAGCCCGAGAGCCTCGAGCGTGTCGGCAGCGCCGGACTTGCTGCTGGCGGCGCGGTTGCCATGCTTGGCCACGGGAACGCCTGCCGCAGCCACGACGAGGCTGACTGCGGTCGATACGTTTAGCGTGTGATGGCCATCGCCACCAGTTCCGCAGCAATCGACCGCATTTTCCGGTGCCGCAATCGGGATCAGACGCGCGCGCAAGGCACGCGCGGCCCCTGCAATCTCGTCCGAGGTTTCGCTGCGTTCGGTCATCCCTGTCAGGAAGGCTTCGATCGCATCGTCGCCGACATCGCCGTCTAGGATGTGGCCGAAAACCTTTTCCGCTTCGTCTTCGGCGAGATGCCGGGATGGATCTGGCAGAGTCGTCATGCCGGTAGCTTTGCCTCCATGCCGCACAGGGTGAGGAAATTGGCAAGCAGTGCGTGACCGTGTTCGGTCGCGATGCTTTCCGGGTGGAATTGCACGCCATGGATGGGGAGGTCGGCGTGGCGTACGCCCATGACGCTGGTGCCATCGAGTCCGGGCGTCTCGCTGGTCGCGTTTACCAGCAGGCTGTCCGGCATGTTGTCGACGACGAGCGAATGATAGCGGGTGGCGGTGAACGGACAGGGGAGCCCGGCGAATACGCCGGTTCCGTCGTGGTCGACAGGGCTGGTCTTGCCATGCATCAATCCGCCACGGACGACCTCGCCGCCGAAATACTGCCCGATCGACTGGTGGCCAAGGCACACGCCGAGCAGCGGTTTTGCCGCATCGGCGCAGGCGCCCACCAGGTCGAGGCTGATACCGGCTTCGTCAGGCGTTTTCGGACCCGGAGATATGAGGATGCCGTCGGGCGCCAGCCGCAAGGCATCGGCTGCCGACATCGCGTCGTTTCGTTCAACCCGGACCTGCGCGCCCATTTCCATGAGATAATGGACGAGATTGAACGTGAAGCTGTCGTAATTGTCGATGACGAGGATCATGACGCTCAGGCCTTGCCCGCCAGGCTGTCGGTGGCGCGCACCAGGCCGTCAATAATTCCGGGTTCGCTCGCGCTGTGACCGGCATCGTGAACGATCCGGAATTCCGCCTCGGGCCAAGCCTTTTTCAGCGCCCAGGCCGCGCTTGGCGGAGTGCAGATGTCGTGACGCCCCTGCACGATGGTACCGGGAATGCCCTGCATTCGACCGACGTTTTCCAGCAGCTGGTTCTCTTCCAGGAAAAAATCCTCGAGGAAGAACTTCGCGCAGATGCGGGCAAAGGGGACCGCTTTCGACGGATCCGCGAAACTGCCCAGCAGGGCTTCGTTGGGCAGTAGCGTCGCGACATTGCCTTCCCATAGCGACCATTCGCGCGCGGCCGCGAGGCGTGTGGCCTCGTCGTCGCTGGTCAGGCGTTTGTAATACGCCTTCACCAGGTCGCCGCGCTCGTCTTCGGGTATCAGGCCGATGAATTCATCCCACTGCTCGGCCATAATCTCGCTGGCGCCGTAACCATACAGCCACTGCTTTTCCTTCGCCGTGGCGAGGAAAACGCCGCGCAGGACCAGGTCGGTCACGCGGGACGGGTGGGCCTGCGCATAGGCGAGGGCGAGGGTGGAGCCCCAGCTGCCGCCGAATGCCTGCCATGCCTCGTGTCCGCACATCTCGCGAAGACGCTCGATATCGTCCACGATGCGCCACGTATCGTTGTTCTCGATCTCCGCGAACGGGAGCGACTTGCCGCAGCCCCGCTGGTCGAACAGCAGGACGTCGTAGAGTTCGGGATCCCACTGCCGCCGGTGGTCCGGCGCCATGCCGCCGCCGGGGCCGCCATGCAGGAATACGGCCGGCTTCGCGCCCGGCGTACCGACCCGCTCGAAATAGAGCGAATGTCCTTCTCCGACATCCAGCATCCCTGTCTCGTAAGGTTCGATTTCGGGATAGAGAGTGCGGCGTTCTGGCTGGGTCATTCTCTTTCCTCCACCACGATCAGGGGGCCAAGCGGGACGGTGGTGTCCATGCGGTCATCGCCCGGGCTCCACAAGGCCGAAACATTGCCATCGAGATAGAGTGCATCAGGCGTTTTCGCCACATCGCGGAAATAGGCAGCGAACCTGCCAAAGCTGACGCCGCCTTCCGACTTGACGAAATGCGCGCGGCCCTGTGCATCGACGCCGACGCCGTTACGGATCATCTTCGACGGCCCGTCTTCCTGAAAATCGGGATGCAGCTTGCCGTCTATCAGGAGCATCGGGCCCGACTGCGTTCCGAAGCGCGGACGGTCGGACACGCTGGCGTAGAAATCGTCGGTCGTCCGAATGCGCCAGCTGGTGTCCGTACCGTAGAACACGCCGTTGGGCTGCATGTGGAAATTGCCGGGGCCATCGGCGCGGTTGAGCTCGCGCCTGCGCGCCCCGTCCTCGACGTAATAGCCGATGGGCGCACCGGCCTCGTCGTACATGCCCCCATTGACGGCAAAGGCGACCGGAGAGGCCGTGCTGCTGCGCGCCCCAGCGAGCCGGGCGAAGGTCCGGTAATAGGAGCCTTTCGGGCCGAGAGACATGGTTACGCGGTGCTTGCCGGGGTCGGCGATGCAATGGGTATAGGTCACGCCCATTTCGGTCGTCCGGCGGCAGGGCGAATTTGCCTGTGCTGCGGGCGCGCCTTCTGCTTCCGAGGGAGGCGATGCTGTTTCTTCCGCGACGCCGGACCCGATCTCGGTCCGCATGACCGGTTCCCCGCCCGACTGGTCGCCGCACGATGCCAATACCAGCGCGATAGATGAGATGACGAGTGAACGCCTCACTGGCCGAAGCCCGGTTCGCTGGCGACACGGGCCGCTTCCCGCGCTGCGGCGAAGAGTGCCCCGGCCTTCGCCTCGCATTCGCGCTGTTCGTAGGCAGGATCGCTGTCGGCCACGATCCCTGCACCGGCCTGCACGTGCATCACGTCGTCCTTCACCACGGCCGTGCGCAGGACGATACAGCTATCGAAGCTGCCATCGGGCGCGAAGTAGCCGACCCCGCCGGCATAGGGGCCGCGCGCATCGCGTTCCAGTTCGGCGATGATCTCGCATGCGCGTATCTTGGGCGCGCCGCTGACGGTGCCGGCAGGGAAGCCAGCGAACAGCGCATCGAGGGCATCCTTCGACGGATCGAGCTTTCCGACCACATTGCTGACGATATGCATGACGTGGCTGTATCGTTCGACGGTGAAGCTGTCGGTGACTTCCACGCTGCCCTCACTCGCAACACGGCCCACATCGTTCCTGCCGAGATCGAGCAGCATCAGGTGCTCGGCACGCTCCTTGGGGTCGGCCAGCAGGCTCTTCTCGTTGCTGTCGTCTTCCGCGCGCGACGCGCCGCGGGGCCGCGTCCCGGCGATAGGCCGGATCGTGACCTCGCCCTCGCGCAGCCGCACGAGAATCTCGGGGCTGGAGCCCACAACTGCAAAACCGGGCAGGTCGAGAAGGTAGAGAAACGGCGAAGGGTTCACCCTGCGCAGGGCGCGGTAAAGCGCAAGCGGGGGCAGGGGAAACGGGCAGGAGAAGCGCTGCGAGAGGACCACCTGGAAAATGTCGCCGGCAACGATGTAGTCCTTCGCCCGGGCAACCATGTCGGCATAGTCGCCCTCGGGCAAGGCAGGTTCAGGCTTCATTTCCGGCAAATCGACGATGCCGTCTGCGCGCGGTGCTGCGTCGTCCAACCTTCGGAGCGTGTCGTCGATCCGGTCGGCCGCCTCTTCCAGCTGCATGTCCGGCGTTCTCTCGCCTGGCCAGACGGGCGCGATACAGAACAGCTTGTCCGTCAGGGAATCGAACACCAGAAGGACGGTCGGCCGGGTAAAGACCATATCCGGCAGGCCGAGACCCGGCTGCGCCGCGCGCGCCACATCCTCGACCATTCCGATCGTTTCGTAGGAAAAATAGCCGACCACGCAAGCAAGGGCGGGCGGCAAGCCGTCGGGAACATCGATCCGGCTTTGCCCGATGAGATCGCGCAGCGCGGACGTGGGCTCGGCTGAGCATGGTACGAAAGCGCTGCGGTCGGTCTGCCAGTGCGAATTGATGGCAGCGCCGTCCCCATCGGCGCGAAAGACCAGGTCCGGATCGAGACCGAGTAGGCTGTAGCGTCCGCGAACTTCACCGCCTTCGACGGATTCGAGCAGGAAGTCTCCGCGCCCCGGTTCGATCAGCTTGAGCGCGGCGCCGACCGGTGTCTGCGTGTCGGCGACCAGTTCGCGCCAGACAAGGGCGGGGCGCCCACCTGCCAGTTGCAGACGCGCGTCCTCTGCGCCCGAAAGCCTCGCCGGCGTCACGGAAACCGCGAGCCCCTAGTTTTCGCCGACGAGCGCGCGGCGCACAGCGGCAATCGCTTCGTCGTTCGTCTCGACGCCGACATCCGCACGCATCGCCGCCACGAACTGGCGACTGTATTCGTCGCTCAGGGTCTGAGAGAATTGCGCCTTTGCCTGCGCGAACAACGGATCGTCGGACGCAATCAGCCCGGCCTCGATATCGTCGAGATCGACGATGAACCAGCCATTGTCGTTCTCCGCTTCCAGCCGCTTCGTCGAGCCTTCTGCCATCGAGAAGAACAATGCCAGGGGCGGAATGACACGCTGGCGGTTCTGCAGCAATTCCTCGCGCGTCAGTGCCAGTGCATCGGGGCGGGGCAGACGGGTTTCTTCGGCAGCGAAGGCTTCCACCACGCTCTGGCCGCCTTCGATGCGATCGAGGATACGATCTGCCGCCGCACGGGCCGCGACAGCGCCGCGGGCAAGTTTCCACGCGGCGGTCACTTCGTCCTCGATCTCGGCGAGCGGAGCGGTGGCGCTTTCGGTGATGGTGCTCGTCTCGAACAGCAGGAACGTCTCGCCCGCCTCGACTTCGGCCAGTTGCGGTTCGCCCTCTTCCATCTGGAATGCGGTCGAAAGGACAGGACGCAGGATGTCCGGGGCCTGCTGGTCCGGGGTACCGTAGACGAGGCCCGCGGCGGTCAGGGGGCGGGACGTGGCAATCTCGATGTCCAGTTCCCTTGCAATGTCTACGAGGGATTCGCCGTCGGACAGGCGCTCTTCGATCGAGGCCGCCAGTTCGTTGACGACGCGGCGACGCTTTTCCTCGCGAAGCGCGGTCTGGATTTCGCTGCGTGCCTGCTCGAACGAGCGGCCACCGATGACGGTCACATCGGTCACCTGGACGACATGCCAGCCAAGTCCGCTGCGCGCGGGAGTAGCAATGCGGCCTTCCTGCGTCTCGAAGGCGGCCTGCGCCACCGCGGGCGAAGTCTGGCTGGCGAAATCTGCGCGCGCAACGGGTCCGATGGCGGCCGGCTCCAGTCCGGCTTCACGTGCGGCCGCGGCGAGCGATTCGCCGCTGCTCACACGGTTGCGAATGGCGTTTGCGGCCTGCTGCGTCGGCACGATGACCTGGCTGAAGGACCGTTCTTCGCTGGCCGCATATTGCGCGCGGTTTTCGTTGTAGCGGGCGCGCAGTTCCCGCTCGGTCGGCTCCGCCCGGTCGCCCGAGGCGTCCGTATCGAAGCTGGCATAGCGCAGTACGCGGCGCTCCGGCCTGATATAGTCGCTGCGATTGCCGCGATAGAACGACTGCAGTTCCGCAGCGGTCGGGTCCTTATCCGGCGCGAAAAGGGCGCTGGGGACGAGGCCGAGAAAGCCCGTGCGGCGTTCCTTGAACAGCGCAGCGTAACGGCTTGCCAGCTTGTCCGGCAGCTGTGTACCGAAAGTGGCGGGCACCATGACCTGCTGGGCCAGGAGGCCGCGGCTGAGATCGTCGCGAACCATCGCATCGCTCAGCCCCTGCTGGCCGAGAGCGCCGCGATAGGCATCTTCGCTGAAACTGCCGTCGGGTCCGCGAAATGCAGGGATGCGGCGGATTTCGCTGTTTACCAGGTTCGTCCCGGCCCGCAGGCCGTATTTGCGGGCGAATTCCGCGATTGCCGTGCGGTCGATGACGCTTTCCAGCACCTGCTCCAGCCCGCCTTCTGCGATGAAGCTGGGCATGGCGATCGTCGGATTGTTCTGCCTTACCTGGTCGAGCGCATTGGTCGCCGCCTGGCTCAGGTCGCCCGTGCCGACCCTTTCGTCGCCGACGACGGCAACATTGCTGGTGCCCGACAGGCCCCCGAACGTCCCGCTGGAGGATACATCCATGCTGGCAAAGGCAAATCCGATCACCACGAGGAAAGCCAGCGTGATCGCGAGCCCGATCTTGGACTGGAAAAATCTGCGGAAGGAATTGATCATGTCGGTCGTTTATCCGGGGAAATGTATCTGCCGCCGCCCTTACCGGGAGGCATTTGTCGTCGCGAGCCTCTATAGGGGCTGCGACCTTGCCGCAACAGGTCGCAAACGGTTTTGACCTATCGCGCCCGCTCGGCTAGCGGACCCGTCCCCCCACCGTCTAAGGGCGGTTGAAGTATGAGATTCAGGAACATCGCATGAGCAACCGACCCTATATCGTCGGCAATTGGAAAATGAACGGAACGCGCGCGATGCTTTCGGAAGCGCGGGCGATCGACCGTGCGGCCCAGCGCTACATGAAGACCGAAGTCGCCATCGCTCCGCCGTTCACGCTGATCCACGCCGTCCACCGCGAGGCGGAGCAGATCGCCGTGGGTGCGCAGGACTGCCATGCCGAACAGGACGGTGCGCATACCGGTGACATCTCCGCGACCATGGCTGCCGACGCCGGCGCCAAATTCGTCATTCTCGGTCATAGCGAGCGCCGGGAAAACCACGGCGAGAGCGACGCGCTGGTCCTGTCGAAGCTGAATGCCGCTCTGGATGCGGGTATCAATGCGATCGTCTGCTGCGGCGAACCGGAAGACGTCCGGAAAGATGGCGGCGCGGAGAAATTCGTGCTCGACCAATTGCGCCATTCGCTGCCTGAGAAACTGGCCGATGCAGGCGAACGCCTGACTGTCGCCTACGAACCTATCTGGGCAATCGGCACCGGACTGGTCCCGACGACCGAGGATATCGCCGCGATGCACCAGGCGATTTACGACTTCCTGAAGGCCCGTTTCGGGGAAGAGGCTGCCGGCGAAATGCGCATCCTGTACGGCGGTTCGGTAAAGCCGGAGAATGCCCGCGAGATCCTGGCTGTTCCGCATGTCGGCGGGGCACTGGTCGGCGGGGCGAGCCTCTCGGCCGAAAGCTTCATGAATATCGCCCTGGCTGCAGGGGATGTCGCCGAAGGCTGAGATGCCTGACGCTGTCGGGGGATGTCACCCGGGCAAGCCCCTTGGCATGACGCCGCTGAGCGCCTAGATGCGCCCCACACGTTCTTTCGCATAATTGCAAAGGTGCCCGGCACCCATGTTTCTATTCCTCTTTGTCGTCCAGACGATCGTGGCCGCCGCACTGGTCGCGGTCATCCTCATGCAGCGTTCCGAAGGCGGTGGCCTCGGCATCGGCGGATCGCCGGGCGGCATGATGAGTGCGCGCGGTGCGGCCGATTTCCTGACCAAGACGACACGCATTCTCGCCATCCTGTTCGTCGTCCTCTCGATCGCGCTCGCAGCGCTGGCCGTGGAAGTGACAGGCGGGGACGAGATCGAATCGACGCTCGACCGTACCGTGACGGCGAACGAGGATCCGCTGGCCGGTGCCGCCGATGGCTCGGTGACGGCAGAAACGGACGAGACGCCGCCGGTCGATGAGACCGCCACGCCGTCCGAGGATCCGCTCGCAGGTGCGACCGAGTAATCGCCCCTTCGCTTCTGTTCTGACAATTTGATGTGGATGGGCCGGGCAGGGCCGATGCAATTCGCTTGCCCCGAATCCGCATCCAGGATTAAGGCTCGTCTCCCATGGCGCGGTTCATTTTTATTACCGGCGGCGTGGTCTCCTCGCTCGGAAAAGGTCTCATGGCGGCAAGCCTCGGCGCGCTGCTGCAGGCGCGTGGCTACAAGGTCCGCATTCGCAAGTTCGACCCCTATCTGAACGTCGATCCGGGCACGATGAGCCCGTATCAGCATGGCGAAGTCTACGTGACCGACGACGGGGCCGAGACCGACCTCGACCTTGGCCATTACGAGCGTTTCACCGGCGTATCTGCCCGGCAGAGCGACAACATCACCTCCGGCCGTGTCTATCAGGACATCATCGCGAAAGAACGCCGCGGCGATTATCTTGGCGCGACGGTGCAGGTCATCCCGCACGTCACGGACGCGATCAAGGATTTCGCCCTGGCCGACCAGTCGGGCGAGGACGGGGACCTCGATTTCATCCTGTGCGAAATCGGCGGGACGGTCGGCGACATCGAATCGCTGCCATTCATGGAGGCGATCCGCCAGCTGCGAAACGAGCTGGAGCCGATGCAGACGCTCAGCGTCCATGTGACGCTGGTCCCCTATATCGCCGCCGCCGGTGAGCTGAAGACGAAGCCGACGCAGCACTCCGTCCGCGAACTGGCCAGCCTCGGTATCAAGCCCGACATCCTGCTATGCCGCGCGGAACACGAGCTTCCGGAAGGCGAGCGTCGCAAGATTGCGCAATTCTGCAACGTGCGCCCCGAAGCGGTCATCCAGGCCCTCGATGCGCCGTCGATCTACTCGGTCCCGCTCCAGTATCACCGCGAAGGCCTCGACAGCGAAGTCCTGCGCGGCTTCGGCATCACCGATGCACCGGACCCCGACCTTTCCGCCTGGGAAGACGTTACCGACCGCTATTTCCACCCGGAAGGCGAGGTTACGATCGGCGTGGTCGGCAAGTATGTCGGCCTGCAGGACGCCTACAAATCGCTCAACGAAGCGCTCATCCATGGCGGAATGGCCAATCGCACCAAGGTCCATATCAAGTGGATCGATGCCGAGATTTTCGAAGGCGAGGAATCGGAACTGGCCGCCGCGCTCGAACCGCTTCACGGGATCCTGGTCCCCGGCGGCTTTGGCGAACGGGGAAGCGAGGGCAAGATTGCCAGCGTGCGCTTCGCCCGCGAGCGGAAGGTACCCTTTTTCGGCATCTGTCTCGGCATGCAGATGGCCTGCGTGGAAAGCGCGAGGTCGTCGGGCCATGGCTCTGCCTCATCGACGGAATTCGGCGAGACCGAGGAACCCGTGGTCGGCATCATCACCGAATGGATGAGCGAAGAGGGTCTGGAAACCCGCGAGGAAGGCGGTGATCTTGGCGGCACGATGCGCCTGGGCGCGTATGACGCGGCCCTTTCGGGCAACAGCCTGGTCAGCACGATCTATGGCGGCGAGACAACCATTTCCGAACGCCATCGCCACCGTTACGAAGTGAATGCGGCCTATATCCCCGCAATGGAAAAGGACGGGCTGGTGTTCTCGGGCATGTCGCCGGATGGCCTGCTGCCCGAAATCGTCGAACGCCCGGATCATCCATGGTTCGTAGGCGTGCAGTTCCATCCGGAGCTGAAATCGCGCCCGTTCGATCCGCATCCGCTGTTTGCCGGGTTCATCCACGCTGCGCTAGAACAGTCGCGACTGGTTTGACCGGTTGCGGACCAAGCCAAATCCGGCCGCCGTGTCGCACCTATACAATTCGCCGACCCTATCATTTGATAACTCCCTGTGCTTATAGGGACCGATGTTTCCTGTGCGCAGCATCGAAACAGGGCGCGTTCACCGCGATTCAGAGCTTAACCGGAAGATGGCTGTCTCCTGCGACCCGGATGGCCATACTCCGATAGGGCGGCAGCTTTGTCGCGGGGCGGATCTCTATCCCGGGATCCGCCCCATATTGTTTTCGGAACAGGCACGATCCGCTGGGCTGCATGAAAAAGGCCCGCACCGGCTCGAATGCCGGGCGGGCCCCTTTACGTTTATGATAGAATGGTCGATCAGGCGGCGTTGGACTCTTCGCCATCATCCTCATCGGCCTCGACCACGGAGAGCGACGGCTGCTGGCCATTCACCGCGATCTTCTTCGGCTTCATCGCCTCGGGCACTTCGCGCACCAGGTCGACCGTCAGCAAGCCATCGGCCAGATCGGCGTTTTTCACCCGCACGTAGTCGGCAAGTTCGAAACGGCGCTCGAAACCGCGATTGGCGATGCCGACATGCAGCATTTCACCTTCAGGTGAGTCTTCGCGTTTCCGGCCTATGACCGTCAGCAGGTTCTGCTGGGCGGTGATGTCGAGATCCTGTTCCCGGAAACCGGCGATCGCGAGCGTGATGCGATAATCGTCATGGCCGCGCTTCTCGATGTTGAAGGGGGGGTAATTGTCGCCTCCGCCGGCACGGTTCTGGTTTTCCAGAATGTCGAACAGCCGGTCGAAACCGACGGTGCTGCGGCGATAGGGCGTGAAATCGAAACGGGACATACAAACTCTCCTGTGAGCAATTCGAATGATATGTCGGACCCGCAAGGCGCGGCATCCGTTGTAGAGTGCGGAGCGGCCCGTTATCGGCACCGCTTGCATTACGGTATTTAGGTAAGGGCCCGGCGGTTTCAAGACGACGCCAAGGGTATGAAAAGGAGCGAGAATGGCTGATCCCAAAGTCGATATCTACACCAAGTTCGGATGCGGTTTCTGCGTCCGGGCGAAACGCCTGCTCGACGAAAAGGGCGTGGATTACGAAGAGTTCGACATTACCATGGGCGGGCCGAAGCGCGACGAGATGCTGGCACGCGCCCCCGGGGCGAGAACGGTCCCGCAGATCTTCATCGGCGATACGCATGTGGGCGGCTCCGACGATCTTGCAGCGTTGGAGCGTGAAGGCAGGCTGGACGCCCTTCTGGCAGGCTGATGACCCGCATCGCCATCGCCCAGATGCAGACGGGCATCGACCCGGTCCGGAACGCTGCCGCTCTGGCCGACGCAGCGGGGCAGGCAGCGCAGGGCGGTGCGCAGATGCTGTTCACTCCGGAGATGACCGGACTGCTTGACAGGGACCGGGCCCGGGCGGCGCAGTCTATTTGCACCGAAGAGACCGATCCCGTTCTTGCCGCAGCGCGCGAGGCAGGGGCCGCGAACGATATCTCGATTGCGATTGGATCGCTAGCCCTTCGCGTCGATGAGGGCGGGAAGTGGGTCAATCGCTCATTCGTCATCGACCGGTCGGGCGAAATCATTGCCCGATACGACAAGATGCACATGTTCGATGTCGATCTCGACAGTGGGGAAAGCTGGCGCGAATCCAATGCCTACCGCGCTGGCGCGGCGTCTTGTGTGGTAGATACGGCTCTCGGTACGCTGGGGCTGACCGTGTGCTACGATATCCGGTTCCCGGCCCTGTTCGATGCGCTGGGCCGCGCAGGCTGCGACGCGATTGCGATACCGGCCGCTTTCACGAAGCCGACGGGGAAGGCGCACTGGCACATCCTGCAACGGGCCCGCGCAATCGAGGCGAGCGCCTATGTGGTTGCTGCGGCGCAGGTAGGAAGGCACGAGGATGGCCGCGAGACCTACGGCCATAGCCTCGTGGTGGACCCCTGGGGGGAGGTCCTGCTCGACCTCGGCGGGGAGGGGCCGGGCATCGGTTTCGCGGAAATCGACCCGCAGCGGATCGCCCAGGTCCGGGCGCAGGTTCCCAATCTTGCCAACCGGCGCGATATCCCTAAGTCGATCGCATGATCGTTTACGACCTGGCATGCGACAACGCGCATCGGTTCGAGATATGGTTCCGGTCGAGCGGCGATTTTGCCGACCAGCGGGAGAGGGGGCTTGTCTCCTGCCCCGAATGCGGATCGCAGGCCGTAGCCAAGGCTCCGATGGCTCCCGCCGTGCCCGCAAAGAGCAATACGCTTACGACCGCCGGGAAAACGGAAAGCGGGGGCGATACGGGACTGGAAGGCGGCAAGCTGCCGGAAAAAGTCAGGGCCGCCATGGCCGCGCTTGCAAAGGAGCAGCGCAAAACGATCAAGGACAGCACCTGGGTGGGTGAGGATTTCGCGGCCCTGTCGCGGGAAATGCACTATGGCGAGCGTGACGAGAAGCTGATCCATGGCCGCGCCACGAAGGAAGAAGCGCTCGACCTGATCGAGGAAGGGATCGGCATTGCGCCCTTGCTGGTCCCGGTCGTCCCGCCGGAGGAGGCGAATTAGAAGCCATGCAACAGCGTTGCCAGCGGGGCGAGTCGCCCGTATTGCCGCGTTCGGGTCCCCGTAGCTCAGTTGGATAGAGCATCGGATTCCTAATCCGGGGGCCGGAGGTTCGAATCCTCTCGGGGACACCACCTGCAAGTCGGGAGATAGCGATGACGGACGGCACCCACCCCTGGACGCGGCGGATCAGTCGGGCATCGTTCTTCCTCGCTATCGCGGCAACCATCGTGGCTTTCGGCGGCATGACGCTGGCTCGCTACGACCTGATCGGCAAGATGCCGGGCTTCTTCTCCCTTTTCTACAGCACCCCGGTTGCAGCGCTCGGGGCACTACTTGGACTGGTCGCGCTCTTTCTGAATTGGCGCAGGGGCTGGCCGCATGTGCGGCCCGCACTGCTGGGCCTGATAATCGGCGGTTTCTTCGTCGGAGCGCTCGCCGTGCGGGTCCTGTCGACGAGCGGCTTGCCGGCCATCCACGATGCAACGACCGATCTGGATGATCCGCCAAGCTTCGCCGCGCTTCCCCTTTCGCCCGATAATCTGCGCGGGCTTTCCGGCGAAGATGAATGGCGCCGCTTGCATGCGGAGGCCTATGGCGACCTCGACACCGTGCGTATTGCCGCGCCTCCGGCAGAAGTCATTGCCCGCGCGCAATCGCTCGCCGAGGCGCGTGGCTGGACGATAGCGGACGTCTCTGCCGAAGAAGGCCGCCTGGAAGCCACGGCCTATGCCAGCTGGCTGAAATTCCGCGACGACGTCGTTCTTCGCGTGGTCGAGGATGGCGACGGTTCACTGGTCGATATGCGTTCTGTCAGCAGGGTCGGTATCAGCGATCTGGGCGAGAACGCGAAACGCATCCGCGAATTCCTGGAAGAGCTTCAGGCAGGCTGAGAGGCCGTCCGTATCCCGCGCCACGAAAGCGCGACGATCCCTGCCGACATCACGCCGACCAGAGTGGCGGTCCCCGGCCATCCTGCCCATTCATAGGCTGCGGGCGCCGCCCAGCTTGCAACGCCTGCACCGCAGAACATGAGGATGATGTAGCCCGTCATCAGCCGGGTGCGCACCTCCGGGTCGAGGGACAGGAAGGTCATCCGGCCCGCCACGTCGATTGCCGGTCCGGCCAGGTTCATGATGCTGAGCGGGATCAGCAGCAGCCAGAGACTGTTCCCCAGGGGCCAGAGAAGCGCGATACCGATGGCCTGGCCGACCGCGAGCCAAAACCGCGCACGATAAGGCCCGACCCGGTCCGACCATCGCCCCAGCGCCGGTGTCACGAAGACGCTGACGATCGAAATGGCGGCGAGATACCCGACAGTATCCGTTCCATATCCCATCTCGTCGCTCGTCAGGTGGAAGGCGAGGGCGAGCCATACCGACAGGAAGATGCCGAAATTGAGCGCCTGGATCAGGCCGGAGCGTATGACCAGCGGATATTCGCGCATCAACGTGAGGGTCGAGCCGACAAGAGTAAAATAGGGCGTGCGGTGCGCCGGCTCGGCGCTTGCCCTGCGAGGCTCGAGAAATACGGGCACGGACAGGGTCGTTGCCATCATGATTGCGCCAGCGATCCAGTAGACCATTCGCCATTCGAGATATTCCGCGACGATCCCGGCTCCGACGCGGGCGACCAGGATACCGACGATAATGCCGGCCGTCAGCGTTGCCGTGACGCTGCCCAGCTTGTCCGGCGGCACGCGCTTGGACGCGTAGGACGGTGTCAGATACGGCACGATCGTGAAGAAGCCGAGCAAGGTCGATCCGGCGAGGAACAGGAAGAAGTTTCCGGCGACGGCCATGAGGAACAGTGATCCTGCCTGCGCCGCCGACAAGATCAGCGAAAGGCGGCGTGCGGAAAAGCGGTCGCCCAGCGGTAGGAGAAGGAAGATGCCAAGCGCCAGGGCGATCTGGTTTGCAGCAGGCACGAGGCCGATACTCGCCGCTCCGACACCGAAGTCCGTCCCGATCTCCGCGATGATCGGGTGGATGTAATAGGCATTGGCAACCGTCGCCCCGGTGATCGCCGCGAGCGCGAATTCGCTTCGCCGCGAGAGCCCCTTGGGTCCGGCTTCAACCTTGCCGTTCCTGCCGGGCTGCGTCTGCATGTCACCTGTCATCGGATTGCCGATGAAGGACCTGCGCTGGGAAAGCTAGCCCGCGGTGTTCGGCTCACCCGGTTCCTTGCCCAGGGGTACGCGCTCCTTGAAGGTATGGGTGATGTAGGGGAACGGGATTTCGATGCCCGCATCGTCGAGGCCGCGCTTGATCGCGCGAACGACTTCGTCCGTGGATTCCCACATGTCGCGGGGCTTCGAGCCGGACCACCAGCGCACCTTGAAGTTGACGGAACTGTCGCCGAATTCGTTGGCGAAAACATCGATACCCTTGTTGCTATCGACCGCTTCGCAACCTTCGACCGACGCGCGGATGACCTTTGCCGCCTCGTCGAGATCGGTATCGTAGGAGACGCCTGCCATGATCTCGTGGCGACGCTGCGTTTCATCGGTCAGGATCTCGACCGGGTTCTTGAACAGCATCGAGTTGGGTACCAGCGTGACCTCGCCCGACAGCTTGCGGACATAGGTTTCGCGCAGCGTGATATGCTCGACCTTGCCTTTAATCCCTTCGCATTCGATCACATCGCCGATCCGCATCTTCTCGCGAAGCATGATGAGCACGCCTGCGAGGAAATTCTCGAAGATGTCCTGAAATGCGAAACCGATCGCGACGGCGCCGATGCCGAGACCTGCAATGACACTTGCGGGTGTGAAGCCCGGCATCATCACGACCAGCGCGGCCATCAGGCCGACCAGCCAGATCGCCAGTTTCACCAGAGTGTCGATGAGGTTCTTGAGGCTTGGCCGGATATCGGTCTTGCCCGTCAGCCGGTCGGCGATCTTGGCCGCAAACTTGGCAACTATCCAGGTGATGAACAGCACGACGAGGCCGATGGCCAGATTGGGGAGGGCGGCGATAAGCCCCTCCGCCATGTCGACCAGCGTATCCTGCAATGTGGCAACCGTGTTCACGGTGCGGTCGTAGGTTTCGCCCGGCGCGGTCGGTGTCGTGGTCGTCGTCATGAAAATCCCTGCCCAATTTGTGCGCCGTAACGCATCGATTGACAGGGAGGTTCCGAAATCGGCCTATTTGGCGGCTTCGCCATGCTCCTTGCGCGCAATCTCGTGTAGCCAGTCGGCATGACGCGGTGCTTTCTTCGTCTCGCTCCATTCGTCGAGCATCGGCATGGCGACGCGCTTCAGCTCGTCATACTGATCCTTCGTCCCGATATCGGCGGCCAGTTCTACCCGGTGGCCATTCGGATCGAAGAAATAGATCGACTTGAAGATACCGTGATGGGTCGGGCCGAGGACGTCTATGCCGAGGCTCTCGACATGGGCCTTCGCGGCCAGCAATTCGTCCTCGCTGCCCACCTTGAAGGCGAGATGCTGAACCCATTTCGGCGTATTCTCGTCGCGGCCCATGTCCTTCTGGTTGGGCAGTTCGAAGAAGGCGAGGATGTTGCCGTTCCCCGCGTCGAGAAAGACATGCATGTAGGGGTCGTATTCGCCCGTCGAGGGCACGTGATCCTCGCTGAAAGCGCTGGTATATTCCATGCCGAGGACGTCGCAGTACCATTCGACTGTCTCTTTCGCGTCCTTGCAGCGATAGGCGGCGTGATGGACGCCGCCGAGAGAGATGGGGTGCGCGCTCATTCTGCAGGCTCCTTTTCGTCCACCTTCAAAGAACCGCGATTGATCTGGTCGCGTTCCATGCTTTCGAACAGGGCCTTGAAATTGCCTTCGCCGAAGCCTTCGTCGCCCTTGCGCTGGATGAATTCGAAGAACACCGGTCCGACCTGCGCCTCGGCAAAGATCTGGAGGAGGAGGCGGGGCTGGCCGCCTTCGGTCGTGCCATCCATCAGGATGCCGCGCGTCTGCAGTTCTCCGACCGGTTCGCCGTGATCCGGCAGGCGGCCGTCGAGCATCTCGTAATAGGTAGCGGGCGGCGCGGTCATGAACGGGACGCCGAACTCCTTCAGCCGGTCCCATGCCGTCACGAGGTCGTCGCAGATCAGGGCGATGTGCTGGATGCCTTCGCCGTTGAACTCCTTCAGGAACTCCTCAATCTGGCCTTTGCCGCCTTCGCCTTCCTCGTTGAGCGGAATGCGGATCTTGCCATCGGGCGCGGTCAGTGCCTTCGAGGTCAGGCCGGTATATTCGCCCTTGATGTCGAAGAAGCGGATTTCGCGGAAGTTGAACAGCGTCTCGTAGTAATCGGCCCAGTAGGCCATGCGGCCGTTGTAGACGTTGTGCGTCAGGTGATCGATATGGCTGAAGCCCGCGCCCTCGGGGTGCTTCTCGACCCCCGGCAAATATTCGAAATCGATGTCGTAGATCGACAGGCCGCCCTCGCCTTCGTCGGCATAACGATCGATCAGGTAGACGATCGCGCCGCCAATGCCGCGAATGGCAGGAATGCTCAGTTCCATCGGGCCCGGTTCGTTGGCGACCGGCTCCGCGCCTTTCTCGATCAGGTGTTCGTACGCCTTTGCAGCGTCCTTCACGCGGAAGCCCATGCCGCACGCGCTCGGGCCGTGTTCGCGGGCGAAATACCACGCTGCGCTGCGCGGCTCGTAATTGGCGATGAGGTTGATGTTGCCTTGCCGCCAGAGATGAACGTCCTTGCTCCGGTGGCTCGCAACCTGGGTGAAGCCCATCGCCTGGAAAACAGGTTCCAGAACGCCTTTTTCAGGCGCGCAGAATTCGACGAACTCGAATCCGTCGAGGCCGGCGGGATTTTCGAACAGGTCTGGCATGGGAAGGTCTCTCCGGGCTAATCGCTAATTTGGTTTCAATAGAAACTATATAGGGCAATTTGGGTGCAATTGTAAAGCCCGCCAGGCCCGGCGCGGTTCCGCGGTTGTCGGCAGGCTCCATGCTTGCCAAGGGAGTGCAAAACAGAATGAATGTCTGGAGCAACTTTCATGCAAAACCGCGAAGACCTCGACGAAATCCGCCGCGCCGTCCGTGCGCTGTGCGATGAATTTCCGAACGAGTACTGGAGGGAAAAGGACCGCGAGCGTGCCTACCCTTCCGAATTCGTCGACGCGTTGACGCGCGCAGGTTTCCTCGCTGCGTTGATCCCCGAGGAATATGGCGGCAGCGGCCTGAAACTGGACGCGGCCGCCGTGATCATGGAGGAAATACAGGCTTCGGGTTCCAATGGCGGTGCGGCGCACGCGCAGATGTATGTCATGAACACGCTGCTGCGTTACGGCAGCGACGAACAGAAAGCGCACTACCTGCCGAAAATCGCCGACGGGACGCTCCGCCTGCAGGCTTTCGGGGTCAGCGAGCCGACCAGCGGGACCGATACGCTCTCCCTGCGTACCTTCGCCGAGGCGGATGGCGACGACTATGTCGTCAACGGCCAGAAAATCTGGACCAGCCGGGCCGAGCATTCCGATCTGATGATGCTTCTCGCCCGGACGACACCGAAGGGCGAGTCCGAGAAGAAGACAGAGGGCATCTCCCTGTTCCTGGTCGACATGCAAGCGGCGCAGGCATCGGGCGGGATGACCATCAAGCCGATCAGGACCATGATGAACCATTCGTCCTGCGAGGTGTTCTTCGACGATCTGCGTATCCCCAAATCCGCCTTGATCGGAGAAGAGGGGAAGGGCTTCCGCTACATACTGTCCGGAATGAATGCAGAGCGCGTTCTCATCGCGGCGGAATGCATCGGCGATGCGAAATGGTTCATCGAACGCGCGAGCGATTATGCGAAGGACAGGCAAGTCTTCGGCCGGCCCATCGGCCAGAACCAGGGCATCCAGTTCCCGATTGCGCGCTGCTATGCCCAGATGCGCGCGGCGGAACTGATGGTCCATCATGCGGCGGAGGTCTACGACCAGGGCGGAAATGCCGGGGAAGAAGCCAATATGGCCAAGATGCTGGCATCGGAAGCGAGCTGGGCCGCGGCCGACATGTGCGTCCAGACCTATGGCGGGTTCGGTTTTGCCGAGGAATACGATGTGGAGCGCAAATTCCGCGAGGCGCGGCTTTATACGGTGGCCCCGATCTCGACAAACCTCATCCTCAGCTACCTCTCCGAACACGTGTTGGGGCTGCCGCGCTCCTATTGAAAGCGAATCGTTTGAATCACTTGGTCGCAGAAGGCGAAATTCCGCTTGTAACCGGCTGGTAACTATGATTCTTACGTGGACATGGCGCAGAGCGGGCACAGACTGGTTTCGACACGGCAACAGGCCGTGCAGGGCGTTGCCCTGGTGTCCCTGCTCGTCCTGACCGGGCTGGCTCTATTGGGGCCTAGCGGGCTCCTTGCCTGGGGTGAGCAGGCCAGTCTGCTCGAACAGCGTAAAGCACAGCTCGCTGTGCTCGAAGCGGAGCGTGACGAGCTGAGGGGGCGTGTCGATGCGCTCCATCCGGACCGGGCCGATCCCGACATGGTCGGCGAACTGCTGCGCAAGAACATGCACGTCCTGCACCCCGACGAAATCGTTCTCGAGCTGGAGCCCGAGAGGAAATAACCCGGGCTCGTCCAGACGCATGGGCGTCTGCATTCCTATTCGGAAACATTGCGAAGCCGTAGCGGTCCTGCCAAGGGAACGGTAGAGGGTGCGGTGCGTCGATAGCCGGTACCCGTGCCGCGCACTGCAAGAGGAATGACGAGCTTGGCCAAGCCTTCGAAAGCCCGCAACACACCCGCCGAAACCGCGACCAAGGATGACGAGGACTTCGCGCTTCACAGCCTGCAGGACGATTTCGAGAAGGCGAAGAAGTTTGCCGCCTCCGAAGAGCAGATGCTGGAATTCTACGAGCAGATGCTGCTGATCCGCCGGTTCGAGGAACGCGCAGGACAGCTTTACGGTCTGGGGCTGATCGGCGGTTTTTGCCACCTGTACATCGGCCAGGAAGCGGTTGCCATCGGTCTGCAATCCGCGCTCGACAACGACCGGGACAGCGTCATCACCGGCTACCGCGATCACGGACACATGCTCGCCTACGGCATCGATCCCAATGTCATCATGGCGGAACTGACCGGTCGCCAGGCGGGCATCTCGAAGGGCAAGGGCGGCTCGATGCACATGTTCAGCACCGAGCATAAATTCTATGGCGGCCACGGTATCGTGGGTGCGCAGGTGTCGCTCGGCGGCGGACTGGCGCTCGCCCACAAATATCGGGGCGATGGCGGCATCTGCCTCGCCTATTTCGGAGATGGCGCTGCCAACCAGGGGCAGGTCTACGAAACCTTCAACATGGCCGCGCTGTGGAAGCTGCCGATCGTGTTCGTGGTGGAGGACAACCAGTACGCGATGGGCACGGCAACGAAACGGTCGAGCGCGGAAACGCGGTTCTACCGCCGCGGCACGGCTTTCCGCATCCCGGGAATGGAAGTGAACGGAATGGACGTTCTGGAAGTCCGCGCTGCTGCCGAGGTCGCGTTCAAATATGTTCGCGACGGGAACGGGCCGGTCCTGATGGAACTCAACACCTATCGTTATCGCGGCCACTCCATGTCCGACCCCGCGAAATACCGAACGCGGGAGGAGGTGCAGGACCAGAAGGATCATCATGATCCCATCGACCTGATCAAGAAGACCCTGATCGAAGGCGGCAAGGACGAAGCCGAGCTGAAGGCCATCGACAAAGCCATTCGCGCCCGCGTGTCCGAGGCTGCCGACTTCGCCGAGAATTCGCCAGAGCCGGATGCGTCCGAACTCTATACCGATGTCCTGGTGGAGGAGTACTGAGCATGGCTGTGGAACTGAAAATGCCCGCGCTTTCCCCGACGATGGAGGAAGGAACGCTCGCCAAATGGCTCAAGTCCGAGGGCGATACGATCGAAATCGGTGACATCATCGCCGAGATCGAAACCGACAAGGCGACGATGGAATTCGAAGCCGTCGACGAAGGGACGCTCGGCAAGATCCTGGTCGAGGAAGGCACGGAAAACGTGGCGGTCGGCACCGTCATCGCCATGCTGGCAGGCGACGGCGAAAACGCGAGCGACATGGACGCGCCAGAAGCCGGTTCGGAGGCTGCCGAGGAGCAGGCAAAGGCTGACGTAGAAGGCGAAGGAAAGGATGTTGGCCGCGAGCCCTCCGAAGCCGAGGCGACCAAGTCTGCGAAACAGGAACGTGCCGCTGTTGCCGACCCTGCCGTGCCCGAAGGCACCTCCATGACTTCCACCAGCGTTCGCGAAGCCCTTCGCGATGCCATGGCCGAGGAAATGCGCCGGGACGACCGGGTCTTCGTGATGGGCGAGGAAGTCGCCGAGTATCAGGGTGCCTACAAGGTTACCCAAGGCCTGTTGGACGAATTCGGTGACAAGCGGGTGATCGATACGCCGATTACCGAATACGGCTTTGCCGGCATCGGCACCGGCGCGGCGATGGGCGGCCTGCGCCCGGTCGTGGAATTCATGACCTTCAACTTCGCGATGCAGGCGATCGACCACATCGTGAACTCTGCGGCCAAGACGAATTACATGTCGGGCGGACAGATGCGCTGTCCCGTCGTGTTCCGGGGGCCGAATGCCGCCGCCAGCCGGGTGGGGGCGCAGCACAGCCAGAATTACGGCCCGTGGTATGCCAGCGTGCCCGGCCTGATTGTGATCGCACCATACGATTCAGCGGACGCCAAGGGCCTGTTGAAAGCCGCAATCCGGACGGAAGACCCCGTCGTATTCCTCGAAAACGAACTGGTTTATGGTCGCAGCTTCGATGTGCCCGACATGGACGACTGGGTTCTGCCCATCGGCCAGGCTCGCATTATGCGCGAGGGTAGCGATGTCACGATCGTTGCCTATTCGATTGCCGTCGGGCTTGCTCTGGAAGCGGCCGAGCAGCTTGCCGGAGAGGGGATCGATGCAGAAGTCATCGATCTTCGCACGCTGCGCCCCCTCGACAAGAGGACCGTCCTCGAAAGCCTCAAGAAAACGAACCGCTTGGTCGTCGCCGAGGAAGGCTGGCGGACTTGCTCCATCGCGTCGGAAATCATCGCGATCTGCATGGAGGAGGGCTTCGACGACCTCGACGCTCCGGTCCTGCGGGTCACGGACGAAGACGTGCCGCTGCCCTATGCTGCCAATCTGGAGAAGCTCGCGATTCTCGACAGTGACCGGATCGTGAAGGCCGTGAAGAAGGTTTGTTACGTGGATTAGGCGACGATGCTGACGTGGCGATCAGTCATCGTCGTCATCGACTGCATTGGGATTGGGACCGCTGCGACAATTCGGCACGCCATCGCAGCTTCCTCCGGGCTGATCTCCGCCCCAATTGATGCCGTTGCCGTTGCCGTTGCCGTTGCCGTTACCGCCGCCGTTGCCATTGCCGCAGCCGTTGACGTTTCCTTGGCCACCGCCATTACCCTGGCCACAACCATTGCCATTGCCATTGCCATTGCCATTGCCATTGCCTCCGGTTCCCGGCCCATCGACCTGCCCCGGTTCGTTGATCATCGTACCGTCGCCGGGATTGCCTTCGAGATCCTCGTAGGTATCGCAATCTGCAACATCGGTGGGCGCATAATCGTCCCGCTGGTAAATCTTCGACAAATCCCTGTCTGCACGGACCGTAAAGGCCGAATAGGCATGCATGGTATGCGTACCGATGAAGCTCGCGGAGATCAGGGGCTGGTAGTCATAGGCGACTTCGACGAACATGACCGGCTGGCCGGATAACGCGCTGACTTTTCGCCCTTTGGGTCCCATGCCCTTGATAGTGGAAGAGGGCCCGCCAGCCTCACCATAGGTCGAATACCAACCAAGTCTTCCCATGCATCGCTGCCAGTGCAACCATTGCTTCTTGGTCGCCTGATCTTGTTCAAGGCTAGAAATGATCACCCGGCCATGTTCAAACAGGTCCAGCGCTTTAAGCTGGATATCACCACCTATCATCAGGTCGCGGATGTCGTCTTCATAAATCTTTCGCTGATCGATGGTGCTCGTATCTCCGATTCGCGACGCGTTATCGGCGATATGCGCGGCGGCTTGCTGCACCCGCATGTGCATCACAGTATAATACGCGGTTTCAAGACCCAGAAGCCCGACACCCATAATCAAGGGGAGAACGAGGGCGAATTCGGTGAGCGCCGCAGCTTTACGGTCCCATAGAAGACCGCTGAGAAGACGAGTTAGTTTTCTCATGAGCAATTTTCCGTGGAGGGTCTTATTTCGCGCAGCTCAAAAGGTTGATTGCGCATCACCGTGACACCGACTGCTGTAACTTTTTCGGGCAAAGCGATCATGCGTGCCAGCGGAAAAACACGATCATACGTTATTCTGGCTTCGTAAACGACAGCATCCTGAGCGCCGCCTCCCCCGGCAGTACCCCGGTCGCCGTCGTGAACTCCATTACCGTTCGAATCTTCAAACACTTCGCCGTCATTGCAAATGCCGTCGCCATTCTCATCGACGAAGTCTTCCGGGTTCCAGACGTCTGAAAAATTATTGTAGGATGTCCGCGAAAATTCGATGTCAGGATCGGAAATTAGAGAACCAACCTGGGTTTTTACGTCATTGTCAATCTTGTCATAATCACTGGCTTCGATCGAACCATCGCGCCCGGCCTTCTGCATGGCGCCTTGAAGGACGGCATCAAGGTACAGATTGAAGGCTAGATCAAATATACCCATTAGGACTAGCAGCAAAACCGGCGACACCATCGCGAATTCGACGATGGTGGCTCCGTTCTTATCGGATCGTAATTTGTCCAGATGACTATTGACGCTCATTTGCTGATCCTGAGATCGCCCATGGACCTGGCGATTGCGTCGAAAGCCTCATCGAGCTGCGCAGCATTGTCCGCTTCGAAATAGCGGCCGTCACCTGCGCATTCGACCATCGCCGGATTTATGTTTGTACCGAACGCAATGATCCAGACGATCGTATTTTTCTTTTTGATCGCGGAGCATGCAAACTTGAAACGTTCCTCCACCGTTTCAACAAGTGACATCGAAGACGTGTCCGGATCCCACCGCCTCTTGTCGAGCGGTTCGACCCCATAGGGGCCATATGCCACGTCAAAGGGTTCCGTCTGGCCATCGGTCAGAAAAATCAGGTGCCGCTTGGTCGGCTTGTTGTTCGATTCGTCCGCGTTTTCCGTGGCGAAAAGACCATCCGGGCTCAGCAGGCGGGCGCCCCAGATCATTCCGATGTCGTGATAGGTGGCGCCCTTCGGCTTCAGTGTCGCAAGGTAGGTCTCGATCTCGGTCTTGGTCATTTCAGCCAGGTTCTGCACAGGCTCCGGACATTCGGACATCCACCAGTAACCCGTGCGCGAGAAAGTTTTGCTGGTGCGCACGTCGTCGGGCGTAAAGGATCCCCCACTGCCACCGGTAAGCGACCGCGCATAGACGAGGTCCGGCCGCCGCGGCCCCCACTGGGTCCCGGCGGTGCCGTCGGGAACATGGTCGATATCCAAATCCAGCGCACGCGTCAGGTCGACGGAGGCATAGTCGCTGATCTGATAGGTCGGGAGTTCTTCCATGCAGCCAAGCGTGTTCGTCCGCCAGTCCGCAACATTTTTGTTCAGCTGGTTATAGAGGAAAAAATTCTTGGTATTTTCCGATGGGTCCGTGACACGGTCGAAGAAGTGAACGTATTCGTCGAATGTCTGGCTTTCGACCGTGCAGGTCTCTCCGTTCAGGGTCGTTCGATACAGCGTTCCGTTCTCATACCGCTGCATTTCATCGATCTCGCGCGTTCCCGCAGGCGGGCCGGCAAACGGTTCGCTGGATTGTCCAAGCAGCGTGTCCGTTTTTGTGAAGGAGTTCGCAGGCTGGCTACCCTCGCAGGCCCAGCGCTCGGGCGTGTAGGAACCGTTCCCCTCATCCTGGCCACTGGTTGGCGGGGCTTGCACAGCAGGGTAGTATGTTGCGTCATAGGTACTTTCGACCTGCCAGTCGCTTCTGGAGCCCGATACGTAAGCCCAGTTCGTATTATATGTCCGCGTGCCCGGTGTGGTTTCGCTGCCGTCCTGTTTTCGGCTTTGATACTGCCAGGTGTTCGCAACCCACTGGTTTTCGAGAAGGTGACCAGCATTTACGTTGGTCGCGTAGGGGACGAACCCGTAACGGATGCGCGTATCGGGCGCTTTCGCCTCCTCGAGGTTTCCGGCGAACGCGGTGATCACTGTGCGCATGGAATCGATGCGCGACAGCGTATCCCCTGAATTCGTGTGCCGCATCGACCCGGTCGTATCGAGCACCATCATGATGTCGAGATTGGTGAAGTTCATGCGCGATCCGCACGAGACGGAGATCGGGATATTGTTCTTGCCGAAAAGCCCCATGACGGCAGTGGGCAAGTTCGCGCTGGCCGCACCGGTGATCGCGAAGTCTTCTTCCAGCGTCATGACGAAGGACAGCTCCGTCGTATCGTACCGCCCTTCAGGGAAGTTGAGGTCGAAGAAACTCTTCCCCGTTTGCCGCACGAGGCCGAGAACTTGCGCGCTGGGCGGAAGGTCCGAGCCCAAGCGCTTCCGGGCAGCCAGCGTCCCGGCGTCGCAGGCCTGCTGAAGACGGCTTTGCGCGACATAGCCGCGGCCGATATCGACCGCACTGCCGACCATTGCGACAAGCGGAGCTGTCGCTGCAGCCACGATGGCGAGCGTATTGCCTGAACGATCCCGCAGCAGGCGGGAAAGGAGAGGTTTGGAGGAGGCTGCCGGTTTCATCACAGGATGCCCGTAACCTGCCCCTCGTAAGCGTTTCCCTTACGGACAGGGTTAATTCCTTAGGAGATTGGAGGCGTATCGGGAAAACCTGAAAATTCAGTCGGGGTACGGGGCCAGGCCAGAATTTCTAAGCGGAACCCGGTTAAAATTTGGAATCGATTGGGAATTCGCGGGAAGTCGCTGGATATGGGCTGATTGCGAAGTACCGGGCGATAGCGGTTGACAGGCACGGCGAGAGGTAACGAATGGCGGCGATGGATACTCTGGACCTTCAGAAAATTCTGCCGGCGATGAAGCTCGCAGCGAGCTCCGCGACCGGTCAGGACAGGCGCTTCTTTCATGCGCTGTTCCTGCTCGATGCACGTCTGGACCGCGCGGTGAGGGAAGCGAGCGAGCCGATCATCGCGCAGGTCAAACTGGCCTGGTGGCGCGACAGGTTCGCGGAAAAGCCGGAGAACTGGCCGAACGGAGAGCCGCTGCTCGAAGAACTGGCGAACTGGGATGGTGAAGCTGCCGGGCTGGGCGCGCTCGTCGATGGCTGGGAGGTGCTTGCTACCGGACAGTCATTGTCTGCAAGCGACATCGAAGGCTTCCTTGGTGGACGCTCTGCTGCCTGGCTGGCGCTTGCCCGGGTGTTGCAGCCGGATATCGACGACAGATTGGGGGGCAGGGTCGACGATGCCGCGCGCTTCTTTGCCTTGGCGGACCTGAAGGAACGCGGCGTGCCAGTACCCGATGCCAGTTCGTCGATGCCCGGGTCCTTGCCCCGGCTTCCCCGGCGGCTTCGGCCCTTTTCCGTTCTCGCCGCTCTCGGGCAGAGGGCTCTTCGCAAGGATCGCCCGATTCTCGATGGATTTCCGGCTCTTGCGCTTGCCATGCGGCATGGCCTAGTCGGGCGGTGAGGACAGGGAACAGGGGACGCGATGGATCGAATGATATTGGGCGCGGTGCTGGCCTTGATGCTGGCCAGCGTCGGGATGTTCTGGTGGCAGGGCAGGGCCCAGGTGGAGGAAGCGGCACCTCCTCCCGAACCGGCTCCTGAAGCCACGGAAACGCCGGCTGAGCCCGAACTGCCCGAAGTCGATCCGGGCGAGATGCGCGGTCCTACCCCTCCGGAGGCTACGCAGCTGAGCCGCGAACAACGGCGGTTCTTTCGCTACGACCGCAACCGCGATCTCGCGATTACGCGGGCCGAAATGCTGTCCACAAGGACGAGCGCCTTCAGGAAACTCGACAAGGACGGCAACAACCTGCTGACCTTCGAGGAATGGGCCGTATCGACCGCGACGAAGTTCGACGGGGCCGATGCCGATGGAGACCGCAAGCTGACGCAGGCCGAATTCGCCACGACAGCGCCCAAGCCCAGGAAAAAACCGGCTTGCCGGTGCTGAATCCGTTTATGCGGGCACGGTGTCGAGCTGCGCTATCCAGTCCCGCATGTCGGCCTTGGCGCGGGTGGTATAGGCCTCCTTGCGCTGCTTCTTCTTTACGTCGTGCAGCAGCGGGAAGAGGCCGAAATTGACGTTCATCGGCTGATACGTATCCGCTTCGGCATCCCCGGTTATGTGCGACAGGAGCGCGCCCAGGGCAGAGGTGCGGGGCGGTTCGACCCATGTATCCCCGGCCAGTTCGGCGGCGGCCATCATTCCGGCCACGAGGCCCACTGCACTGCTTTCGACATAGCCCTCGCAGCCTGTAATCTGCCCCGCAAAACGGACGTTCTTCATGCCCTTCAGGCGCAACTGGCGGTCCAGCACTAGGGGAGAATTCAGGAAGGTGTTGCGGTGCAATCCGCCCAACCGCGCGAATTCGGCGTTCTGTAGCCCCGGGATCGTGCGGAAGAGTTCGACCTGCGCGCCGTATTTCAGCTTCGTCTGGAAGCCGACCATGTTCCAAAGCGTGCCCAGCTTGTTGTCCTGCCGCAGTTGCACCACCGCATAGGGCCAGCGGCCCTGCGGAAATTCGGGAGTGACATCGCGCGGATTGTCGAGGCCGACGGGCTTCATCGGTCCGTAGCGCAGCGTGTCGACACCGCGTGAGGCCATGACTTCGATTGGCATGCAGCCATCGAAATAGGGGGTGTTCTCCTCCCATTCCTTGAACTCGGTCTTATCGCCATCGATCAGGCCCTGATGGAAGGCGAGATACTCGTCCTTCGTCATGGGGCAGTTGATGTAATCTCCCTCTACGTTCGAGGCTTCGTTGCGCTTGTTCCAGCGCGACTGGATCCAGCAGATGTCCATGTCGATGCTGTCGCGGTGGACGATCGGCGCAATGGCATCGAAGAAGGCGAGGCGTTCTTCCCCCGTGGCGCGCACGATGCTCTGAGCAAGAGAAGCCGCAGTCAGGGGACCGGTGGCCACGATGACCGGTTCATCTGCCGGAAGAGTATCGATCCGCTCGCGCACAACGGTAATGTCGGGATGCGCCGACAGGGTGCGTTCGACCTCTTCGGAAAAGACATCGCGGTCCACCGCCATGGCAGAACCTGCGGGAACCCTGGCCTTCTCGCCGGCCCGCATGACGAGCGAATCTAGCTGCCGCATTTCGTGATGCAGCAGCCCCACGGCATTTTTCTCGTCATCGTCGGACCGGAAGGAATTCGAACAGACAAGTTCCGCCAGGCCGTCGGTCTGGTGCGCATCGGTCGTGTCGCCGCTGCCGCGCATTTCCGACAGGCGAACCTTGAAGCCTCGCCGGGCAAGTTGCCATGCCGCTTCGCTGCCGGCGAGTCCGCCGCCGATGATATGGATATCGTGTGTCATGATAGCTCGTGTCCTTACGCGGGCCGCATCTAGGTCTTGCCCCGCATGCCCTGCAAGCCCTAGCGGTTGTCCCGATGGCCCGACTACCTGTATCCACCCGCACACTTGCCCATCAACGACCCTGGTTGCTGGTCGCCCTGACCGGTGCGGTCGCCTGGTATTTCCTGTCGGACAATGAAATCGGCGGGCTATACCTGATCTTGCTGAAGGGGGTGGGGGCGGCTGCTCTCGCAGTTTATTGCTGGCGACGGCTAAGCGGAACGGACGGTCTGCTGATCGGCACGGTCATGGCGCTTTCGGCCCTTGGCGACATGGCCATCGAACTGGACTTTCGCGCCGGAGGGGCAGCATTCTTCGCCGCCCATGTCACTGCGATCGCATTATACCTTCGGCACCGTCGCCCGGCCCTTTCCAACAGCCAGAGGACGGCAGGCGCCGCCTTGCTGCTGCTGACCCCTGGAGTGTCCTATTTCCTGACGCTGGATTGGGCGGTCACGCTTTACGGGCTGGCGTTGGGCGGCATGGCTGCGGCCGCTTGGTGGAGTGCGTTTCCCCGCTACCGCGTCGGTCTGGGCGCGGTCCTCTTCGTGATTTCCGACCTGCTGATCTTCGCCCGAATGGGACCGCTCGGGTGGGAGGAGATCGGCGACCTGCTGATCTGGCCAACATATTTCGCCGGCCAGTTCCTGATTGCGACGGGCGTGGTCCAGACCATGCGGGCGCGCGGCTCCGCCTGATCCGGACCAAAGCCGGCCGGTGATGCTCCTGTCGGCTATTCGGGCGGAGCTTCGCCTTCATTGCTGTCGCGGTCCATGGTCGTCTCCGGCGCGGTTTCGTCGCCGCCGCCGCGCTTCTCGACCATCTCTTCCACGATGGCTTCTTCCGCTTCGTTTTCCGGAGATTCGTCCTCGTCGATCCGGACGGCAGATACGATCGTCTCGCCCTTTGCGACGTCGAACAGGCGGACCCCGGACGATGCCCGCCCGATGACGCGCAGGCTGTCGAGGCCGATACGGATCAGCTTCGCCTGGTCGGTGACCAGCATCAACTGGTCGTTCTGCGTCGCTGTAAAGCTGGCGACGACTTCGCCATTGCGGGGGATATTGTCGATATTGGTGATGCCCATGCCGCCGCGGCCCGCCTTGCGATATTCGTAAGCGGACGACAGCTTGCCATAACCATTGGCACAGACGGTCAGGATGAATTGTTCCTCCTCGGCCATCTTCGCATGATCTTCGGACAGGGCAGGGGCGTCCTCGTCGGCTTTCCAGGGTGCAACCTTCAGATACGCCTCGCGCTGGTCGGGCGTGGCGCTTCCCTCGTGAAGGATGGAGAGCGAGACGACCGCATCACCGTCTTCCTTGAACTTCATGCCGCGAACGCCGGTAGAGGTGCGCGACGTGAACTCGCGGACATCCTCGCCGGCAAAGCGGATCGCCTTGCCGAGGCGGGTGGCGAGAAGGACGTCGTCGCCTGCCTCCAGCAGCGCCACGCCGATCAGTTCGTCATCGCTGTCGGCGTCGAACTTCATCGCGAACTTGCCGTTGCTGGGAATGTTGGTGAAGGCGTCCATGCTGTTGCGTCGGACATTGCCCTTTGCGGTGGCGAAGACCACGCTGAGCGCGCCCCACATGTCCTCGTCTTCGGGCAGGGGAAGCACGGTCCGGATCGTCTCGCCATCGTCGAGGGAGGGCAGCAAGTTGATGATCGGCCTCCCGCGCGTGGCGGGTCCGCCTTCGGGCAGCTTCCATACCTTCATCCGGTAGACCTTGCCCATCGTGCTGAAGAACAGGACGGGATTGTGGGTGCTGGTGACGAACATCTCGCTCACCGCATCCTCGTCTTTCGTCGCCATTCCGGCGCGGCCCTTGCCGCCCCGGTTCTGGGCCCGGAAGGTCGAAAGCGGCGTGCGCTTTATGTAACCGTCATGGGTAACGGTCACGACCATCTCGTCGCGCTCGATCAGGTCCTCGTCGTCGATCCCGTCCCACGCGGGCGCGATTTCGGACACCCGGGGCGTGGCGTAGAGTTCGCGGATCTCCGACAGTTCGTCGCGCAGCACGCCGTAGAGCTTTACCCGGTCGGCGAGAATGGCGAGATATTCCTCGATCGCGACGCTCAGTTCCTTGAGCTCGTCGCCGATCTCGTCGCGCCCGAGCGCTGTCAGGCGGTGAAGTCGCAGGTCGAGGATCGCCTTCACCTGGCGTTCGGACAGGCGATAGGTTCCGCCTTCCTGTTCCGCGTCCGGCTCGATCGCTTCGACCAGGCGGATATACTGGGCAATTTCGCCGATCGGCCATTCGCGTGCGCGCAGTTTCTCGCGGGCGATCTGGGGGTTCGACGAACCGCGGATGATCGCCACGACCTCGTCGAGGTTCGACACGGCGACCACCAGGCCCAGCAAGACGTGCGCCCGCTCGCGCACCTTGTTCAGTTCGAACTTCGTGCGGCGGGTAATGACCTCTTCGCGGAACGAGATGAAGGCCTGGATGATGTCGCGCAGCGAGAGCGTTTCGGGCCGGCCGCCGCGAATCGCCAGCATGTTGGCCGGGAAGCTCGATTGTGCCGGGGTGTAGCGCCAGATCTGGTTCAGCACGACCTCTGCCGAAGCATCGCGCTTCAGGTCGACGACGACGCGCACGCCTTCGCGGCTGCTTTCGTCGCGAATGTCGGAGATGCCCTCGATCCGCTTGTCCTTTGCCGCCTCGGCGATTTTCTCGACCAGGCCCGACTTTCCGACCTGGAAGGGGATCGAGGTCAGGACGATCGACTGGCGGTCGCCGGAACGTGTCTCAATTTCGTGCCGCGCCCGCATGAGGATCGAACCGCGGCCGGTCGTGTACGCGGCACGCGCGCCGGACTGGCCGAGGATGAGTGGGGCGGTCGGGAAATCGGGGCCGGGAATGAACTCGACCAGCTCTTCGGCCGTGATCCGCGGATTGTCGAGATAGGCGAAGCAGCCGTCGATGACCTCACCCAGATTGTGCGGGGGGATATTGGTCGCCATGCCGACGGCGATGCCGCCTGCGCCGTTGACCAGCAGGTTGGGGAACCGTGCGGGCAGCACGGAGGGTTCCTGGATACGTCCGTCGTAATTGTCGACGAAATCGACCGTGTCCTTGTCCAGGTCGTCGAGCAGGGTGTTGGCAACCTTGGCCAGCTTGGCTTCGGTATAGCGCATGGAGGCGGGCGGGTCGGGGTCCATCGACCCGAAATTGCCCTGGCCATCGACCAGCGGCACGCGCAGCGACCAGTCCTGCGTCATGCGGGCGAGCGCATCGTAGATCGCGCTGTCGCCATGCGGGTGATAGTCGCCCATCACGTCGCCGACGATCTTCGCGCTCTTCACATAGGGCCGCCCGGCAACGAAATTGCCCTGCTTGCTGGCGTATAGGATGCGGCGGTGAACGGGTTTCAGGCCGTCGCGCACATCGGGCAGCGCACGGCTGACGATCACGCTCATCGCGTAATCGAGATAGCTCGTCTTCATCTCGTCGACGATATCGATCCGCTCGAAATCGCCGGGGGACTGGGGCTGGGAAAGTGTGTCTGTATCGTCGCTCAAGGCTTGGTCTCGCTACATGGCGGTGGAAACCGGAACAGGGCCGGTTTCGGCAATGGGAATGAGTTTAGGGGAGATCGCCCCGCGGAGGAAGCTTCAGGCCCCCCAGATAGGGTCCACGGGCCGCGTTTTCCACATATCAGGGCCGAATGGCGCAGAATGGTGCGTCGCATCATTCAATCCCCATTCAGCGCCCGTATCCTACGCTTTGGCAATCAAATCGGCACCACCGGCTTGCACGAGCGTTAAAACATGTGCAGCCCGCGCGGGCCTCAAACAGATTACCGAATTTCTTGGGAGAAAATGAGAATGTTCGCATCCCCCTTTGCACGTCGTCGCAGCACCGGCCGTTTCGGTGCCAGCGCCGCTCTCGCCGTCGTATTGATGGGCGGAACCGCCCTTGGCGTGACCGCTCTCGAAGCACCGGCCCATGCCCAGAAAAAGGCCGAGAAGCCGCAATATTCGAAGGGCTTCGTCGCTGCCTATCAGCCGGTCGACGAGATGCTGAAGGCGGAGACGCCGGACCTCAACGCGGCGAAGGCTGCGCTGCCCGGCGTCCTTGCCGCATCGGAAACGCCCGACGACAAGTATGCTACCGGCGGTCTCTACTACAATGTCGGGCGACTGACGGAAGATACCAACCTTCAGCTCGAAGGCGTCAAGCAGATGCTCGGCAGCGGCAAGACCAGTGCCGAGAATGTCGCAAAGTTCAACACCCTGGCAGGTCAGCTGTCCTACAATGCGCAGGACTATGCGACCGCTCGCACCTATCTCGAGCGTGCAGTGGAAGCAGGCGCCAGCGAGCTCGAACTGACCGGCCTGATTGCCGAGACCTATCTCAACGAAGGGCGCACGCAGGACGGGCTGACCTATCTGCGCGGCACGATCAACGACCTTGTTGCCGCCGGACAGCCGGTGGACGAAGCGTGGATCAAGCGCGGCCTGTCGGCTGCTTACGAAGCCAACAATGCAGAGGAAGCGGTGCAGTACAGCCTCCTCTATGTCGACCAGTTCCCCTCGGAAAGCGCATGGGGCGATGCGATCGCGATCCAGCGCAACATGCTGCAGTACGATTCGCAGCAGACGCTCGACCTTCTTCGCCTGGCACGCCGTGCAAACGTCCTGCGTAGCGAGCGCGATTACCTCGACTATGTGGATGCCGCCGATGCGCGCCGCCTGCCGGGTGAAGTCGATGCCGTGATCGCGGAAGGTCTGGCCGATGGAAACCTGTCGGAAAGCAATCCTTACGTCGTCGAAGTACGCAACAACGCGCGTGGCCGGGTGGACGCCGACAGGGCCGAACTGCCCAAGCTTGCAGCAGACGCACGCAAGGCCGGTGCTGACAGCGCGCTGCTGATGGCGACGGGTGACGCATATCTGAACTACGACCGTGCGGCCGAGGCCGAGGAATTCTACACCATGGCTCTCGACAAGCCGGGCGTGGACACCCCCCGCGTGCTGACCCGTCTGGGCATCGCCCAGCTCGATCAGGGCAAGACGGAGGAAGCCCGTGCGACCTTCGCGCAGGTCGAGGGTGCTCGCCGCGCCATCGCCCGTCTGTGGAACGCCTATGCCGGGCGCGACATGGCCGCGGCTCCGGCAACGACGGCAGAGCAGCCGTCCAACTGACAGGATTGACCTGAAAAAGAAAACGGCGCGGATCGAGAGATCCGCGCCGTTTTTCTTTGTCCAGTCGAACTCCGCTCAGCGAAGGCGGCGTACGTAAAGCTGGCCGTTGGACCCGCGCTTGATGTCGAAACGGTCGAGCGAGCGGAACATCTCGGACAATTGCTTGAACCCGTAATTGCGCACGTCGAAACTGGAACGGTTGCCCGCGATCTGGCCGACTTCCTGCAAGCGGGCGTATCCGTCGTCATCGCGGTTCGACGCTTTCCAAGCTTCGCCCAGCAGGTCGATCAGCTCTTCCTCGACGGCGTTGTCTGCGATTTGCGGCTCGGGCGGAGTGTCACCCTTCTTCCGGCCTGCGGACTGGCTGCGTTCCGGGCGGTCGCCGCGCATCAGCTTGTCGACGTCGATGAAACGGGTGCAGGCGGTTTTCAGCGCCATCGGGGTCTTTCCGTCACCGAAACAGTAAACGGGTAAACCATCCTGCCTCAACCGGGTGACGAGGGGGGTGAAATCGCTGTCGCTGCTCATGATGCCGAACCCGTCGACCTTGCCCTGGTAGAGCAGATCGACCGCGTCGATACTCATGGCCATGTCGGTGGCGTTCTTCCCGCGCGTCAGGTCGAACTGCTGGTGCGGACGGATGCCGTACCGGTTGGTGATGTCGCCCCATTTTTTCAGCGCGTCCTTGGCCCAGTTGCCATAGGCGCGCCGGATATTGACCTGCCCCAGCTCCGCCAGGACGGTCAAAACACTGTCGATGCCACGCGGATTGACGTTATCGGCATCGATCAGGAGGGCGATGTTCTTTGCATCCATTTCAGACATGGATACGGCCTTGGCACTGGCGCGATGCGGTTACAAGCGCGCCCTAGGTAACGGGGGCGAACTTTCCGCTATCTTCGTCCAGCAGGTTCAGAACGCCATGCGAGATGGCAAAATAGGCACCGCGCAGCTTTAGCGTGCCGGCGCTTTCCTTTTCCTGCACGCAAGGGAAGGTGCGCAGGTTCTGCAAGCTGACGCGAACCGCCTCGTGCTCCATCGCGCGCAGGGCATCGCGGCCTTCGGAGCCGAATTCACCGGAGACCTTTTCCACCGCTTCGTCGAGCATGGAGATCCACTGGGCGACGAAACCGCCTTCGCCCGGGCGTGCATCGGCCATGGACTTCGTCAGGGCCGCTTCGCAGCCGCCGCACATCCCGTGGCCCATCACGACGACTTCCTTCACCTTCAGGACCTGGACCGCGAATTCCAGCGCGGCCGACACGCCGTGCTGTCCGGGCGTGGTTTCGTAAGGAGGGACCAGCGCCGCCACGTTGCGGACGACGAAAATCTGGCCCGGATCGACATCGAAGATCTGCGCGGGATCGACCCGGCTGTCGCTGCAGGCGATGACCATGACTTCCGGCGATTGTCCTTCGCGGAGCTGCGCCCAGCGCTTGCGATGGGGTTCCCAGCCAGTCTCGCGGAAATTGCGGTAGCCGGAGATCAGCGAGTCGAGCGGCGGCGTGGTTTCCTTGGTCATGCCACGCTTCATACCGCCGCCATTGTCACTGGCAAGCGGGACGCCTAGATGGGCGGGCATGAACGATCTTTCCGGCACCCCCAAGCCCGACAGCGACCGCCCCGCACGCCAGCGCAAGCCGGACTGGATCCGGGTGAAGGCGCCTGTCAGCAAGGGGTATCACGAAACGCGCACCCTGATGCGCGATCTCGGCCTCAATACGGTCTGCGAAGAAGCCGCCTGCCCGAATATCGGGGAGTGCTGGGAGAAGAAACACGCGACCGTGATGATCCTCGGCGATGTGTGCACCCGTGCCTGTGCCTTCTGCAACGTGAAGACCGGTATGCCGCGCATCGTCGACAAGATGGAGCCCGAGAATGTCGCCGTTGCGGCGGGCAAGATGGGGCTGGAGCATATCGTGATTACGAGCGTGGATCGCGATGATCTGCCCGATGGCGGCGCGGACCAGTTCGTGAAGGTCATCAAGGCGCTGCGACGCGAGACGCCCGATACGACGATCGAGATCCTGACACCCGATTTTCGCGGCAAGATGCGCGCGGCGGTCGAGGCGATCTGCGAGGCAGGTCCCGACGTCTACAACCACAATCTGGAAACCGTGCCACGGCTGTATCCGACCATCAGGCCGGGGGCGCGTTATTATGCTTCCATCCGTCTGCTGGAAGAGGTGAAGGCGCACGACCCGATGATTTTCACGAAATCCGGCATCATGCTTGGTCTCGGCGAGCAACGCCTCGAAGTGCATCAGGTGATGGACGACATGCGCAGCGCCGACATCGATTTCATGACGATGGGCCAGTACCTCCAGCCCACGCCGAAACACGCCAAGGTCGAAGATTTCGTGACCCCGAAGGCGTTCGATGCGTTCGGCGCCATTGCGCGGGCAAAGGGGTTCCTGCAGGTCGCATCCTCGCCACTGACGCGGTCCAGCTATCATGCGGGTGACGACTTCGCCCAGATGAAGGCGGCGCGGGAGACAAAGCTGGCGAAGGCGGGAGCGAGGTCGGGGGCGAAGTCGGGGGCGGGGGCCTGATGCCCGGAATCCGCGAAACGCGCGAACTGCCTTACAGCCGCGAACAGATGTTCGACCTGGTGGCGGATGTCGGCCGGTACCGTGAATTCCTTCCTTGGGTCGTCGCGACCCGGGTTCGTTCCGACAGCGAGGTAGAGATGATTGCCGACATGGTCGTCGGCTTCAAGGCCATCCGCGAAAGCTTCACGTCACGCGTGGAGAAGAAACGGCCGGAATATCTGAGAGTCCACTACGTCGATGGGCCCCTGCGCGATCTCGACAATACGTGGCAATTCGAAGAGCGCGAGGGCGGGGGCTGCCGCATTCATTTCTGCGTCGATTTCACGTTCAAGAACCGCGTCTTCGAAGCGATGGCAGGGCAGTATTTCGACCGGGCTTTCCGCAAGATGGTGACCGCATTCGAAACGCGGGCGGACGCGCTTTACGGTAGCAGCAATTCCAGTGCGCAAAGCGTCGCCTGACGGCGGATTTCCGCGCGTCCCACATCGCCGAACCGCTTGAGCTCGCCTTCCGGCTCGTCCGCGCTATCCCGGATGGCGCGGGCGAAAACGACCGTTCCGACCGGCTTGGTCGCGGTGCCTCCGCCGGGGCCGGCGACGCCGCTGATGGCCACGGCTATATCTGCGCCGGAATGCTTGAGCGCGCCCTGCGCCATGGCCCAGACGCACGCGATGGACACGGCACCGAAGGTTTCGATGATGTCGCTGGGTACGTCCAGCATCTCCATCTTCGCTTCGTTGGAATAGGTAACGAATCCGCGGTCGAGCACGGATGACGAACCGGGTATTTCGGTTAGCGCGCCGGAGACGAGGCCGCCGGTACAGCTTTCGGCGAGCACGACCTTGCGACCGGAAGCGGTATTGGCTTCAACGACCTTTGCCGCGAGTTGCGCGATATCGTCAGGCAGTAGCATTTCGGACATGGGGCGCCCCTACGCCTGCAGGACCATTGTCGCAACGGCCTGGGCGGCAATACCTTCGCCGCGTCCCGTAAAGCCCAGCCGCTCGGTCGTGGTTGCCTTGACGCTGATGGCGGAGGCTTCGCTGCCTATGATCTCGGCGATCCGCGTCTGCATGGCATCGCGGTGCGGACCGATCTTCGGCTCTTCGCAGATCAGTGTCAGGTCGATATTTCCAACCGTGTAGCCCGCCTCTGCGGCAAGCTTCACGGCATGGGCCAGGAACTGGTCGGAAGACGCACCGGCCCATTCTTCGTCGCTGGGCGGGAAATGTTGCCCGATATCGCCCATCGCCACCGCGCCCAGAATCGCATCCGTGATCGCATGCAAACCGACATCGGCATCGCTGTGCCCCACAAGGCCGCGGGGATGATCCAGCCGGATGCCGCACAACCACAATTCCTCGCCATCGGCCAGGCGGTGGACATCGTATCCCATGCCCATCCGCACAGGCGGTAAAGCTGTCATGAAATCCTCCGAGAATGTAAGCTTGCGCAGGTCTTCGCTGCCCCGGACGAGGGCAATACTGCCTCCGTTCGCACGCAGGACCTGCGCGTCGTCCCCCGCAATTGGTGCGCCGCTCCATGCGTCATGCGCTGCAAGGATCGCTTCGTAGCGGAAGGCCTGGGGTGTCTGGACGCGCTTCAAGACCTCGCGGTCGGCGCTGCCGTCCATGACGCCGTCTTTCTCTACTGCCAGGCTGTCGACGACCGGCAGGACGGGGATTGCGCCCGTGTGTTCCGTCAGCGCTTCAAGCAGCCGCTCCATGACGGCGAGCGGCACGATGGGCCGGGCGGCGTCGTGGATCAACACATAGTGTGTGTCCCTGCCGTGCAAGGCGTGCAGTGCATTGGCAACCGAACCCTGCCGGGTTTCCGCGCCGATGACGAAAGACAGGCGTTCGTCTTCGCCAGCTGCCTGCCTCGCCACATCCTCGCCGCCGTCCGGGATAGCGATGACGATGCGGGAGGCGCCGGCCGAGAGAAACCGTTCGACCGAATGTCGCAGCACCGGCTTGCCCCGCCATGATGCAAATTGCTTCGGCACGGGCTGGCCCGCCCGCGAGCCCTTGCCGGCTGCGACAATGACGACCGAAAACGGGGGGAGGGCGGATGGATCGCTCATCTTCGAGGCGGCGCTACGCGCTTGCGGTTCGGACTGCAATCCACTAGGCGCTTGCCCAATATTTAGGCAAACATTGTTATCACCATGACGCCTGCCCAACCTCCCTATCCCCCCAAACCCATTCAGGTGGGCGGGGTGACGATCGATACGCCCGTCGTCCTTGCCCCGATGACCGGGGTCACCGACATGCCGTTTCGCATGCTGGTGCGCCGCTACGGATCGGGTCTCAACGTGACCGAGATGATGGCGAGCCAGGCCGCTATCCGCGAAACCCGCCAGAGCATCCAGAAGGCCGAGTGGGACGTCACCGAAGACCCTATTTCCATGCAGCTGGTCGGCTGCGATCCCGAAAGCATGGGGGAAGCTGCCAAGCTGAGCGAGGACAAGGGCGCCGCCATCATCGACATCAATTTCGGCTGCCCGGTCCGCAAGGTGACGAACGGCATGGCCGGCAGCGCCCTGATGCGGGAGGTCCCGCTGGCGACCAGATTGATGGACGCGACGGTGAAGGCGGTCGATGTCCCGGTCACCGTCAAGATGCGTATGGGGTGGGACCATTCCAGCCTGAATGCGCCGGAACTGGCAAAGATCGCGGAGGATCTGGGCGTCCGGATGATCACGGTCCACGGCCGCACCCGCAACCAGATGTACAAGGGCAGCGCCGACTGGTCCTTCGTCCGCAAGGTAAAGGAGGCGGTCTCGATCCCGGTCATCGTCAACGGCGATATCTGCACGGTCGACGACGCTGCGAACGCGCTGGAGCAATCGGGCGCGGATGGCCTGATGATCGGACGGGGAGCCTACGGCAAGCCGTGGCTGCTGGGCCAGGTCATGCATTGGTGGAAGACCGGGCAAACGCTTGCGAGCCCCGATTTCGACGAACAGTACGAAACCGTGATCGAGCATTACGAAAGGATGCTCGACCTTTATGGCCGCGATGTCGGGGCCAAGGTCGCGCGCAAGCATCTCGGTTGGTATACCAAAGGCATACACGGCTCGGCAGAGTTCCGTAATCACGTGAACTTCATCGACGATCCCGACCAGGTGCTCGGCGAGCTGGAGCGTTTCTACGAACCGTTCCGTCATCGCCGCGCAGCGTGAGGCGCCCGTAATGAGCGTACCGGTGGCTGCACCGGACCACCGGACACAGGTTTCCAGCCTGATCTTCGCATTCGTGCTGATCGATCCCAGCGGCATAATTCGCGAGGCGAACCAGTCGACGGAGAACCTTCTGGGAAAGGGCGCGAGTCGCCTGCTCGGCAAGCCGTTCCGCGAAACCGCGAATATCGTGGACGAGCGCGTTGCACGGCTGCTGGATGAACCCGATGCCGTGCTGACGGCCCGCGGTATCACGATCGGCGACATGCCGGGAAAGCTGGTGAACCTGACGATCTCACCGGTATCGGCGGAGCCGGGATGGCGCGTGATCACCCTGTCCGATGCAGGCCAGGCCGACATGGCGGACGATCCGCGGCCGTCCGATATCGCTGCACCGGCGGTCCTCGCGCATGAAATCAAGAATCCCCTCGCAGCCATTCGCGGGGCCAGCCAGCTTCTCCAGCGCAAGCTGCCGGAAGGGGACCAGGGCCTGGCGCGGCTGGTGACGGCGGAAGTCGACCGGATCGCCCGGATGATCGACCGTATGCAGAAGCTGGGGAGCAAGCAGGTCGACCCGCTGGAGCCCGTCAATCTGCACGAGGTCATACGCAACGCGCTGGGCGTCGTGCGCTCGGTGGAAGGCGCACCCGAGGTGACATTTACCGAGGAGTTCGACCCCTCCTTGCCCGCGGTCATCGCCAGCCGCGATGCCTTGCAGCAGGTGCTGATCAACCTGCTGGGCAACGCACGCGACGCCTGTGCCGGGGAAGACCATCCCTGCGTGACCATCAGGACGCGCTATGTGACAGGGCTGGTCATGAACGTGCTGCGTCGTGGCCGCGGACGCTCCGTTTCCCTGCCGATCGAGATCACCGTCAGCGACAACGGACCGGGCATCGATCCGGCAATTGCGGAACGGGTATTCGAACCATTCGTGACCTCCAAAAAGGGCGGGCAGGGCCTTGGCCTCGCTCTGGTGCGAAAACTCGTTCGGGACATGGATGGCCGTATCGCGAACGAGCGGGATCGCAGCGCAGGTCTGACCAGGTTCCGGATCCATCTTGCCGAAGCGAAGGATGCGAAATGAGCGCGCCCAAAGACATTCTCGTGGTCGAGGACGATCCGGCTATTGCGACCGTCATTGTCTCCGCGCTGGAATCGGATGGCTATTCGGTGACACATTGCACCGGGATCGCTGACCGCGACGGATTGCTGGCGAAACGGTCCTACGCTGCAATGCTGACCGATGTGATGCTCGAAGACGGTGACGGGATTGCCGCGCTGGACACCGTGCGGACCCTTGCGCCGTCTATGCCCTTCATCGTCCTGTCGGCGCAGAACACGCTCGACACGGCTGTGCGGGCTAGCGAGAACGAAGCGTTCGAGTATTTCCCGAAGCCCTTCGATCTGGACGAGCTCCTGCGTGCTGTCCGGCAAGCAGCGGGCGAAGGGGCGAGCGCGGTGGCCGACGACGCGGCGGGCCACGGAATGCCGCTCGTCGGGCGCAGCCAGGCGATGCAGGCGGTCTTTCGCATGATCGCCCGCGTCCTGCGCAACGACCTGACGGTTCTGGTTACCGGTGAATCCGGCACAGGCAAGGAACTGGTGGCCGAGGCGATCCACCAGCTGGGTCACCGCAAGACCGGACCCTTCGTCGCCGTGAATGCTGCGGCCATCCCCCACGATCTGATCGAAAGCGAGCTGTTCGGACACGAAAAAGGCGCGTTCACCGGCGCGACGGCGCAGTCGATCGGCAAGTTCGAGCAGGCCAATGGCGGAACGCTATTTCTCGACGAGATCGGCGACATGCCGGTGGAGGCTCAGACCCGGCTCCTGCGGGCGCTGCAATCGGGCAGGATCCGCCGGGTCGGAGGGCGTCAGGACGTCGCCGTCGACGTTCGCATCGTGACGGCCACTAATCGCGATCTGGGACCGATGATCGCTGCCGGGACGTTCCGCGAAGACCTCTATTACCGCCTCGCCGTCGTTCCGATCGAGCTTCCCCCTCTCAGGGAGCGGCGCGAGGATATCGGGATGCTGGCAAACCACTTCCTGACGCAGGCGGTGGAGGAAGGGCTGCCGAGGCGCGGCCTGTCCGAAAAGGCGATCGACCGCCTGTCTCGTCTCGAATGGCGCGGGAATGTGCGCGAGCTCAGGAACCTGGTCTTCCGGCTCGCCATCATGGCACGCGAGGATGTCATTACCGATGAGCTGGTCGAGGAAATCACTTCTCGGGAAAGCGCTGCGCGTCCCGCTGTGAGGAACGAGGAGCAGGGCTTGTCGGCGGCGATTGCGGAATGGCTGGAGCGAACCAATCCACCGTCCGGAACCCTCCACCGCAAGGCGCAGGCAGCTTTCGAAAAACCGCTCTTCGAAGAAGTGCTGCGCCGAACCGGCGGTAACCAGTTGCGTGCCGCCGCCATGCTGGGGATCAATCGCAATACGCTGCGCAAGAGGCTGAGCGACCTTTCGATAGACGCCGAACTGTTTACCACGCGCGCCTGACGGAGCGGCGGCCTGCAATTTTCCCCTTGCCGAGAAGTCACACCACTGTTGTAATCACGCAACGATGGTAGACGCAGCGCAACAGACCACACGGAGGAGCCCGCGCTGGATGCGCCGCTTCGTCGTGGCGTCGCGCCGGGCGAATATGTTCCTGCTGCTGGAACTGGTGACGCTGGCGGCCGTGCTCGGCATGATGGCGACGACATGGGCGGCTTTCAGGAATGCCCCGCCGGACGGCCAGCTATTGCCCACAGGTCAGGTCGCGATCCTCCTCGTCGGTACCATGATACCGGCCATGGCCCTGCTGGTCCTGTGCGGACGGCGCCTTGCCATTCGCCGCGCTGCTGGCAGCACGGCACGGCTCCATGTCAGGTTGGTTTTCCTTTTCTCGCTGATCGCTGCTGTGCCGACCTTGCTGGTAGCAGGCTTCGCCGCAGTTCTTTTCCAGTCGGGTGTCGATTTTTGGTTTTCCGGCAATTCGCGTGGCCTGATGGAAAACGCGAACGAACTTGCGCGCGGATATTACGAGCAGAACCAGCTGGAAGTTGCGAACGAGACGGTCACGATGGCCGGCGACCTGCGCTTCTATTTTGCCAATACGGGCGAGCTCGATCTCACGAACACGGAGTTCCTCGAAGACTTCAGCTACCAGATGCAGGGGCGGGAAATCAATGAATCCGCCGTGTTGCAGGCATTCCCCGACGGGACGCTGACGACGGCGGCTGCATTCAATCTGCGAGAGGATTCCCAGCCTGCCGAGCGCGGCGAGCTGGCCCTTGGCGTATTCTCCGACCAGGAACCTGTTGCGGTATTCGCCGATGCGACGCGCATCGAGGCGGTGGCGCCGATCGATGCTGCGCGCGGTATTTACCTCTACAATGCCCGCAATTCCGAAGCGCTCTCGTTCAGTCAGTGGGAGCGGGCAAGTTCCGTCGTGTCGCAATATGACGTGCTGACCAGCCGGGCGAGGGCGCTGCAGCTTCGCTTCAACCTCGCACTCTTCTTCGTCAGCCTTTTCCTGGTGGGGCTTGCCGTGTGGTTCGCGCTCAGGTTCGCGGATCGACAGGTGGAGCCACTGACCGATCTTGTTGCCGCAGCGCGGAAGGTTGGGGCAGGCAATTTCTCCCTGCGAGTGGAAGGTCGCACGGGGGCCGACGAGATTGGTCTGCTGAACCGTGCATTCAACCGCATGACCGCACAGATCGAATCGCAGACAGACGACCTGAAGCTCGCCAATTTGCAGCTCGACGATCGGCGTAGCTTCATGGAAGCTCTGCTGGAATCGATCACCGCCGGCATCATTTCGGTCGATTCCGATGGTCAGATCCTGCTGATGAATGGATCGGCACAGTCGCTCCTGCTGCCTGCCGGGGTGGATGGCACCGAAGGATTGTCGCTCGACGCGCTTGCGCCGCAGATGAGCGCGCTGGTGCAGTCTGGAATAGGGCAGGGCGTCGTCAGCTTCGACAAGGGCGGCGAAATCCTGACCCTCGCGGTGAAGAACTCTGCGGCCGCCGGCGGTTTCGTGATTACGTTCGAAGACATCACCCGGCAGCTTCTGGATCAGCGGCAAGCCGCCTGGTCGGATGTCGCCCGCCGAATCGCGCATGAGATCAAGAACCCACTGACCCCCATCCAGCTTGCGACAGAACGTTTGAAGCGCCGCTATCGCCGCCAGATCGAGCAGGATGGCGAGCTGTTCGATGAACTGACGAGCACGATCGTGCGGCAGGTCGGCCAATTGCGGACAATGGTCGACGAATTTTCCAGCTTCGCGCGCTTGCCAAAGCCGGTATTTCGCCAGGAAGACGCGCTGGATCTCGTCCGACAATCGCTATTCCTGCAGGAAGTGGCGCATCCCGAAATCGATTTCCGGTTCGATGCCAGAGACGCCGGACAGATCGAGATCGCCTGCGATCGCCACCAGTTCGGCCAAGCGATGACCAACGTACTGAAAAACGCAGCCGAAGCCATCGATGCGCGGGAAGGGGCTGCGGAACCTGACTTTCGCGGACGCGTCGCGGTAACTGTGACCGCAGATGCCAACTGGCTCGATATTGCTGTCGAAGACAATGGTATCGGCCTGCCCATGGAAAGCGAAAGCCTGCTCGAACCCTATGTGACGACGCGCGAGAAGGGCACCGGTCTCGGTCTCGCCATCGTGAACAAGATTGTCGAGGAACATGGCGGCGCGATGAGTTTCGCCCGCGCCGATCACGGAGACACCGGAACGCGCGTTTCCATGCGTTTCGCCCGCCAGCCGCAGATGGCCGGGCAGGAGGCCGCGGAATGAACTGCCCGAACATGCACATGACACTTGGCGAGACACAGATGACACTGCACGCAAGGATGGATGCCTGATGGCTCTCGAAATTCTCGTAGTCGACGACGAAAAAGATATTCGCGACCTGGTTTCCGGGGTCCTCAGCGACGAGGGCTTCGACTGCCGCACCGCAGGCGACAGCGACAGCGCGCTGGAGATGATCGACGAGAGACGGCCCAGCCTCGTGCTGCTGGATGTCTGGCTGCATGGCAGCAAAATGGACGGCCTGGAGGTGCTTGACGCGATCAAGCAGCGCGAACCCGAACTCCCCGTGATCATCTTCTCGGGCCACGGGAATATCGATACGGCAGTCTCGGCGGTTTCGCGCGGCGCGATGGACTTCCTGGAAAAGCCTTTCGAGGCGGAGCGCCTCCTCATGCTGGTAGGCCGGGCGACGGAGACGGAGCGTCTTCGCCGCGAGAATGTCCAGCTGCGTGAAGGGCAATCGGCAAGCGACGAGTTCACCGGCAACTCGACCGCGATCAACCAGGTCCGCGCTACGCTGAAGCGTGTCGCGAACACCGGCAGCAGGGTTCTGGTGACCGGACCTGCGGGTGCTGGCAAGGAAGTGGCCGCCCGGCTGCTTCATGCATGGAGCCCCAGGGCCAACCACGCTTTCGTGACGGTCAATTCGGCTCGCATCACGTCCGAACGGTTCGAACACGAGCTCTTCGGCGAGGAAGCGGATGGAAAGCTGGTTCGGGCAGGCCTGCTGGAAAAGGCCGACGGGGGTACGCTCTATCTCGACGAGGTTGCCGACATGCCGCTGGCAACCCAGGCACGCATCCTGCGGGTGCTGACCGAGCAGAGCTTCGTGCGCGTCGGCGGGTCACGCCAGATCGGGGTGGATGTGCGTGTCGTATCGTCGACGTCCCGCGACCTCCAGCAGGAAATCGAAGACAAGCGGTTCCGCGAAGACCTGTTCTATCGCCTGAACGTCGTGCCGGTGACGATCCCATCGCTGGCGGAAAGACGCGACGACGTGCCTGCGCTCGCGGAGCATTTCTTCACCCGCTACGCCTCCGAGCAGGGCATACGTCCCCCCCAAATCACGCAGGAGGCCATGGCAGCGCTGCAGGCGTATGAATGGCCGGGGAATGTCCGCCAGCTTCGCAATGTCGTCGAGCGGACGGTCATCCTGTCCCCGCGCGACCGGATCGAAGAGGTGCAACCCGACATGCTGCCGGCCGAAGTCACCAGCGGCAAGATCGGCGGTGGAACGGGCATGTCGACCCTGATGGGCGTGCCGCTGCGCGAGGCGCGGGAGAACTTCGAACGGGAGTATCTCGGGATCCAGATCCGCCGCTTTTCCGGCAACATCTCGAAGACCGCTAGCTTTATCGGGATGGAGCGTTCGGCACTTCACCGGAAATTGAAGATTTTGGGGATGACCGAACGCAAGAATGATGACTAGATAGGAACCGGAACTGATGCAGCGTTGCATCGGTTTCGTTCAGTAAGCCATGGCGCTTGTCCCGCCATGCGAGCCGGTTGCACCTCCCATGCGACCTGATTGCGGACCGCCCGTGTGGCCGCCAAGAAAAGGAACGACAAGAATGTCGGACGGAAGAACGTTGAGTGCACGCCCGCGCGTGAAAAAAGATTCACCCCCCGCCGAAACGAAGTCGGGCAATCTGCAGGACGCTTTCCTGAACCAGCTGCGCCGGACCAAGACCCCGGTCACCGTCTTTCTCGTAAAAGGCGTGAAACTTCAGGGTATTGTCACATGGTTCGATAATTTTTCGATGCTGCTTCGGCGCGATGGGCAGTCGCAACTGGTCTACAAGCATGCCATCAGCACCATCATGCCCGGTTCCCCCATGGACGCGGGCCAGTTTGCGAGCCAGGCCGGCAACCGGAAACAGCGCCTGCTGCAGGATGTATTCCTCGCCAAGGTCAGCGAGGCGGAGGTGCAGGTGACCATGTTCCTCGTCAACGGCGTCATGCTGCAGGGCCGCATCGCGGCCTATGACCTGTTCTGCGTGCTTCTGGAGCGCGATGGCTTTGTTCAGCTCGCCTACAAGCACGCCGTATCGACGGTTCAGCCGGCTGAGGCTGTCGACCTGTCCGACGATTTCGAAGGCGACGACAGCTGAGCTTTCTTGACGACGAACGCGAAGAGGTTGTGCGGGGCGGGCGGACGCTTGTCGTCTGCCCCGATATCCGCTCCGTCAGATACGATCTGGATGCGGACGGCAGACTGGCGGAAGCGTGCGGACTTGCACTGGCGATCGGCTTGGTAATTGCCGAAAGCTACGTCCTCCCGGTGCGCGACGTCAAACCGAATACGCTGTTCGGTTCGGGCCAGGTCGAGCGTATCGCGACCGATTGCGAATTGAACGAGGCGGAGCTGGTCGTCGTGGACGGGGCACTGAGCCCCATCCAACAACGTAACCTGGAAGAGAAGCTCGGCCGGAAGGTCATCGACCGCACCGGACTGATCCTCGAAATTTTCGGCGAACGTGCGGCCACTGCCGAAGGGCGATTGCAGGTCGAACTGGCCCATCTGGATTACCAGCAGAGCCGTCTTGTCCGCAGCTGGACCCATCTCGAAAGACAGCGGGGCGGTTTCGGCTTCCTCGGCGGTCCCGGCGAAACGCAGATCGAGGCCGACAGGCGGATGATCCGGCAGAGGATGGGACGCTTGCGCCGTGAACTGGAGCAGGTCCGCAAGACGCGCACGCTCCACCGTGACAGGCGGGGGCGCGCGCCTTGGCCCGTCATTGCCCTTGTGGGTTACACCAATGCAGGCAAATCTACGCTTTTCAACAGGTTGACGGGCGAAGCTGTGATGGCGGAAGACCTGCTGTTCGCCACGCTCGATCCCACCATGCGCGCCATTTCACTGCCCGGGGTAGAAAAGGCGATCCTATCGGACACCGTGGGCTTCATCTCCGACTTGCCGACGCAGCTGGTTGCCGCCTTCCGCGCGACGCTGGAAGAAGTGACTGCCGCAGACCTTATCCTGCATGTCCGCGACATCGCCAACCCTTCCACGGCAGCGCAAAAAAAGCAGGTGCTCGACGTGTTGACCGATCTCGGGGTCATCGACGCCGATGATGGTGCAAGTGCCATTCCTATTCTCGAAGTGTGGAACAAGTTCGACCTTTTGGACACAGAGCGCGCCGAAGCGTTGGAAGCAATCGCGGCGGACGATCCCGATGTGACGACCTTGTCTGCCTTCACCGGGGAAGGGATCGACGAACTGGTTCACCGCATAGGCGCGCAATTGACGACGCAGGCGGTCACGCGCGAATTCCAGATTGCTGCGAGCGATGGCCAAAGGATCGCCTGGCTTCATGCCCACGGAGAGGTGCTGGACGATGCCGACGGCGAGCCACATGAGGGACAGCCGATGAGGCTGATAACGGTCCGGCTGAACCCCAAGGAATTGGGTCAGTTCGAAACGCTCTAGCCGGTCAGGATGCTTCGGCAGCTTTCACCTGCTGCCAAAGCGCTTCCTGTGCGCCGAGATCGAGCGTTGCGAAGCTCCCTGATGCGGCCTCTTCCATTCCGCGATAACGCCTCTCGAACTTGTCGTTCGCCGCACGCAGGGCCTCTTCTGCGGGGACGCCGTAAGCGCGAACCAGGTTGACCGCGGCAAACAGCAGGTCGCCGGCCTCTTCCAGCCGTTTCTCCTCGGGAGCTTCCGCAAGTTCCCCGATTTCTTCGTGTACCTTCGCCGTGGGACCTTCGGTATCGCCCCAGTCGAAGCCGTCGCGGGCCGCACGTTTCTGCAGCTTCTCCGCTCTCAGCAGAGCAGGCAGGGCGCGGGCGACGCCGTCCATGGCGCTGCTGGCGCCCTTTTGCTGACGCTCTGCGGCCTTCAATTCTTCCCAGCGCCCCTCGGTCATCGTACCGCCCGCATCGCGGAAGATATGCGGATGCCGCGCCTCCATCTTGTCGGAGATCGCCCGGGCAACGTCATCGAAGGCGAACAGACCCTGCTCCTCCGCCATTCGCGCGTGGAAGACAACTTGCAGCAGCAGGTCGCCGAGTTCCTCGCGCAGCTCGTCCATGGCGCCGCGCTCGATCGCGTCCGCGACTTCGTAGGCTTCCTCGATGGTGTAGGGCGCGATGCTGCTGAAATCCTGCGCGAGATCCCATTCGCACCCCCGATCGGGGTCTCGCAACCGGGCCATGATGCCGAGCAGGCGCGCGATTTCACTCGGTCCGCTTGGCGCGGTGAGGGATGGTTCTTGATCTTCAGTCATGCCTGTCCCGGTACAGGGTGCGACGCTCGTCGGCCAGCGAAAGGCGTTCGCTGGTTCGCCGCTTGCCACATTTTCCACATCGGCGCAGACAGGCACTCGAACAGGGAGAGTCCACGAATGAAATCCATCGCCGCCGCAGCCATGCTTTCGACCAGTGTCCTCGCGCTCAGCCCACTGTCTGCGCAGGACCAGCGATTGCCGACCCCGGTCGAGGAAACGGAGGTTCCGGAAGACGAGGTGATCGCGCCCCAACCCGAAATCGACGCCATGCCGGCAGAGGGCAGCGGAACACCCGTCAACGCAACCAGAGCTGCGGCGACACCGCCGGCGGAAGGCGAATGGGACGTCAACGCACCGCCCGGTGCGACCATCCGGCAGGTTCCGATCCGCACGGACGAGGGCACATGGATCGATGTGGACGTTTCCCCGGATGGGCGGACCGTGGCGTTTTCCTTGCTGGGTGACATCTACACGATGCCGATCGGGGGCGGGGCACCGGTTCGGATTTCCGAAGGTCTGGCGTGGGAAGTGCACCCGCGCTTCTCCCCCGACGGGCGGCGGATTGCCTTCACTTCGGACCGCGGCGGCGGTGACAATATCTGGATCATGAACGCCGACGGATCGAACAAACAGCAACTGACGAAAGAAGATTTTCGCCTGCTCAACCAGCCAAGCTGGTCGCCGGACGGCCGGTTCATCGTTGCGAAGAAGCATTTCACGACCGGCCGCTCCCTGGGCACGGGCGAAATCTGGCTATATCATGTTTCGGGCGGGGCCGGGGTCAAGCTTGTCGAACGGCCCAACGAGCAGCACCAGAAGGAACTGGGCGAGCCGATCTATTCCCCCGACGGCGAAGCGGTCTACTTCACGCGCAACAACACGTCCGGCCCGATCTTTGAATATGCGCAGGATTCGACGCAGGGAATTTTCGAGATCGAGCGCTACGATCTGGCAACGGGCGAGCGTACGGTTGCCGTCTCCGGTTATGGCGGGGCGGTGCGGCCCACTCCGTCGCCCGATGGCGAGAAGATTGCATTCGTCCGGCGGGACAAGGACCAGTCGCAGCTGTGGATGAAGGATATCGCCAGCGGCCGCGAGACAATGATCTATGGGGAACTGGATCTCGACGTACAGGAAACCTGGGCTGTTACCGGGGTCTATCCCAACATGGACTGGACGCCCGACAGCCGTGCGCTCGTGTTCTGGGCGGGGGGTAAGATCCGGCGGGTGGACGCCGATGGCTCGGCCGCCACCGACATTCCATTCCGCATCGACGATACGCGCGGGATCGCTGATGCACCGCATCCGGTCATCCCCCTCGCGCCGGACAGTTTTACGACTTCGATCCCGCGCTTCGCGGCCCTGTCGCCGGATGGGCGGACCATCGTCTTCGAAACTCTCGGCAAGCTTTACGTCAGGAATGCAGGCGGCGGCACTCCGCGGCGTCTTACGAACCAGGCGGATGCCCTTGAATTGTGGCCTTCTTTCAACCGTGACGGGCGGCGAATGGTCTATGTCCGCTGGACCGATCAGGGGCTGGGGGAAATTGTCGTTGCCGATGCCGATGGTCGCGGCGGACGCACTGTCACCGCGCAGCCCGGACATTACGCGCGGCCGAAATTCTCGCCAGACGGATCGACGATCGTGTTCGAAAAGCGGGAAGGGGGCTTCCTCAATTCGCCCGACTTTTCGGAAAATCCCGGTGTCTACAGTGTTCCGGTCGGCGGAGGCGCGCCGCGACTGATTGCGCGCGATACCGGATCGCCGCAGTTCGGGAGCGCCAACGACCGTGTCTTCATGCTGGGGCGTCAGAACGGCAATCTCCAACTGATCAGTTCCGATCTCTCGGGCGAGGCACGCCGCGTTCATGCCCAGGGCGAGCTGGTGAACGACTTCATCGTTTCGCCGGATGGCCAACATTTCGCTTTCCGCCAGAATTACGAGGCGTTCACCATGCCGCTGATGCCGGGCGGTCAGGCGGTAAATGTCGGGGAGACGGGCGGCGCCCTGCCGGTGACGAAAGTCAGTGAGGGAGGGGCGGATTACATCGGCTGGTCGCAGGGCGGAGATACGCTCTACTGGTCGATGGGACCTACTCTCTATCGCGCAGCCAGTTCGGCCCTGTTTGCCAGCGAGCCGCAGGATGGCGATGTCAGCGGGTTTACGCCGCCCACGTCGGGACTTGACCTTTCCATGACCGTCGGCGCGGACAAGCCATCGGGCGTCACTGCCCTTACCGGCGCCCGCATCCTGACAATGGCGGGAGAAGGCGCGGGCGCGATCGACAACGGTACCGTCGTCATCGACGGAGACCGGATCGTCGCGGTTGGCCCTGCAGCGCAGATTACCGTTCCTCGCGGGGCGAATGTCATCGACATGGCGGGCAAAACGATCATGCCTGGCCTCGTCGATGCCCATGCCCACGGGCCGCAGGGTAGCGGTGACCTGATCCCCCAGCAGAACTGGGCGCAGGTGCAGCAGCTGGCCCTGGGAACGACCACGATCCACGATCCGAGCTCCAGCGCGAGCATGATTTTTGCCGCGGCCGAACGGCAAAGGGCAGGGCAGCTTCTCGGCCCGCGTATCTTCTCGACGGGAGAGATCGTGTACGGGGCGAAAGCGTCCAGCGTCTATGCCCGGGTCGACAGCTATGACGACGCTCTGGCCCATGTCCGCCGCCTGAAATCGCAGGGCGGCATATCGGTCAAGAATTACAACCAGCCACGCCGCGAACAGCGCCAGCAGGTGGCCCGCGCTGCTGCAGCGGAGAACATGCTGGTCGTGGCAGAAGGCGGTTCTCTGTTCGGAATGGACATGAACCTGGTGGCGGACGGCAATTCGACCGTGGAACACAATGTGCCGGTCGACGTGATGTATGACGATGTGCTCCAGTTCTTCGGGCAGTCGCAGTCCAACTATACGCCGACACTGGTCGTCACCTATGGCGGTCTGGCGGGCGACCCGTACTGGCGTCAGGCGACGGACGTCTTCGACAATCCGCTCCTGGTGCACACGCCGCCTAAGCAATTGCTGGCTGCCACGGCACGCCGCACGAAGGCTCCCGATTGGGCATTCGTCGACGACAATGCCGCCCGCGAGGCGAAAAAGCTGGCAGATCGCGGCGTGAAGGTCAGCATCGGCGCGCACGGGCAGCAGGCCGGCATTGCCGCGCATTGGGAACTGTGGAGCTTTGTCCGTGGCGGGATGACGCCGATCGAAGCCTTGCGTGCGGGAACGATCGAACCTGCAAAGTCACTCGGAATGGATCGTGATATTGGATCGATCGAGGTCGGGAAACTTGCCGACATCGTCGTGCTGGACGCCGATCCGAGTGCGGATATCCGGAATTCGGACAGGATATCGCAGGTCATGCTCGGGGGTCGGCTCTACGATGCGCGGACCATGAACGAGGTCGGGACCGGTGATGCCAGGCGTCTGCCATACTGGTGGGAGTAGCAACAACGGGCGACAGGGGATTTCGCAAAGCTCCCCTCAGCCTGACTAACATCAGAATGATAATATATATTATGTAAAATACTTGGAGGAGTCGGGGGGGTGCTGAGCCCTACCGGACGACAGAGATAAACAGGAACACGGTCGCAAATATGACGGCCCAGAGGAAACCGAGCCGGAGGCCCTGTTTCCAATCCATCTTGTACGATGCAAGCGCAGCGGCCGCCAGGACGAGCCAGCCGATCAAGGCGATCAGTTGGACCGTATCGAACTGGTTCATGCCATCATCTCCAGACCATCATACCCGACCGTGACGTGCTTCGGCACTTCGCCGCACAACGTCCGGTAATCCATACTCTTGTCCAGATGGGTCAGCACGATCCGCTTAGCCTTGCACCGGGCCCCGAGTTCCAGCGCCATGTCGAGATGCGCGTGTGTCGGATGCGGAGAACGCCTCAGGCAGTCGCTGACCAGGATATCGACACCCTTCAATACGCGCACCATCTCGTTCGTAATCTCGCTGAAGTCGGTCGCGTAACCGATTGATTTACCGTCTCGTTCGAACTTGAAGGCTGTGCTTTTCGCCGGGCCATGCGGCATCTTGCACCATTCGATGCCGAAGCCCGCAAACATTCGCAGGCGGTCGAGGGGCTGGAAATCCACCACCGTCGGATACCCGAACTGACCCTCGAAGATGTAATCGAAACGGGCTTTCAGGCGCCGGCCGGTTTCCTCTGTAGCGAAGCCGGGCAAAGGGTTCGAACGGGCATAACGAAACCCGCGCAAGTCATCGATTCCGTGGCAATGATCGGCGTGATCGTGCGTCCAGAACACGGCGTCGATCTTGCCAATCGCGTTGTCCAGCAATTGCTGTCGCAGGTCCGGCGACGTATCGACCAGCAGTCTTTCGCCGGCCGGTCCTTCAACGATGATCGAGACGCGACTGCGGCGGTTCCTGGGTTCGGACGGGTCGCATGCGCCCCAATCATTGCCGACCCGCGGAATTCCGGACGACGTGCCGGATCCCAGCATGATCAGCTTCATGCGGCAGCCCCGCCATTCGTCGTGCGGCTGAAGAGCGCATGGAAATTACGGGTGGTATAGCTCGCAAGCTCCTCCAGCGCCTCACCGCGCAGGTCGGCGATGAACTGCGCGGTGTTGCGCACGAAGGCCGGCTCGCACGGTTTGCCGCGATGCGGAACGGGAGCGAGGAACGGGCTGTCTGTTTCGACCAGCAGTCGGTCCCGAGGTACCTCGGCAGCAACCGCCTGCAAATCCTTGGCATTCTTGAAGGTCACGATCCCCGAGATCGAAATCGAAAGGCCCATTGCCAGCACTTTCTCGCCGAACTCGGCGGAGGCTGTGAAGCAATGGATCAAGGCGGGAAAATCGCCCTTCTCCTTCTCTTCCGCCAGGATCCGGGCGGTATCGTCTTCCGCGTCACGGGTATGGATAATGAGAGGTAAATCGGTATCCCGCGCAACATCGATATGCATCCGGAACAGGTCCTGCTGAACCGCTCTGTCCGACTTGTCGTAATAATAATCGAGACCGGTTTCCCCGATCCCTACGACCTTCTCGGCCTCGGTGGCCTTGAGCAGGACATCGCGGCCCAGATCCTCATGTGCATCAGCCTCGTGCGGGTGGATGCCCACGCTGGCCCAAACATCGTGTTCGCGCTGCGCAGTGCCGACCACGCGGTCCCACTCGCTCTGCCTGGTCGAAATGTTGAGGAAGCCCCCCACCCCGGCGGCCCTTGCGCGCTCGAGAACGTCGTCCTGATCTTCGACGAGCCCTTCGTATTCGAGGTGGCAGTGGCTGTCGATCAGCATCAGACAGGGGCTCCTTCCGGCATGTCCAGACGGGGGAATACCGGTGTCGGCTTATCGACGGTAAAACCGGTTTCGACCAGCGCATCGAACCAGCCGGCGTCCTCGAGGTCGGCATAGGCCCGCTGGTTTTCCGCAATGCCTAGCTGGTCGAGAACCGCGGCAGCTTTTTCAGGCACGACGGGCTGGATTGCGATCGCCAGGTCGCGGATTGCGAGGAAAAGCGTCTGGAGAACAGCCTTCATCCGCTCGGGGTCGGTTTTCTTGAGACCCCATGGCGCCTGTTCGTCGACATACTGGTTGCAGGCATAGACGGCCTTGATCCACTCCTCGATACCGGCAGAGAACGCCAGTTTCTCGAATTGGTCGGGAAGCCCTCGGCGGGTCGCTTCCCGGACGGTCGACAGCAGCGCATCGTCTTCCGGCGCGTTCTGGAAAGCTTCAATCTTGCCGTCCATGTTCTTGTTAATCATGGACAATGTGCGCTGCGCCAGATTGCCGAAACTGTTCGCCAATTCCGCGTTGCAGCGCGTCACGATGGCCTCCGGCGAATAGCTTCCGTCCTGCCCGAATGCAATTTCCCGCAGCAGGAAATAGCGTAGATTGTCGACGCCGAAATTATCCGCCAGTTCGCCCGGATCGGTTACATTGCCGAGCGACTTGCTCTCCTTCTGGCCCCGATTGAGCAGGAAACCGTGCCCGAACACTTTTTGCGGCACGGGAAGGTCGGCGCTCATGAGAAATGCCGGCCAGTAGACCGTATGAAAGCGCACGATATCCTTGCCGATAAGGTGCAGGTTCGCTGGCCAGAACTTGTTGTAATTGTCTGTTTTATCGGGATAACCCAGCCCGGTCAGATAGTTCGTCAGGGCATCGACCCAGACATACATGACGTGGTTCTCGCTATCCGGAACCCTGACTCCCCAGTCGAAACTGGTCCGGCTGATCGACAGATCGCGCAATCCCCCTTCGACGAAGGAAACCATCTCGTTCCGGCGGCTTTCCGGCTCAAGGAAGCCTGGCGATTTCAGCAGGTCTAGCAGCTGATCCTGATATCGGGACAGGCGGAAAAACCATGTCTCCTCCTCCGTCCACTCGACAGGCGTGCCCTGCGGCGACAGCTTTTCGCCTCCCTCTCCCTCGGTGAGCTCGCTTTCGTCGTAATAGGCCTCGTCGCGGATGGAGTACCAGCCTTCATAGCGATCGAGATAGATGTCGCCCTTGGCTGCCATGGCCTGCCAGATCGCCTGGCTTGCCCGGTGGTGGTCTTCATCCGTCGTCCGGATGAAACGGTCATAGGTGATGCCCAGCCGGTCGAACAGGTCGCGGAACGCGCCGCTCATCTCGTCGGCCAGTGCACGCGGCGTCACGCCGAGCTCGCGCGCCTTTTGTGCCATTTTCAGCCCGTGCTCGTCCGTTCCGGTCTGGAAACGGACCTCTCGCCCCCGCAGGCGGTGGAACCGCGCCAGCACGTCGGCTGCAATCGTCTCGTAGGCATGGCCGATATGCGGTTTGCCGTTGGGATAGTGGATTGCGGTGGTGATGTAATAGGGATCAGACATTGGCGCCGCTCCTATTGCCAGCGACGGATGCGAGCAAGCTGCCTATCTCCATAACGAGGAAATTCGCATCGAAATTGTAGATCGGCGCCTGCGCGGCAAGCTCCACCAGGTCGGCATGGGCGTCGGCCAGTCCGGACAGGGCTTCCCGGTCGGTCTGCGCCATCCGGTCGGTCAGTATGGCCCGGGCGAGATCGAACAGGACACGTTGCCGGTCCTTGTCAGGCCGCGCTCCGATGGCAGCGGACAGGGCGCCCCGCAGTGTGAAATCCGCATCACCCTGCGTGACGATTTCCCTAAGCAGCCTGTCGACCTTGCCCATGTCATGCTCGATATAAGCCATCGCCATGCCCGGCGAACCACCAGCCGCGCGCACAGCAGCATCGCGCAGGTCGACCGATGTTTCGGGCGATGCGTTCGCGACTGCAGTGCGGATCGCGTCATCATCCAGCGGTCCGAAGCGGAGCAGCCGGCAGCGCGAACGAATGGTCGGAAGCAGTCGCGCAGGCCGGTGCGCGACCAGGATCATGGTCGTCCCCGCAGGCGGTTCTTCCAGGCTTTTCAGCAAGGCGTTGGAAGCGCTGGCCTCCATATCGTCCGCCGGATCGATGATGACGACGCGGTTGTCACCCAGCGTTGCGCGCGTGGTCAGCATGCGCTGCATGGCGCGGATCTGGTCTACCTTGATATTGCGCGCCCGCTCATAGGGTTTCCCATCGGCTTTCTTGCGCGCTTCCTTGTCGTCCTTGGGCGGATGATCGAGCACGAGGATATCGGGATGGTCGCCCTCGCCCGTCGCCCCTACAAGATCGCGCGCCGCTTCCATCGCAAACGCTCGCTTGCCCAGCCCTGCGCGCCCGGCCAGGATCCAGCCGTGATGCATGCGCGCCCCTTCGCGCGCGGCGCGCCATTCGGTCCAGGCAGGGGTGGAGCGAACATCCGTCATTCGTTCACCATCAGTGGACGGACAGCCGCCATGATCCTGTCATGCACATCGCCCGGCGTTCCCTCGCCGTCTATCACGATGCTGGAAGAATCGGATGCGGCATTCGTCACGAAGCTTTCGCGCACGGCGGCGTGATAGTCACTTGTCCGGCCACCGATTGCGTCGCTCCCGCCTGCATCCCTGAGTGCGAGCCTTTGCTCCCGCAGCTCGGCAGGGACGTCGATTACCAATGTCAGGTCGGGGCGGAGGCCTTCCGAGCCAAAGGCATGAAGTTCTGTAATTGCCCCGTCGCCGAGTTCTCCCGCTCCGCCCTGATAGGCGCGGCTCGAATCGACGAAGCGGTCGCAAACGATCCACCGGCCTTCGGTAAGAGCGGGCCGAATACGTTTTTCGACATGATCCGCTCTTGCTGCCGCGAACAGCAGGGCTTCCGCACGCGGGCCCCATCCATCTCCCGGAGGGCTCAGCAGGAGCGAGCGAATGGCTTCCGCCCCTTCGGTTCCGCCCGGTTCGCGCGTGGCCTCTGCACTTATACCCTGCGCCGACAAGGCATCGACCAGCAAACGCGACTGGGTCGATTTGCCGGTCCCCTCCCCGCCTTCCAGCGCGATGAACTTGCCTCGCTTCACGAGAGCAATCCGGCAAACGCGTTTGAAATGCGCGACAGGAAGCCAGCCTGCGCTACCGATCGGGTGGCGACGAGCGGGACATAGGCAGGCTGCAAGCCCTCTACGTCGATCCGCAATTTCGCGATCTCTTCCCCTTCCGTGACAGGGGCCGGTACAGGGCCGCGATAGACGACGGATAGCGAAACATCGGCGTCGCTGCCCGCAGGAACGGCGATGCGGACCGGCCCTTGCGTCGCGAGGCCGACATCCTTCTCTTCGCCGTCCTGTATGCGCGCCGTGCCGACGCTGCTGCCCTGCCCCAGCAGGCGGCGACTTTCGAAGGCGTCGAACCCCCATTCGAGGAGGTCGCGCGCGGCACGGTCCCTGATGCCGCTCCGGTCGGCTCCGGCAACGACCATGACCAGCCGCCTGCCTCCCCTCTCCGCAGTGCCGAGAAATCCGTATCCGGCCTGGTTGGTGAAGCCTGTCTTGAAACCGTCGGCGCCATCGACGATGCCGCTGATCGGATCGTGATTGTCCTGCGCGATGCCGTTGAATTCCATGCCGCGATGGCCGAAATATCGGCGGAATTTCGCGGGATGCCGGGTAAGGATGGCTTTCGCCAGACGGGCGAGATCCTCTGCCGTCGTAAAGGTGAAGCCGGCATCGGGCCAGCCATTAGGCGTGCCGAAGCGGCTGTCGCGCATACCGATGGCGTGGGCTTCGGCGTTCATCCGCGAGACCCATTCTTCTACAGAGCCGAGAGTACCCTCCGCCAAGACGACCGAGCCGTCATTGGCAGAAACGGTGGTAATACCCATCAGGAGCTGGTCCACCGGGATGATCGCACCGCGGGGCACGAACATGCTGGACCCCTTCCCGCTCCACTCCTCGAACGTTTCGTCCGATACCGCCATGCGCTGGTTCGGTACGATGCGCCCGGCTTCCATCAGCTGAAACGCTGTGAAGGCGGTCATCACCTTTGTTATCGAGGCCGGCACGAAGCGTCGATCCGCCTCGCGCGAGAGCAATATCTGGTTGCTCGAAAGATCCAGCATCAGGGCGATGGGAATGTCCTGAGCCGTCGGAGGCGTCAGCTCGCGCTGTCCCTGTGCATGCGAAGGCGAAGCGCCCAGCAGCGCCATTCCAGCCAGCAATGCAGCAAACCTGGTTCGCAAATTCGTGCCCCGCCACCGGCAAGGGCCGGCGGTCTATCCTGCGGTAAATACTCGCGCATCGCTATAACCGGCAGCGCGCACCTTGGCGAGCGCTGCCTCGGCCTGTCCACGGGTTGCGTAGGGGCCGGTGCGGACACGGTAATAACGACCGGCCTTGCGGACGAAACCGTCGAGGCTGCTGGCAGCACGCTCCGCATTCCCCTTGTTCGAGAATGCGGCGGCCTGAATGACGAAGCCTTGGGAAGCGGCGAGCGTGTCACCTGTCGTGGCTTGTGGGGGTGCCGATGTGGTCGCAGTAGGCATCTGCGAGGCCGCTAGGTCGAAATTGGCAACCTCTGCGTCCTGTTTTGCAACCACGACGGGACGCTGCGGCATCGCGACGGGTGTTGGTGCGGACGTCACCGCCGGTGCAGCGGTTCGGGTCAGGGGCGGAAGCGGATAGGAACGGTTCGCATCCTGACGTGCAGCCGGAGAAAAGGCGCGATCGAAACTGGAGGCGAGAGCTTCGGGCTGATCTGCTCCGGCCGGCGGTTTGGCCGCGGCGCTCGGCGCGATTGCGACCGGGGTCGTTGATGGCAGTTCTGTCGCAGAGGCCATCCGCGCAGCATCGGCAGCAGGCGAACGCAGGCTTGCCGAGCCGCTCGCTGGCAGTTTCTCGCGCAGGACGCTGACAAGCGCCTTGGGCACTTCGAGCCGCTGCGCGACACGACTGCCGGCCCGCAGTTCGGCCCGCTCGTGCTCCGGCGGATTGACCCGGCGAACACGAACGGCCTCGTTCTCCCCGGCACCAAGCTGCGCAGCGGCTTCGCGCGACAGCGCGACCATGTGATCGGACGTCATGGGGCCGCGCGATGTTACCCGGGCGAGGATCGTCGTGCCGGTTTCCAGCGAAGTCACCTCGACATAGCTTGGATAAGGCAGCGTCTTGTGCGCGACCTCCACGCCCGAACCGGCGGTCTGGTCGGTTATGGCATAGCCTACCGAATCGTAGCTCAGCACATCGGCGGGCGTATAGAGCTTGCCCCCCGCGCTATAGGGTTCGCCGATGATCTGCGGGTAGTCGGCGGCCGGACCAAGCGTTGCTGACTGCGGCGTCGCAGCGCGCGTGCTTGCGAGAGACAGTGGTTCGGCCCCTCCCCGCCCGCAGGCGGCGAGGCCGATGGCCAGACCGATTATCAGTCCCTTGCGAACGGCATTATCGAGCAATCTCATCAGCTAACAGCCCCACACTCATGGCGTAGTAATTAGAGCAGTTATATTCGAGGATAACCCGATAATTTGAGGTTAAGAGCCATGCGCGGGTACCCGGACCGTCGGGCTGGAAGAGCGAAGCCATGACGTTATCGGCGAGATAGGATTGCGGCCGGACGCCGAGATTGCGCCATTCGGACACCGGCTTCCACTGGCTGTGACGCTCGTGAACGCGATCGCAGACGGGGGCATAAACCTCGTTGTCCACGCGGTCGAAATCGAACCCTGCGGGAACGCTGGCGCGCACGCCCCACGGCTGCCCGGTACGCCAGCCGGAATCCTTGAAATAACGCGCGATCGAGGCGAGCGTGTCGGCCTGGTTTGTAAAGATATTGGCTCGTCCGTCGCCATCGCCATCGGTAGCCAGTCTCAGATACACACTCGGCAGGAATTGCGGATTGCCGAACGCACCGGCCCAGCTTCCAACGAGGTCGCTGCGCGAATAGCCCTTGTCCGCCACTTTCATCAGGGCGACGAATTCTCCGCTGAAGAGTTCGCGCCGACGCCCTTCCCAGGCCAGCGTCGCAAGCGACCGTGCGAGGTCGAAATTGCCGCGATAGGAGCCGTAATTGGTCTCGTGACCCCAGATCGCGGTCAGGATTTCGTGCGGAACGCCGTATTGCGCCTCCACAGACTGTCCGATGCTGCGGGTCGATGCGAAGGTGCGTTGGCCGTTGGCAATCCGCGTCGGGTTCACGTGGGTGTCGAGGTAAGGCTGCAGCGCAGGATAGCCGCTGCGCTGCGGCGATCCCGGCTGCGCCTGGTCGAGCTCGATCACGCGCATGTTCGGCGTCAGGCCCTGCGTCATGCGTTGGAGCGTCCCTTCGCTGACCCCTTCCGCCCGGGCGCGGGCGATCAGGATCTGAAGGTAGGCGTCGAAGGACATGTCCTGCGCCGTTGCGGGGACAACCGGCGCGGCAAGAGTGAACGCGGACAGGGCGAGGAGCAGGCGCTTGAATTTCATGTGCCTGCTTGTGTCACATCGCGCATGGCCAGCCAATGAATTTCCCCGCACCGACCGCCACGAAATTTACTCCGCTCGTCCGCCGTGACAAACGCAGTTCAAGACGTTAGCGATCCGGTGCACGGACAGGTGGCAGAGCGGTTGAATGCACTGGTCTTGAAAACCAGCGTGCGCGCAAGCGTACCGTGGGTTCGAATCCCACCCTGTCCGCCAGCCGCCTCGTCAGTCGAAGCAGCGCATCGTCCTAGTCGATGGTCGCTTCGAACTTCACCGCGAAGCTTGCAGCGGGAGCCAGTGCGGGTGCAGTGCCGATGACGGCCCCTGTTGCGAAAGAGGCGCCATAGGGATCGGTCTCGTCCGCGCCTGTGGCATCATCGTCCTCTACAGTGGCTGCATCGGCGCAGTTGGAACCCGAGCGCAAGGTACCCGCGACATAGGTGAGCTGGGCCGGCAGACTGTCGTTCATCTGGATATTGGTCGCACGCGATTCACCGGTGTTGGTGACGAGAAGGCAGTATTCGACCGTGGCGCCGGGGATGAAAAACTCCGCTTCGTTATCAGCAATCCCATCGGTCAGAACGCGGCTGGTTTTTTCCGTCACCAGAGTGGTCGTCGGACGGCAGAACGTGATGTCATGCAATGCGATACCCTGCAGGCCGGGATCGGCCGGTGCTGCGGAATGGTTTCCGTACCTGATGATGATGGTGTCGATCGGTTGCGAGAAGGTGACGACGACATTGCCGTTCGCCGAAGGGTTGTCCGACGCGCCGTCACCATAGGCCGTATTGCCGATGATGTAGTTGGAAACGCCATTGGTGAGCGTCGGTAGCACGGTCGCGCCCTTGTATCGGCCCTCCACCACGACGAGGTCGGCGAACTGTCCGGGGTTGCTGTCGACATCGAAGATACGGAACTGTGCGCCGCGCATGATGTCCGGAAGCGCAATCGTGGTAGTCGCACGCGCTGACTGCGATGGTTGGTCCACGACCAGGGCCAGGGAAAACTCACTCGGCAGGATCCCTCCGGTGAAGGTATTCTGCTTGGCCGGAGACTGCCCGCCGAAAGCCGCAATATTGACCCAGGCCCCGTCGTTCGTCAGCGAGAAGCCGATCTGTCCAAGCGTGCCGAGCGCGTAGCTGTTGTTTGTGCTGCCGGCAGTCCAGTTTACCGGATCCCAGTCGAACAGGATCGTCTGGTTCGGGCAGACGAGCGTCGGCGGAATGCCCGCCACACGGCCCCCGCCCACGGTCAGGTTCGCTGTCGCGTAATCGTCCTCGGTCACGGAATTGTTGTTCGGCGTCGAATCGGGATCGAACTGGTCACTGGCGGTAACCTCGGCGCGGTTCGTGATCGTCGCGCCACTCGTCGCCGTGACTGTGCCGGTGAGATCGATGCTGACGCTCTGGTTGCGGCCGACGGTCCCCGGCGTCCACACGCCCGTAGTCGCATTGAACGAGCCCGTACCGCTTGCCGACGTGAAGACAAATCCGGTCGGCAGCGTATCGCGCACCCGGACATTGGTTGCCGAGAGACTGGATGACGCGCCATTGGTCAGCGTCAGGCGGAACGTGGCGCTGTTGCCCGTGGTGGGCGTAGCGGTCAGCAAGGTCTTCGTCAGCGAAAGGTTGGCAAAGGCGCGGTTGAAGGTCAGATCGCTCAGGCCGGCAGCCTGGCCGCCCGGATCCCCGGTCCCCGTATAGCTGAAATAGACGACCCTGACCCGCCGTACGAGCGTATTGCCGAAGTTGAAGGCGATGTTCCCAGCCGTGGAAGTCGTAGCTACGTTTGCGGTCCCTCGCCAACCGTTGACAATCGTATTGTTGGTTCGCGTCGCGGCTCCGCCAGCGGTGTAGAATGCGGTGTTGTCCGCGGCATTGCGCCAGGTACCGTCACCCGTGTCGTATTGCACCTCGACTGCATCGACCCAGGCGTTAGCGTCGATATCGGTTACCGTGAATTGCAGGCCCGTGACTGCCCGGTTGAGGGAGACGGTCGTCGTCAGCTTGTCATTGGGATCGTAGGCCGGATTGTCGAAGTTCATCAGCAGCGAGCCGGCAATCGTCCCGAAGACCGGATCGTAATAGGACACGAAGGTCGGCAGGATGGGCGTCGGCGCGGTTCCGCTGGCCGCCATGGCGTAAGTGACGGTTGCCGTCGTCGTGCTGTCGCTTGCCGTTGCGGTGGACGGGCTCGGTAATGCGCCTGCGCTGGGCGCACCGAGGGTCGTCCAGTCTACGGTTGCTGTGGACTGGGCATGAGCCGTGCCGTTCGCCAGCAGCGATACGGCAAGAGCAATCAGCATCATTATCGAGCGCGCGACCATAGCCGTCGCACTTACGCGAGGATGGTTAAGGCGCCGTATACCGCTTTGCCTCGAGCTATGGAAATCACAGGTCATCGGCCAAGCCCCAGGAAACCGAACGTATCGGCATCGAACTTCATGCGAACGCTGGCATAGATGCCCTTGTCCGTATTACGCGATGCCGAGAAATCCTCGTCGCGGAAACCGGCGATGTTGTAGCCGAGGGTCAACAGCACGCCATCGGCAGGCACGAAGCCGATATTCGGACCGAACGAGAAGTTGGTGATACCTGCCGTCAGGTTCGACCGGACCGTACCCGTCGCCCCGATTTCGAAGCGGTTGCCGAGGCCCAGCCGTGCATCGAGGCCAGCCAGTGCCGTGACGCCCGAGATATCGACGCCTTCGAACTCGTCGAAATTGTACCGGCCACCCAGGAACAGCCCGAACTCGCTGCGACGCACTTCCTGCTCGACGTCGTCGATCTCGTCGCGGCCGCGCGGCGACCAGTTGGTCGACAGGCTTGCGATGAGGCGGCGCGATTGTGCGTCGCCGGTCACGTCGAGCGTCGTGCGACCGGTGGCATCGACCTGCCCTGCAACCGCGCCGGTCACGGAGTCGCTGCGGTATTCCAGCTTGCCGAGCATGGCGATTTCAGAATCGTCGGGACGGTGCGCGAAGGCGATCGCCGCATCCATGATCTGCGTTCCGCTACCGTTCGAACCTTCGGCTTCGGTGAAGGTGAAGCCCGAGCCGACGACGCTGCCTTCGCCAAGCTGGCGGATCGCGCCGAGGGTAACGCCCTTGCGGTTCGCAAATTCGCCGTCGCGATATTCGGCGCGCGCCGTCGCGCTCCAGCGATCCTTGCGATAGGCGCCGCCGACCGTCACGGCCGTGAAGTCTTCGAACAGGGTATTGCCGCCCGGACCGAACTGGCCGCCGCTGGCAATCGGCTGCTCGACATTCACGATGTCCGCGACATCGGGCTTGCCGCCGATCGTGCGGCTGCCATCGACAGTCGCGTCGAGGGTGAGCTCCGGGCTGACCTGGAACGTCTGCGAGAGGCCGAAGGCGGCAAAGCTGCGGTCACCGGATTCGTCGATGCGCTGCTTGCCGATCGAGGTCACGACCTGCGAGCCGGTCCACGGGGACACTTCGATGCCGCCGCGAATGGTCCGCGCATCGACATTGTCGCCCTGCGCGACCTCGTACAGGCCAACCAGGCGGACATCGTCGGTCAGCGAATAGCGTGCGCCGAACCGGTGACGGGTCGGAAGGTCGATCGACTGATCGTCCTCGATTGCCACGCTGCTGGTCGCGGACAGTTCGAGAGCATTCTCGAACAGGCGATGGGTCACGCCGCCTTCGAGCACGGTGGACTTGTTACGCGTTCCGTCGGACAGGCGATCGTTGAAGTGGACGATGCCGGCGCGAAGGTCCGTGGTTTCGCCCTGGTAGCCTAGTTCGACCTGCGCGGCGCGGCGACGGTTGTCGTCGACCAGGCTGTCGTCCTGCCATGCGCTGCCAAGGACGGAAAAGCGCTCGTCGAGCCGGACACGGGCATCGACACCCACCTTGCGGCGGCCCAGTTCCACGCCGTTCTGCTGTCCGACACCGTAATCGGCATCGAGCTGGCGGGCATAGGCGAGCACGTCGAGATCGGCTGCGGAATGCTGTGCCTCGACCATCCAGCCGGTTGCGGTCTCGCCTTCGCTGCGGCTGGCGGCCAGCTCTGCGCGGATTTCGGTCGACTGGCCGACACGGGCACGCAGGTCCACGGCGCCGATATCGGTCCGCGCGCCCTCGCCCTTGTCGGTGATGGCAGTTGCGCCGATGCGGATGGCGCCGTTGTCGCTGGTCCAGTCGGCACGCAGGCCGGCATTCATCTCGCCCCCGGCCAGCGCATCGATTTCGTAATCGACCACGATGAACTGCGGATTGAGGTCGAAGTCGCGGCTAAGAACCGGCTCACTAAAGGTGATCGTGCCTGACAGAAGGTCGATATCGTAGTCGATGAAGCGTTCGAGGACCCGGCTCGAAACAATCAGTTCCGAACGGAAGCGGTCGCGCGTCTCGAGCGTCACGGTTTCGCTGTTGGCGACGATGCGGCGGTTGCCGAGCGTATAGGGTCCGGTGATGCCCTGCCCCTGGATCTCGTCGCGGCGGAAACGCGTGGAGATTTCGGCGGCGAAGCCTTGCGCCTGGACCTGTCCGAAACGCGCCTCGCCCTTAACGCCGGTGGCGACGCGGTTGTAGCGTGCCAGATTGGTCTGGTCGAAGCCGGTCTCGAAATCCCCATACAGGGCATAGAACGTCGCGGTTTCGATACGGACATAGAGCTTCTCGCGGCTCGCTGCGTCGAAGCGGCGGCTCGAGGCGTCACCGAAGACGGTGTAATAGGCATTGGGGTCGAGCGTGCCCAGAACACGCTGGTCGTCCCGCTGCTTCGCAGAGTCATAGGCGATGGTCGTCAGGAACTTGCCCAGCACGCGGCCCTTTGCATACAGCGCAACGCGGGCCTTGTCGCCGAGGTCGCTGTCGAAGCGGCCATCGCGCTCCATGTTGTCGGCAACGGTGCGCGCACCGACGGAGCCTTCGGCAAGACCGACGACCGTCCATTCGATGTCGCCCGGAACGATCCAGGTTTCCAGTTCCTGCTCGCGGCGGATCTCACCGTCGTCGAAGAAGAAGTCGAGACGCAGCGATCCGCTCACCATGGTCGGCGCGAGTTCGATGCGAGCAATGCCGTCGGATCCTTCGACGATCCAGCGCGCAGAGGACGAACCCAGGCCCGTGAGCTGGTTCAGCTGCTGCTGCTCGAGCTGCGAGGCGCTCTGGTAGGGAGCGTTCAGCTTGAACTCGCCCGAGACACCTTCGCGCAAGGGACGGTTGTTGCGGTCCAGAACACGGATGGCGACGACGGGGCGCGTACGGCCGTCGGCCACCAGCATGGATTCCGCTTCCACCAGCTCGACACGGGTCGGCGTATTGGTGAAGTAGACGGTGCGCTCGATGGTTTCGTTGACCACGCCGAAGGAGTTCACGATCTCTGCGGTCAGTATCGTCTTCTCGTTCTCCAGCGGCACACCGCGCCAGTGGCTGACGGCGAAGCGGCCCTGCTCCGGTGTCCGCGTTCCTTCGAAAGCCAGCTTGTTCACAGGCTTTCCGTCGACGAACAGGTTGATGCTCTGCCCGCGGCGATGGCGGATAGCCACGCGGGTGGTCGGCGCACGCGGATTGTAGTCCACGCTCGGTGTCAGCCAGCCATCGGGTCCATCGCCCTGCGCGATCCAGTCGGTTGCATTCGAGTCTTCCAGGACCGGTTCAGTCATGGCCAGCGCTGCGGGAGCGATCGCACTGTTCTGCACCGGAAGCCCTTCACCGTTCAGGGTAGCGGGACCCAGCTCGCCCGGGATCTGTGCATCGGCATTGGCATAAAGCGCCTCCTGCTCGGTGAGGTCCGGAAGCGAGCCTTCGGGAACAATCGCATGGAAATCGGCGACGACCAGCGAACCGCCCTGCCCGATGACAAAGCGCGAGGATGCACTACCGGCATTGCGGGTGCCGCGGTGGCAATCGACGAATTCCGAACCTTCGGGCAACGTCATGCGTGCAGCCTGGACGACGTGGGTGCCGGGCACGACGCCTTCGAAATGGTAGCGGCCATCCTTGTCGGTAATGGCGAAGCTGCCGTCTTCCATCATGACGCGGACATTGGGGATGCCGCGACGCGTGCCTTCGATTGAGCACTGCCCTGCCATTACGCGGCCGACAATGGTCATGCGTCCGGCAATGCTTTCGCGTTCGATGTCGAGCACGGCGCTGGCGACAGCGCGGCGACCCAGGGAGTCGGTGGCCTCTGCCTTGTTGACCGCTTCGCCGGGAGGCGCATCGGGGCGGATGATCATTGCATAGGTAACGCGGCGTTCGGACCCGCCATCGATGTCGCCGAGGTTCACCGTCAGGCGGCTGCCGTCGGCATTGGGCTGGACCGCATCGGGTGCAGCCTGGCCGTCGATGCGAACCGAGTCCGTCCGCAGGCGCAGCCAGCGCGACGGCGTATCGACCAGGACCACGTTGCGCTTGACGCGGGTCGGATCCTGGTTGCGGGCGATGAGCGTATAGAAGACGGCATCGCCGGGCTGTGCGGCAGCGCGGTTGGCAGTCTTGCTCAGGTTGACCGACAGGCTCGGGCGGTCGAGCGGAATATCGATTTCGACCGGGGTCGGATCGTTCAGCGTGAAGGTCCCGCCATAGGACGCGTCGAGGATGACGAACGCACTGCCGTCTTCGCGCGACAGGCGTGCGATGTCTTCGGGGCTGACGACGGAGGGCGCGGTATAGGGAGCCGGCGGAACGATCTCGAGGCGATAGGTGCCGAGCGAGGTCAGCGGGAACCAGTATTCACCGGTGCCCATGTCGTAGACATTGCCGGCACCATCCGTGATCGGCTGGCCCGAAATGACGGTGGAGGGCCACGGCGTCACGCCGTCTTCGGCGAAGACGACAGCCGGCAGGCCGGTTGCGGCGTCGACCAGCGTCACGCGGGCGCCGTTGACACCTTCGCCCGTCTCGCTGTCGAACACCACGCCGAAAGGATCGGCCAGCACATCGATATCGGTCTGTATGACGATCGCGTCCTCGCCCGGCTGGGTGGCAGCGATCTCGATGATGTCGCCATTCGCCAGGTTGAGACGACAATCGTCCTGCGTCGGCAGCGGAGGAAGGCGGCCGGTCGATATCTTGCCGACAAACACGCCCGTATTGAAGCCGGTCTCGAAAATGCGCAGCTCTTCGCGGTCACCCTGGCTGGTGGTCAGGATGACATCGAGCTGGTCGATCGCAGCGCGGTCGAGATTGGACGACCACGAGCGGATTTCGAAGACGAGGTCTTCGCCGGCACGCAGCGTTTCGATCTCTTCCACCGGGGTGGACAGGGTTTCGTCGGGCAAGCCGACGCTGTCGCCCGGGTTCTGACCGCCGAAACAGATTGGCTGCGGATAGGTCTTGTTGCCGCCACCATCGGTGCCCGGAACCGGGTGATAGGTGATGATCTCCGGCGGACGCGGCGTGACTTCGAATTCGACCGGATTGGATTCCGCGCCGCCTTCGTCGCCTGCCGAAGTCCACGTCGCCTTCGCGACATTGGTAATGGTCTGGGCCTGCGCGCTCCCTCCCCACAGGGCGAGCGGCAGCAGCAATCCGAAGATCGCTGCTGCAACTGCGCTGATGGAGAAGGAAATACGCATGACCGTTTACGCACGACGTGCGATCAGTTGATCGTCGTGCGGAAGTAGAGCGACCGGCTGGTCGAGGCGGGGATGTCGTCCAGCGTTCCGCTCACTTCATTGGCGCCCGCGTCGTAGGCGCCGCCAGCGGCACCGCCGTTGCAGGTCGCATCGCCGTTCAGGAAGATGCCGAACACCGAGTCATAGGTGACGTCGGCAGGCAGGACGTCGACCACGGCAACATCCGTCGCGGTCGCACTGCCTGCTGCGTTGCTGACGACGATGCAGTACTGGACCACAGCGCCCGGAATGGCTTTCGGGTCGGTCGTGCCGTTGACCGGATCGCTGATGATCTGGCTGGTCTTCTCGACCGTCACATCGGCGGCGGCAACTACGTAGGTATCGGTGTCGGAGAAGTCGCCTTCGTTGGCGGCATCGACATCGCCGGCGCCATCCGCGAGGACCGTATCTATGCCGGCTGTGTTGCCACCTGCAGTGTCGAACAGTTCTGCACCAAGATTACCTGCGGTGCCTTCAGCCGCGTGCGCATTCGCGACCAGCGCGACGTCGGCGGTATCGCCGGTGACCACGCCCGTCGGGATGTCGCCCACGATGAAGACGGTGCGCGTCTCGTCCGCGGCCATCTCGTCGAGATAGGTAACCTCGAGGTCGTCGGCCGGATTGAAGATGCCGTCGCCATTATCGACGTAGAACTTGATGTTCGTGATGTCGAAATCATCTGCGGCGGACTGCTGCGCGCTCAGCGCGAGGTCGACCGAATCGTTCGAGTCGTTGGTCACTTCAAACTTGATTGCCGCCTGGGGCTGTCCAGGTGCGACCTCGGTCGTGTCGCCGCCGACTTCGGCAACCGTCACGTTGACCTTGCGGTCGACCGTGAACGTGTCGCTGTCGACAACGGCACCCTGCGTCACGCCGCCGACGTCATAGGTGACGGAGACGTTGTTGGTAATATCCTGCCCTGCGGTCGTGCCTTCGGCGAGAGCCGGACTTGCTGAGAATGCAACAAGCGCAATCGAGCTTACTGCACCCAGCAATTGCTTGCTGCGTGTCATTTCGTCGTTCCTTCAATATTGCGCCTGCGTTAACCTTGACCGCCCGCAGGACCTGGCGGCGTAGCCCACACCGTCAGCGGATGACGGCCGGATATTCGAGACGTCCCTCTTCGCCGGGCTGCACGGTGGCGAGCGTCCAGCGAATGTGAGTGACATCGGAATGGGTTGCAGCGCGCTGCGTACCGTCTTCATCCGTTACGGTGAGAGCAGAGAGAGCCCCCCACTCGCTTCCGCCATCGACGGAGACAACCAGGTCGGCATCGGCCTCGGGTGCAAGACGCACGGCAGAAGGAAGCGGGTTAGTGACGGTGAAGTTCTCCACCACTTCCGCGCTGTTGTTCACGTAATCGGTCCCGAATACGAGGCGATCGCCTGGGACGATGGTGCCGGGTTTTTCCAGTACCGTCGTCGTCGTGCCGTCCGCTTCGGTCACGGTCTTCTCGACCATGACATCCCCTTCGAGGGCAATTGCTGCGTCCTGCGCCATCGCTGCGCCCGGCAGGGCGAGCGAGAAGGAAACGACCGCAGCCAGTTTCTTCAGAAATTTCATTTTGCGACCTTTCTTTTAATCGATGGTGACGTCGAACGAGACGACACGATCCGTTCCACTGGTGACCGTTCCCAGGTCGACCGTGATCCCGTTGACGTCTGCATCGCCGGCGTCGTCGCCTGCGGCATCGGTCAGTCCTGCTGCATCGAGCTGGAGCGTGCCGGCGACATAGGTGGTGCCTTCCGGATAGGCGTCGGTGACGACCAGGTCGTCGACCGAGCCGCTGCCGGTCACGGACGCGGTGATCGAGTAGGTGACGACCGAACCTGGGACCACGGTGGTTCCGCCGAACGGATCCGCGACTTCAGCCGACTTCGTCAGTTCGACCGTGGTGATACCCACGATCAGCGTTCCGATGGCGTTGTCGTCTGCACCCGTCAGGCCGACCACGGCATCGACGCCGCCCTCGCCCTGTCCGGCAAACGTCGTACCCGGAGCGCCGGTACCCGTGACCGCTTCGGCCAGAAGGTCGACATCGGCCTGGTCGCCGTCGACGACACCTGCCGGCACGGTCAGCAGAACGAAGACGGTGACCGCCTCGTCCGCGTCCAGGACCGGCGTGGTGGCAGGCCCTGCGAGGATCGTGTCCACGCCGGGATCGTAGATGCCGTTACCGTTCGTATCGATAGCCAGATCGTTGATCGTCGGTTCGAAATCGTTGCCGGCAACTGCCGGGTTCGCGGAAAGGGAGAATGCTTCCGGGCCGTTGCCGGTATTGGTAACTTCAAAAGTGAGGATGTCATCGCCGGGCCGGGTCGAAACCGGACCGGGGTCGAGCGACGTGACCGTGACATCGAGCAGCTCGTCCACCGCGATGATTACCGGGTTGGAGTCGATCGTTGTCGTGCCCCCGATCCCGTCATCATACGTAGCCTGAGCGACGTTCTCGATGAGCGTACCCGCATCGACCCCGGCTGCATAAGCCGGAGAAGCGAATATCATGGCGAGTGCAGCCATCCCGGTGGCCGTAGTTTTTGTAAGTGCATGTCCCATGACCGTGGCAATACGTGTCCAGAAGTAAAAATTTGGTAACACGCAGGTGCATGAAACGCTGCTGTGCCGCGGCTATCCGATGGTTAATGCTGCAGAAAGATGGAATTAATCGCAACGTCGTGACGCAGCGACGTCAGAAGGGCATACTGCCCTCGTTAAACGCTCGAAATATCTTCCATAAACCGTTGAGAATAATGCAAGAAAAATTCTCGAAATCTAAGGGAGACGTATCTCGTGGGACCACTGGTCGGGACCCGGCGACTTCCGATCATTGCCGGCCTCTGGGACGGACAAACGGGTGAAGATCCGGGGGTTTCTGCAATCCCCAGATGGCCAGCAAACCTTTAGACGGGGTACGAACCAGCAAAATCGCGTAAGCGAAACTACCCTCTTTTCCATAGGGACTGCACGATGATTACCGACGATCGAATCATTCTTGGCCTGCTCGCCGCGGTCCTGGCCTTCGTTTTCGTGACCAGAGCCAGACCGTCGTGGAGCCGGTTTTACACATTCGTCCCGATCATCCTTGTCGCGTATCTCCTTCCGTCCCTCATGGTGACTTTCGGGCTGATCGACGTGACCGACAGCAATCTGTGGCCGGTTGCGAAGGACTATTTCCTTCCTGCGGCGCTGTTCCTGATGACACTGAGTATAGACTTGAAAGGCGTGATCGGTCTGGGGCCCAAGGCTCTGATCATGTTTTTCACCGCGACCATCGGCATTGTTATCGGTGGCCCTATAGCTCTCTATATCGTTGCCCAGTTCGACCCCGCCATCGTCAGCGAGGGTAGCAGCGCTGCCTGGCGTGGCCTCGCAACGCTTGCAGGCAGCTGGATCGGCGGCGGGGCGAACCAGACCGCAATGCTCGAAATCTACCAGTTCGATATCAGCCAGTATTCGGCCCTGATCGCGGTCGACATCATTGTCGCCAATATCTGGATGGCCTTCTTGCTCTACGGAGCAGGGGCCAGCACGCGGATGGATCGCTGGCTTCGGGCCGATAGCAGCGCGATCGATGCCTTGCGCGACAAGATGGCGAATTACACGTCTTCGGTGGAACGCGTGGCGAGCGGTAACGATTACGTTCTGCTGTTCGGCACGACATTTGCGGCCGTCGGTCTGTGCCATCTGCTTGCCGGACCGCTCGGCGCGTTCTTCGCCGGTTTGAACGGCGATGACAGCGTATTGGCGAGCCAGTTCTTCTGGGTCGTGTTGTTCGCGACGACTTTCGGCCTGGCAGCCAGTTTCACCCGCGCGCGTGCGCTGGAAGGCGTTGGTGCCAGCAAGTTCGGAACGGTTTTCATCTTCCTGCTGGTGGCCGTCATCGGGACGAAAATGGACGTCACGCAGATCGCCGAGACGCCCGGCTACATGGCGATCGGCGTGATCTGGATGCTGATCCACACCATCCTCCTGCTCGCAGTCGCATGGATGATTCGTGCCCCGTTCTTTTTCGTTGCCGTCGGCAGCAAGGCGAATGTGGGGGGAGCGGCCAGCGCGCCGGTGGTCGCAAGTGCATTCCACCCGGCTCTGGCGCCTGTCGGCGTCCTGCTGGCCGTTCTGGGCTACGCGGTGGGAACATACGGCGCGATCCTGTGCGCGGAAATGATGCGCGCCGTGTCCGGAGGCTAGTCGTCCTGCTTCTTCTTCGGGGTGACGAGCGATTGCGCCTCGCGCTGTTCCTTCGGGTATTCATCCGCTGTCACCGAGCTCTGGTTCTGTAGAGCGCGATGTTCCTCGGTCACACGGCTCGTATCGCTCGGGTCCGGCTTTTTCGGGTCATTCTTGGTCATGGCAATCTCCTTAGCCAGACCAACGCCCTGCACTGCGAAGGGGTCCTGAATTCGGATAGTGAGGTCCGGCGCTGGTCCTTGACCAGTGCACCAGTCGGCGGCCGCGAGTTCGCAGCGGCAGATGACCTCCTGACGTCACGAAGCCATGACGTCACGTTCCATTTTCCCTATATATGCAAAGCCTTACCGTATGCGGAGAGGACGCTTTCATGCATCATCTCGCTCAGCGTGGGGTGCGCGAACACCGTGTTCATAAGCTCGGCCTCGGTCGTTTCGAGGGTCTTGCCGACGACGTAGCCCTGGATCAGTTCGGTAACCTCGGCACCGACCATGTGTGCACCCAGCAGTTCCCCGGTCTCGGCGTCGAAGACCGTCTTGATGAAGCCCTCCGCTTCACCGAGCGCGATGGCTTTGCCGTTACCGATAAAGGGGAAATTTCCGACCTTGAGCTTGTAGCCGGCTTCCTTCGCTTTCGCTTCGGTCAGGCCGACGCTGGCGACTTGCGGATGGCAATAGGTGCAGCCGGGGATGTTGCTGCGGTCGAGCGAATGCGGGTGGACTTCGCCATTCCCCAGTTCCTTCGCGATCGATTCCGCTGCGGTGACGCCTTCGTGGCTTGCCTTGTGCGCCAGCCACGGGCCCGGTGTGCAATCGCCGATTGCCCACAAACCTTCGGATTTCGTGCGGCCGAAATCGTCGATCTCGATGAAGCCGCGTTCCATTTTTGCAAGGTTTTCCAGTCCGATATCGGCTGTGTTTGGCTGGATGCCGATAGCGACAATGGCATGGCTGAACTCGTGGTCGGCCACTTCGCCCTTGTCGTTCTTGATTTTCGCTTTGACGCCTTCGCCCGTTGCCTTTAGGTCTTCCACCCCGGCTCCGGTCAAGATTGTCATACCCTGCTTTTTCAAGGATTTGTGCAGGAAAGCAGAGACGTCTTCATCCTCGACCGGGACAATCCGGTCGAGCATTTCGACCACCGTCACGTCTGCGCCCATATCGTTGTAGAAGCTTGCGAACTCGATGCCGATCGCGCCCGATCCGATGACCAACAGCTTTTTCGGCATTTCCGGCGGCGTCATTGCCGTGCGATAGGTCCAGATCCGTTTCCCGTCGGCAGGGGCGAAAGGCAGGTCGCGCGCCCGCGCTCCGGTCGCAACGATGACATGCTTTGCCGAAAGCTGCTCTTCGCCCTTGTCGCTTTTGACGGTCAGCGAGGTCGGACCGGTCAGCCTGCCCTCACCCATGTGAACGGCGATCTTGTTTTTCTTCATCAGGTGCGTGACGCCCTGGTTCAGCTGCTTGGCAACGCCCCGGCTTCGCTTGACTACTGCGTCGAGGTCGGCCTTGATCTTGCCTGCGACGGAAAGGCCGTAATCCTTCGCGTTCTGCATCTGGTGGAAGACCTCTGCCGAGCGCAAGAGCGCCTTGGTCGGGATGCAGCCCCAGTTCAGGCAGATGCCCCCGAGCAGCTCACGTTCGACGATCGCGGTCTTGAGGCCCAGCTGTGCGCAGCGGATCGCTGCAACATAGCCCCCCGGGCCGGACCCGAGAATTACGACGTCGTATGATGTTCCAGCCATAAATTCCTCTAATCGTTAGCCGATTCCGCGGCGATAGAAGCCTGTCGGAACGGCCGCGGTTTGTCGTCTTCGCCCAGCATGACGAATTTGAATGTGCCGCCCGCCACGCGGGTTTCAGCCTCGCCGTTGCGGGTGCGGGCGATTGCTTCGGCGTTAATTGTCAGTGAAGTCGTGCCGGTGGCCGCGATCTCGCAATAGACGGAGAGTTCATCCCCGACCTGCATGGCGCCCGGGAAGGCAAAATCGGTGGCCGATACGACCACGGCCTTGCCCTGCCCCTCGCGGCTTGCGAGTGAGCCCGCCCCCAGGGCCATCTGCGCCATCAGCCAACCGCCGAAGACGCCCCCATAGGGATTGAGATCGGTCGGCATCGCGGTGACGCGGATCATGGGCTGCCGGTCCTGCATGATTATCCTGCAATAAGTTTCAGATAATCGTCGCGAACCCAGCCGGAACGGCAGGGCCCGTCGTAATCGCGCACGGTCGCAACCGGTGAGCCGGTTCCGCATCCTGCGCTATCGGTGCCGTCCGGCGCGTAGACGATCCCGACCCATCCGCCGACACGCTGGCACATGGCGACGCCTGCTCCCACAGGAAGCGCGTCGACCTCCTCCGCAGTGCCCGCCGGTGCATTGCGGACTGTCAGCCGCGCGTCCTGTGCCGACCCGATATTGGTCACCATGCCGAAAGCGGCGCACGCATCGAAACGCGGTCCGTCGAAACCGATGCGCACCGGTCTTTCGGGAACATTTGCCGTCCGGTCGATCGGTTCGATGACAGGCGAAGGTTCGTCGGGATCGTCGCGTATAGGCTTCGAGCAGCCGGCAATTGCCACGCACAGCATTAGAAGGAGTGCGGGCGAAAGCTGCATCAGACGACGAGACCCATCGGGTTCTCGCAAAGCTGCTTGAACGCTTCCATCAGTTGCGCGCCGTCCGCGCCGTCTATCGTACGGTGATCGAAGCTGCCGCTGGCGCTCATGACGGTGGCGACCTGCAGGCTGCCGTCGACGACGTGCGGCCTTTGTTCACCGGCGCCGACAGCCAGGATCATGCCTTGCGGCGGGTTGATGACCGCCTCGAACTGCTTGATCCCGAACATGCCGAGATTGGACAGGCTGGCCGTGCCGCCCTGGTATTGATGGGGCTGGAGCTTGCCGTCGCGCGCCTTGGCGGCCAGTTCCTTCATCTGGGTGCTGATCTGGCCGAGGCCCTTGGTATCGGCTTCGGTGATGATCGGCGTGATAAGCCCGCTCGGCGCCGCGACGGCAACCGACACGTCGGCGCGCTTGTATTTATGCACCGTGTCGCCCTGGAAGCTGACATTGCATTGCGGCACGCGCATCAATGCCCGGGCCAGTGCCTTGATCAGGAGGTCGTTTACGCTGAGCTTGATGCCATCCGCCTCCAGGCTGGCATTGAGCTGTTTGCGCAGCGCCAGAAGCGGATCAAGATTGACGTCGATGGTCAGGTAGTAATGCGGAACCTGCTGCTTGCTCTCGGTCAGGCGGCGGGCAATGACCTTGCGGACATTGGTGAGCTTCTCTTCCTCGTAAGGCGCGCCGAATTCGCTTTCTGCCGGGGTCACAGACGGCGTGCGAGGCGCTGCCATTTCCGCATTCGGATCCTGCTCTTCAGTTGCATTGCCAGTCTTCGCGTCCTCGACATCGGCCTTTACGATCCGGCCGCCCGGCCCCGAGCCGGTGATGGCCGCAAGATCGATCCCCTTTTGCGCTGCAATGCGCTTCGCCAGCGGCGATGCGACGATCCGGTCGCCGGAATCATTCTCCGCTTTCGGTGCAGGAGAAGCGGGCTTGGGCTCCTCTGGTTCCGGCGATTGCGCTGGCGACGGGGCCGGCGCAGCAATTGCCGTCTCTTCGGAAGCGTCATTGCCTGAGACCGGAGCCGCCTTCGCCGCTTCTTCCAGGTCTTCATCGTCTTCGGCCAGCATCGCGATCACTGTCCCGACAGCGACACCTTCGGTCCCTTCCTCGACGGTGATGGACGCGATCGTGCCTTCGTCCACCGCTTCGAACTCCATCGTCGCCTTGTCGGTTTCGATTTCGGCCATGATGTCGCCGGCAGAGATGCTGTCGCCGGGCTTTACCAGCCACTTGGCGAGTGTGCCCTCCTCCATGGTCGGGGACAGGGCGGGCATCTTGATGGGCGTGGGCATAAAGCGGACGAGGTCCTTTGCAGCGCTGCTATCGTTTCTCCCCAACGCTTAGGCGACATATCCGCCGCGCGGCAAGCATCTTGGCCCCGGGTCCGAAGGGCAGTCTTGCTATGCATACGTTTTCAGCCGAAATACGCTGGCAGAAAGAGGGGGCAGATGCGCGTTTACCTTACGATTATCGACGAAACGGACGAAGCACGCAAAGCGCTGAGGTTTGCAGCCAACCGCGCGGCAGCGACTAGCGGTGCCGTCCATATCCTGGCACTCGTGCAACCGCAGAACTTCAATGCCTTCGGAGGCGTGCAGGCGACGATCGAACAGGAAGCCAGGGACCGGGCCGAGGCCATCGCCAACAGTGCCGCTGGCGCGCTGATGGATGATGAAGGACGAATGCCGACCATCGCGGTCAAGGTCGGTGAAGGCCAGGCCGTGATCCGCGAATATCTCGATGAGCATCCGGAAGTCGCGGCACTGGTATTGGGCAGTGCGGACGAGGGAACACCCGGCCCCCTCGTGGCGCATTTTTCAGCCAATGCAGGCAAGCTGCCTTGTCCGCTCTACATTCTTCCCGGCGGTATCACCAAAGAGGATATCGACCGGCTTTCGAAATAGACGAGAAGCGCCCCCTCGCCCGCCTGATTACGTCAGGGTGCCGCGGGTCGGGTAGTCGTTCTTCTGGATGAAATCGATGCCGTCCAGCAGATCGTCGAGCGGCGGCCGCGTGAACGGTGCGTTCTGAACAACCTGGAAATACAGTTCGCCATCGGGTTTGACGAGGAACATTCCGGGTTCCGAGAACATGTCCGGTTCTTCGCTACCGCTGCGCTTCTCACTGATGAACAGGCCGTATTCGCGGGCCTTTTCTTCGCTTAGGCCATAGGCCAGCGGCAGGTCGTGAGTGTCCCACTCGTCATGCGCGACCATGGCGCGTTCTTCGCTATCCATCGAGATTGCGAAGACATTGATGCCGCGATCGGTGAAATCGCTAAGGCGGCCGCCGATCTCCTCCAGCTGGCCCTTGCAGATCGGGCAGTGTTTGCCGCGATAGAAGACAAGCATGGTGTAGGTATCAGGCTTCTGTTTCGACAGTTCGAAACGGGCATCGATGGTCAATGGCAGATCGAGGGAAGGCACTTTCTGGCCGGGGGTAAGCATGGATATTTCTCCTTTTGCCTACCAATGACCGGCCAGCTCTTCCCGTTCCGCTATTTCCTGCGGCCCTGGTGGCGGATGTTGCCGGGCCTGCCGCGCTTGCCGGTCATCCGCTTCGGCTTGCCTTTCGCACCGTCCTTGCCACCGGTTCCGGGCGGGCGTTTGCCCTTGGGCTTGCGAGCACCCTTGCGCTTGTCCGATGGACGATCGCCGCGCGGTTCGACAGGGCTGCCGTCCCCGTCCGGGACTTCGAATTTCAACGCGCCGGTCAGGGCGTTAGCCTCGCCGAGTTTCAGTTCCAGCCTCTGCCCTACCTCGTAGCGCGTGCCGGTGGTCTCGCCGATCAGCGCCTGTGCTGCCTCGTCGTAGCGGAAATATTCGCGTCCCAGCGTGGAAACCGGAACCAGCCCATCCCCGCCGAGACCGACGATGGTGGCAAAGAAACCGAACCCCTGCACGCCGGTGATACGGGTTTCGAAGGTTTCGCCGACGCGCTCCGAAAGCCAGGCTGCGACATAGCGGTCGACCGTGTCACGCTCGGCCTCCATCGCGCGCCGCTCCGTCTTGCTGATCGCATCGGTAATCTGGGAGAGGTTGTCGCGGTCCCGTTCAGCCAGCCCGGACTGTTCCGGCAGGCCGTTCTTCGGTTTTGGCTGCTCGAGCCGGTAGGCATCGACCAGAGCCCGATGGACCAGCAGGTCGGCATAGCGACGGATGGGCGATGTGAAGTGCGAATAGCTTCCCAGCGCCAGGCCGAAATGACCGGCATTGTTCGGCCCGTAATAGGCCTGTGTCTGGCTGCGCAGCACCGCTTCCATCAGCAGCGCCTTTTCCGCCGGGTCCGAGACATCTTTGAGGAGCCGGTTGAAGATCGAAGGGGTCATGACCTGACCCATGGCCAGCGTCTTGTCCTGCGTGGCGAGATAATCGCGCAGGGCGATGATCTTTTCGCGGCTTGGTTGTTCGTGGACGCGGTAGACGGTCGGGGCAGCCTTCGCCTCCAGCGCTTTCGCGGCGGCGACGTTGGCTGCGATCATGAAATCCTCGACCACGCGGTGGGCATCCAGCCGTTCACGCACGGCGATTTCCGCAATCCGCCCCTTCTCGTCGAGAACCACGCGCCGTTCGGGCAGGTCCAGATCCAGCGGATCGCGCCTGGCCCTGGCATCGGCGAGCAAATTCCATGCCGCCCACAGGTTCCGCAATTCTTCGCCGGCGCTGTCATCGTCGATGGCCTTTTGCGCATCTTCGTAGGCGATGTTTCGCGTGAGGCGCACAACTGCACGCGTGAACCGGTGGGAAGTGACCCGGCCCTCTGCGTCGATCCGCAGATGGCAGGCCATGGCAGCGCGGTCCTCGCCCTGCTTCAGCGAACACACGTCGGCGCTCAGGATCTCCGGCAGCATGGGTACCACGCGGTCGGGGAAATAGACGGAGTTCCCCCGCTTGCGCGCTTCCTTGTCGAGCGCGCTGCCGGGCCGCACGTAATAGGAGACATCGGCAATCGCGACGATGGCGCGGAAGCCGCCCTCGTTCTCCGGATCGGGTTCGGCCCATATGGCATCGTCGTGATCGCGGGCATCGGCCGGGTCGATGGCCAGGATCGGCACGTCTCGCAGATCCTCGCGGCTGTCATGATGAAGCGGCAGGCCGGCCGCCCGTTCGGCCTCTTCCAGCGTTTCTTCGGGAAATACGTTGGGAATGCCGTGTTTCGCTATGGCGATCAGGCTGAAAGCCTTCGGGGCCAGCGGGTCGCCGACAACCTCGGTGACCTTGACGCCGGAGCGGTGGCTGCGTCCGGCAGGTTCGGCAAAGACGAGCTGGCCGTCCTCGGCCCCGTTCAGGTTCGATACCGGCGACGAGTTGCGGATCTTCTTGTCGACCGGGGCAAGCCATGCCTTGCCGGCCTTGTCGATCTCGATGACACCCATCAGCCCTTCGGTCCGGGCGGGGAGCTTTTTCATCGGGTGGGCTTTCCAGCCATCCCCCGTTTCTTCCGTGCGTGCCAGTATCCGGTCGCCGGTTTTCAGGGCTGGCATCCCTTTCTGCTTACCGCCGCGGCCGCGCTTCCCCTCGACAACGAGGAGACGCGGTGGATTGGTTTCGTTTTCGGGTGACCAATTGTCGGGCTGCGCCCAGAGATCGGTATCGTCGATTTTGACAATGCGCAGGACTGTGACCTTCGGAACGCCGCCCATGCGGTGATACGCTGTCTTGCGCCCGTCGATCAGGCCTTCTTCGGCCATGTCCTTCAGCCGCTTCTTGAGGGCTATTTTCTCCTGCCCTTTCAGGCCGAACGCCTTGGCGATCTCGCGCTTGCCGGCCGGAGTTTCGCTGGACTGGATGAATTCGATAATCTGTGCGGGGGTCGGCAGGCCATGGGGCCGGCCTCCGCGTTTCTTGTTTTTGTTCTGTGTCATGTGCCCCGCTATATGGGGACGCCTTTACTCGCTGTCATCCTCGGTCGCCATGATCGGCGCAAAAGCACCTGCCGGCACGGCGCTGGACACCGGGCTGCATGCTTCGTCGGCAGAGCAGGCATTGACGCCGAAGATCCAGTCGTCGCCGCGCAGCGGAACGGCCAGTTCGACGCTCGTTCCGGTGTCCATGACATCGGCGCTCCATTCCTGCCCCAAAGTTCCGGAAGGGACCTCATCGCGCCAGGACGGTTCGAACGTCCGGCGGACCTTCACATGATAATGATGCGCGCCGGGCACGGCGTCCCACGACATGAGGGTATCGGTCCGCACGGCAGCGTCGGCCTGGACCGATGGCGGCATCGGCGCCCGGGCAAGCCGGTCGAGCGCGCGGACGTTCAACTGGGCTACACGGGTGAGATAGGTCCAGTCCAGTTCGTCTGCGGTATCGCCATAAGTGATCCCGTCCTCGACGCGCAGATCCTGGTGCTGGTGCTCGTAATCCTCCACCGCGACCGTCACGCGCACGGCGGGATAGCCCCGGTCGAGGAACGGTATCTGATCCCCGCCGCGCCCCATGCGGTCGGTCCGCCAGATCTGCCGGACCTGCATGCCGTCCGGGTGCGCTTCGGCAACGCCTTCGAGCCAGCGGGACAGGTTGCGTCCGGGCGAATCGTTCTCCCCGCCAAAACGGCGCTGGCTTGCGCGCACATCGTCCGTCAGGTCGGCACGCGGACCCTCCGAGAAAACGCGCACGTTATCTTCGTCGCAGAAACCGTCGCTGCCGCAGCTATTGCCGATCATGTCGTTGTTGAGGACCGCCTTCACGGTCATGCCCTGTTCCGCGATCCAGTCGGCAAGGATGCCGGCACCATAAAGCCCCTGCTCCTCGCCCGACAGCAGGGCGTAGATAATGGTCGAGGGATATTCGCGCTGTGACAGGATGCGCGCGGCCTCAAGGATCATCACGCTTCCCGACCCGTCGTCATTCGCGCCGGGCGCGTCGTCGACTGCGTTGAGCGGATCGGTGACGCGGCTGTCGTAATGGCCCTGGACGATGACGACTTCGTCCGGTCGCTCGGTCCCGCGCTGGATGGCGACGGCGCTTCGAACCAGTGTCGGTTCTGGAATGCGGCGTCCGTCGGGTTCCACGACCTTTCCAACCGGCAGAACTTCAAGGCAATCGCCGCACGCCTGCCCGGTCCGGGAAAACTCCGCGAGGGCCCAGTCGACCGCCGCGCCGATCCCGCGCTCCGGATCGTCCTGAGCCGAGAGGGTATGCCGGGTGCCGAAGCCGATGATTGTGTCCATGTCCGCCTGCATCCGCTCCATGGACACGAGCGGGCCGGGATCGGGATTGGCCGATTGCGTTCCAGCATCCTGTGCGGCTGCCGGCACGGCTGCGGTGGTTGCGATAAGGGCGGCGGCGAAGATGGATTTGCGCATGGACGTCTTTTCAGACGTTTAACCGCGCGCGGTCAATACGCCTTTGCGACGTAGATCTTCTCGGCCGCGGGTTCGCCGGTGAAGATGCAGGTTCCGGTGGCCCCGGCATCATCCATCGGGACGTTGCGAACGGTCAGCTTCATTTCCTTGAGCTGCTCCACCACCTTCTCCAGAGCCTCGCCAGTGGGTTTCGACCACTCCACTTCGGCCCAGCCGGGGAATTTCGCGTCGGCAGAGAAGAACTCGCGCAATCCGTCCAGCGTCGTGATGTCGCGCCTTATGTTGGCGTCGCGGCGCTCGCGAGCCTGAGCAAACAGCGTGTTCTGGATATCCTCGAGCATGGCAGCCATGCCGGACGCAGCCTCTTCGCGGGAAGGCGTTTTGAAGGCCGGCTTCCCGTTTTCCGTGTTCCACAGATCATCCCGGCGAAGCAGGCTGACGACGCCGTTTTCCATGTCGCGCCCACCGACTTCGATGATGACGGGCGCGCCCTTTCGCACCCAGTCCCACCTTTTTGCCGCAGCCTTGCCGGGCTTCGTGTCGAGCAGCACGCGGATCGGTTCGCCCAGCGCCTGTTCGCGGATCAGGCTGGCGCGCAATTCCTCGCAGTAATCGATCAGCGCTGCATCTTCCGGCTTGTCCCGCAGCATCGGCAGGATCACGACCTGGTGCGGTGCGATGCGCGGCGGCACGCGCAGCCCGTCATCGTCGCCATGCGTCATGATGACGCCGCCGATCATGCGGGTGGACACGCCCCAGCTGGTCGTATGGCACAGCTGTTCGCCGCCTTCGCGGTCCTGATACTTGATGTTTGCGGCCTTCGAAAAGTTCGTGCCGAGATAATGGCTGGTGCCGGCCTGCAAGGCCTTGCCGTCCTGCATCATCGCCTCGATCGACCACGTTTCCACCGCGCCGGGGAAGCGTTCGTTCTCCGGCTTCTCGCCCGCGACGACCGGCATCGCCAGATCTTCCTCGGCGCAGGCGCGGTACACTTCCAGCATGCGGAGCGTGTGTTCCTTGGCCTCGGCCTCGTCGGCATGGGCAGTATGCCCTTCCTGCCACAGGAATTCGCTGGTCCGCAGGAACATGCGGGTCCGCATTTCCCAGCGCACGACATTAGCCCACTGGTTCAGCTTCAGCGGGAGATCTCGCCAGCTGCGAACCCAGCGTGCCATAGCGTCGCCGATGATGGTTTCGGATGTCGGGCGAACGATCAGCGGCTCTTCCAGCTTCGCCTCGGGATCGGGCTTCAGACCGCCCTTCCCGTCGGCGACGAGCCGGTGGTGGGTGACGACGGCCATTTCCTTGGCAAAGCCTTCGACATGCTCCGCCTCGCGCTCGAAATTGGCGAGCGGGATGAAGATCGGGAAATAGGCGTTGTCGTGGCCGGTCACCTTGATCCGGTCGTCCAGCAGGCGCTGGATACGTTCCCATATGCCGTAGCCCCAGGGCCGGATGACCATGCAGCCCCGCACTCCCGATTCTTCCGCCATCTCGGCTTCGGAAATGACCGACTGGTACCAGGCTGCAAAATCGTCTTCCCGTTTGACGGAAAGGGCGTGGCGGATATTCGGCATGGGTTGCGTGTCCGTAATTCGTTGACGACGCCGGTCCGGCGTGCGCTGTCAGGTGGCGTTACTTGCCCAGCTCGTCCAGCTTCTTCTGCATGGCCGCCATCTGGTCGCGCAATGCCGATAGCTGGTCTTCCGATCCGGCAACAGGGTCCGTCGGCGGCGAGTCCGTTTTCTGACCGGCGCCGGGGATGAAGGCTTCGGTCGCAGCGCGCATCATCGCCATGTTGGTTTCGTGCATCCTGGCCAGCAGGCTGCCGCCAGCCGTGTTCTTTGCCGCTTCCTGCCATTTGGCCTGGTTCTCGCGGAAGTTCTGCATCGCGGTTTCGAGATAGGTCGGCATGACCGCCTGCATCGAATTGCCATACATGCCGATGATCTGGCGCAGGAAGCTGATGGGGAGCATGGGGGCGCCTCCGCTTTCGGCTTCCATGATGATCTGGGTCAGGATCGACCGGGTGATATCGTCGCCCGATTTGGCATCCTTGACCTCGAACTCGACACCGTCGCGGGTCATCCTGGCCAGGTCTTCCAGCGTGATGTAGCTGGAGCTCTGCGTATTGTAGAGCCGCCGGTTGGCGTATTTTTTGATGATGATCGGCTCTCCGGAAGCCGTGTCCTTGCCTGCCATGCCGTCTCTTTCCCGCGGTCCTGATTGTCTCTTGTACAGCAATGTAGCATCACGCCGTGCTGCACCGCAATGAGCGCACTGCAAAATAGCGTTGCGATGCAACGAAGTGCAGTCCTCAGCCGCGCATTCGCTGGCCCAGAACCGTCAGCAATTCGTATTGGGAAAGGCCACTGACTCGCGACGCGGACGGCAGGTCGTAAGGAACATCGAGCCAGTCACCGAGGCCAATGTCCGGTGTGTCCCGGAGGTCCACGATTACCATGTCCATCGATACCTTGCCCAGCAGGGTCAGCTTCCTGCCGTCATGTTCCAGCCAGCCACGCGCGCCCCAGCTGCGCAGGAAGCCATCGGCGTAACCCAGCGACACGGTGCCGACGCGCATCGGCTCGCTTGCGGTGAATTCCCGGTTGTACCCTACGCTGTCGCCTGCCTTCAGCTCGTGGACCTGTATAATCGAGGCGCGCGGAAAGGCGACCTGCCTGATCCGGCCTTCAAGCTCCGGCCGCGGGACGCCGCCGTAAAGCGCGAGACCGGGCCGCGTGAGATCGAAGGCGTATTGCGAACCGAGCCCGACACCTGCGCTGTTGGCGATGCTGAGTTCCCTCGCCCCGACAACATCCTTCGCTGCATGGAACGCGGCAAGCTGGTCGCCGCTGGTTTCCCCGTCTTCGTCGGCGGAGGAAAGGTGAGACATCAGGACACCGACGTCCAGCGCTGCGATTGCGGGGTCGCGCGCCTGTTCCGGCGATATCCCCAAACGGTGTATGCCGGTGTCGATCATCAGATGGCATTCGCCGCCGCCCGACTGGTTCCACAAGCGCGCCTGATGCAGCGAATTGATGACCGGGCGAACGCCGGTGGCCCGCGCGTACTGCACTTCTTCCGGTGTATTGACGCCGTGCAGCACGGCCAATTGATGCGCCTCCGCATGGCGCAGGACGCCGGAAACCTCGCTCCAGTGGGCCACGAAAAAGTCGCGCGCGCCTGCTTCCAGAAGGACGGGTAGACAGGTGTCGACGCCCAGGCCGTAGCAATCGGCCTTGACCGCCGCACCGGCGCGTGCCGGACGGGAAAGGCGATCGAGGAACCGCCAGTTCGCTCCCAGCGCATCGCGGTCGATGTCGAGGCGTATGGTTGGCGTCGGGACCGGGGGAAGGTCTTCGTTTCTCACGTCAGCTTTCGGCGCGCTCTTCGAAATCTTTCGGCGGTCCGTCCGGCAGGCCCCACCAGGCGACGATTACGCCGAAGGCGACCACGCCCCATGTGTACCACAGCCCTGCATACAGGTCGCCGGTTCGCGCAACGATGATGCCTGCGATCAGAGGCAGGAAGCCTCCGAGGTACCCGGCCCCGATGTGATAGGGAATGGACATGGAGGAATAGCGGATGCTGGGCGGGAACATCTCGGCCAGCAGGGCGGCAACGGAACCATAGGTAAGCGCCGAAAGAAGCCCGAGGACGAGCAGCACGCCGACGATCCCGAGAAGCCGCAGGGCATCCGGTTGCTGCTTCGAAAAGTCGAAGCCGTATTCGGTAAGGGCCGCCCGGACCCCCTCGCTTCGCGCAGCGCCGCTTTCCAGCCATTCGGGCGCGATCGCGATGTCTTCACCGCCCGCAGACAGGCCGAGCGTGGCGGCCGGTTCGACGTCGTAGGTGACCCCGGAAGCGGTCAGCGTTTCTAGGAGTTTCCCGCAGGACGTCTGCTCGCGGTCCAGCAATTCGGCAAAGGGATCGGTCGTGCAATTCGCCCCCCGCACGACGACGGGCGTACGCTCCGATGCCTCGGCGAGACCCGGATTGGCGAGGCTGCCCAGCGCCCAAAAGGCCGGAAACAGCAGTGCGAGCGACAGGATCGCACCGATGATGATCGGTTTCTTGCGTCCGACCCGGTCCGACCACTTGCCGACCAGGATGTAGAACGACATGGCGAGCAGGCCGGATACGAGCAGCAGAAGTTCGACCGTCAGGTCGGCGACATGCATCGGGCCGCGCAGGAAGCTCATCCCGGAAAAGAATGCGGTATACCAGATTGTGGTCAGCACGCCGGTCACGCCGAACAGGGTGACGAAGATGCGCTTCTTGTTCCCGGGATAGGTGAAGCTTTCGACGAAGGGATTGCCGGAAATCTTTCCCTCGGCCTTCATCGCTTGGAACACCGGGCTTTCCGAGAGCTTGAGCCGCATCCACAGCGAGATGACGAGAAGCAGGATCGAAAGCAGGAACGGGACGCGCCAACCCCAGGCGGCGAAATCGTCCTCAGGTATCAGGAACCGGCAGGCCAGTACGACGATGATCGACAGGACGAAGCCGCCAACGACGCTCGCCTGGATGAAGCTGGTGTAAAAGCCCCGCTTTTCCGGCTTCGCATGTTCAGCCACGTAGATTGCCGCGCCGCCATATTCTCCGCCGAGGGCCAGACCCTGGAGAATGCGGAGCAGGATGACGATGATGGGCGCGGCAATTCCTATCGTCGCGACCGTCGGGATCAGGCCGACCCCGGCGGTGGCAATGCCCATCAGAGTGACGGTGACGAGAAAGGTATATTTGCGGCCCAGCCGGTCCCCGAGAAAACCGAACAAGACCGCGCCGATAGGCCGGAAGGCGAAGCCGACGGCAAATGTCGACCACACCAGCAACAGGCCGAGCGTGTCGTTGTCGACGTCGTAGAACGCGTCTTTCAGGATGTAGGCGAGCGTCCCGTAGATGAAGAAATCGTACCACTCGAAAATCGTGCCCGCGGAACTGGCGGCGATGACGAGACGGATTTCCTTCTCGCTGGGCTCGCGTGTTCCGGCGGCTTCCGGCGATGGTGCTGTTGATTCACTCATGACCTGACCTACCCTCCCCCAGGCGCGTCGCCTGACGGATTAGCCCGATCCGGGCGCGTTGCAAAGCGCGTCGGAAAAGGCTCTCCACGGTAGCAGGATTGCCCCATGCCTGCCGGGATAGTCGCGCGCAGCTGCAATCGTTGCAAGATCGATGCACTCCGGCAGGCGAGCGTCTCCTCCAAGCCATCGTTCGACAGCCTCGCCTGCAACTGTCACTTCCGATACGGGGCGACGATCGATCCACTGCGCAAACAGGGCGGCGCTCGCCTGTCCGACGGCGCAGGCCTGCACCAGCAGTCCCGAAGCGGATATTTCGTCATTCGCAATTTCGACATCGAGGGCGAGTTTGCTTCCGCACGTGGCGGACCTGGCTTCCCCGTGAAGCGGCAATTCCGGCCGCGGCGGGAATTCGGCCAGCTGCGTGGCCAGGTGAAGCATTTCGGGGGTGTACAGTTTCCCTGCAGGACGAGCGGTCATTCCGCGCCTTCTGCGGCAGCTTCCCCAGCTTCACGCAAATTGGCCCGGCGCACAGCGATAAGCGGCACAAGCTCGTTCGTTGCTGCATTGATTGCGGGATAGGTGCGCGCGGTCGCAACCCATGCCGGCCGTCCGGTAATGCTCCACGTTTCGTCGAAGGTGAAGGCGATGAGGCAGAAGCCGAAAACTGCAATCAGCGCACCCTTCACCAGTCCCGTGGCAAAGCCCAGAACGCGGTCGAAAGGCTTGAGTTCGGAACCGCCATTGTCGGCCGCTGCCAGACCTATGATGATCTTCATGCCGATATAGGGGATCAGCAGCAGCAAGGCGAAGCCCAGCAGCGCCGACAGCGTCGAGGATGCAATGTAGCCGAGCAGCAGGGAATACAGCGGATAATGCAGGTAGTGAATGCAGAATGCCGCCACGAACCACACGGACAGCGACAGCACTTCCTGCACCAGTCCGCGCATGAACCCGCCGA